>NZ_JBEYJD010000004.1:0-291272 GCF_040636125.1 Streptomyces sp. NPDC006733 | reverse complement strand
GGACGGCGAGCAGCGGCGCGCCGTGGGGCTGTTGCACGCTGCAGACCACGTGGTGGGTGCCGGTGTCGGCGTTTTCGGCGGTGCTCCCGGCGGCGTTGACGGCGGTGGTGACGCCGGGGATCGCAGCGCGCACCGATGTGCGCGCGAACCGTTGACGGGTCGTCAAGGGACGCTTAAGGTCGCCCCCGACGTTCGGAAGAAGTGTCGAAACTTTCGACATTCGCCGGCCCCGGGGGAGAACCGTGCTAGGTCACCTGCGCCGCATCCGCCGCACCGCTTCCCGTCCGCCGCAGCACAGCGGCCTGCCTCCCGTCGAGCCGGGGGGCGGCTCACGGCACGTTCGACGTGGGCTGTCCGCCGGCGCCGCCGTGGTCGCGGCCGGGGCTCTCGTGGTCGCGGGCCTCGGCTCCTACGCGGGTGCGGCGGCGGCCACCAGCCTCAAGACCCTGGCCGAGGCGAAGGGCATCTACTTCGGCACCGCCATGACCCAGACGGACGTGGGCAACGCGACCCTGACGGCCGTCGCCGGAGCCCAGTTCGACATGGTCACGCCGGGCAACGAGATGAAGTGGGACACCGTCGAACCGTCCCGAGGCTCGTTCAACTTCGGCCCCGGCGACCGGATCGTGTCCTTCGCCAACTCCCACGACATGCGGGTACGCGGCCACAACCTGGTCTGGCACAGCCAGCTGCCCTCCTGGGTGAGCAGTCTGCCGACCAGTCAGGTGCAGGCGGCGATGGAGAGCCACATCACCACCACGGCCACCCACTACAAGGGCCAGCTCTACGCCTGGGACGTGGTCAACGAGCCGTTCAACGAGGACGGCAGCCTGCGCCAGGACGCTTTCACCGCCGCCATGGGCACCGGCTACATCGCCGACGCGCTGCGCACCGCCCGCGCGGCCGACCCGGCCGCCAAGCTCTACCTCAACGACTACAACATCGAGGCCATCGGGGCCAAGAGCAACGCCATGTACAGCCTGGTGCAGTCGCTGAAGGCGCAGGGCGTCCCGATCGACGGCGTGGGCTTCGAGTCCCACTTCATCGTCGGCCAGGTCCCCTCCACCCTCACCGCCAACCTCCAGCGCTTCGCCGACCTGGGCGTGGACGTCGCGGTGACCGAACTGGACGACCGCCTCCAGCTTCCGGCCACCAGCACGACGCTGGCCCAGCAGGCCACCGACTACGGCAACGTGACCAAGGCCTGCCTCGCGGTGGCCCGCTGCGTCGGTGTCTCGCAGTGGGGTGTCGGGGACGCCGACTCCTGGATCCCCTCCGCCTTCCCCGGATACGGCGCGGCCACCATGTACGACAACTCCTACCAGCCCAAGCCCGCCTTCAACGCCACCGCCACCGCCCTGGGCGGCACCTCCACCCCGACCCCGACCGACCCGACCGACCCGGGGACGGCGGCGTGCAAGGTGACCGACACGGTCAACGCGTGGAACACCGGCCTGACCGAGAACATCACCATCACCAACACCGGCAGCACCGCACTCACCCACTGGGCCCTGGCCTTCACGCTCCCCGCCGGCCAGGCCATCACCTCCGGCTGGAGCGCCACGTACAGCCCCGCCAGCGGCAACGTCACCGCGACCAACGTGAGTTACAACGGCACGCTGGCGGCAGGCGCCAGCACCACCATCGGGTTCCAGGCCACCCACACCGGCAACACCGCGGCCCCGGCCGCCTTCACCCTGGGCGGAGCCGCCTGCACCCGTTGACCACGGCACCCGCACCCAGGCGCGCGGCGCCGCCCGGCCGGTCGGCGGCCCGTCGGGCGGCGCCGCGCGCGGTCGTGAACGTGCGTCGTGGGCGGCGTCCGTGCTTGCATGCGGGGGTGAACCGTCAGAGCCCGCCCACCCCCGAACAGCCGCCGGCCCCCGCCGGGGAACCGCCGACCTGCCGCATCCGACGGCGCGACGCGTCGGATCTCGACGCCTGCGTCCGGGCGCTCACCGAGGTGCATGCCGGCGACGGCTATCCGGTGGACTGGCCCGAGCACCCCGGTGCGTGGCTGAACCACCCGTCCCAGTTCGCGGCCTGGGTGGCGGAGCGGGACGGAGTCGTGGTCGGCCACATCGCACTGTCCCGCAGCGGGGAGGGTGACGCGGCGCCGGCGCTGTGGAGCCGCCGCACCGGAGCGCCCACCGCGGGCACCGCGGTGATCGGCCGCCTGTTCGTCGCCCCCGGGGCCCGCGGGCACCGGGTCGGGGCGCGGCTGATGGAGCAGGCCGTGCGGGACGCGCGGGAGCGCGCCCTGCACCCGGTCCTCGACGTCGTCACCTCCGACACAGCCGCCGTGGCGCTGTACGAGCGTCTCGGCTGGAGCCTGCTGGGCACCGTCGACCAGCAGTGGGGCCCGGCCCGGACGGTGACCGTGCACTGCTACGCCGCGCCTGCGCGCGGCTGATCGACTCGTCGGGGGACCTCCGGGGATCGCGTTCAGGCGAGCAGCAGGCGGCACCAGCCGTCGGCGAGCCACTCCTCGAACCGCTCGGGCGGCCAGCCGCGGTCCTCGACCAGCAGGCAGTAGAACTCCGGTGAGTTGGTGGCCCAGATGATGTCGGCCACCTCCTGCGGATCCAGCCCCTGGCGCAGCTGCCCGGTCGCGGCCAGCTCGTCGGCGAGCAGCCGCATGTTGTCCGCGCGCCGCTGGGCGATGGCCTGCCAGACCTCCGCCACCTCCGGCGGCCCCGAGCGCGCGACGCGCAGCAGGGGCGCCAGCCGGACGTGCATCTCCCGGACGGCCCGCGCGTAGCGGCGCAGCTTGCGCGCCGCGTCCGGCTCGGCGCGCATCTCGCGCACGTAGCCGCGCTCGGCGGCCGGAACGGCGTCGCCGGTACCGGAGATGGCGGACTCCACCAGCTGCAGGAACAGCGCCGGTTTGCGGCCCGCCACCGTGTAGACGGTATCGACCGCGACGCCCGCGCTCCGGGCGAGCTGGGCCATCGTGGTCGCCGCGTACCCGCGTTCGACGAACAGTCGCGTCGCCGCGTCCAGAATCGCCTGCCGGGTCCCCTGCGCCGCCGCCCGGCGGCGGCTGATGTCGTACTGCCTCTTGACCTGTCTGTCCACACCCTCGATGCTAGTCGTATTCATCCGAAACAGGTTCGGGTGAATATAGGGGATGGGGTCTCCGTGACGTACGCGTTCAGCTTCGAGGTGCCGATCGACCCGGCCACCTACGCCCGCATCAAGGAGGGGCTGGGGCCGGAGAAGCCCCCGGGCCTGGTGGCCCACCTCGTCCACCGCACGCCCAACGGGCTCCGCTACACCGACGTCTGGGAGTCCGAGGCCGATTGGAAGCGCTTCGCCGGGGAGCGTCTGCACCCGGTCGTGGACAAGGTGGTCACCGAGGCGCTGGGCTTCCGCCCGCCGGAGCCCACGATGGAGCACCTGGAGCTGATCGACGCCTGGATCGGCGACTAGGGGAGCAGGACGACCGGGGGCTGGGGGAGCGGGCCGGGGTGCGTCAGGGCGCGGGCGGCGTCAGGCGGTGGCCCGGGCGGATCGGGGTGGAGGCCGGCCAGGCGATGTCGTCGATGGCGAGCCATGGTGCGGCGGCGACGGCCGTGGGGGTGAGGCCGGTGAACTCCCGGACCTCGCGGTGGAGATGGGACTGGTCCGTGTAGCCGCTCTCGGCGGCGACGGTGGCCGGGGTGAGGCCCGCCGCGAGGAGGTGCGCGGCATGGTCGAACCGCACCAGCCGGGCGGCGCGCTTGGGGGTGATGCCCAGTTGGGCGCGGAAGCGGGCCGACAGGCGCTTGCGGCTCCAGCCGGCCTCGTCCGCCAGGCCGTCGACCCGCAGCCGCCCGCGGCTGGTGAGGGTGCGCCGCCAGGTGTGGGCGACCTCCGCGTCGACCGGCAGCCGCTCCTCCAGGCGCCGGCCGAGGACGTCCGACGCGATCGCGAAGCGCTCGTCCCACGACGTGGTGGCGCGCAGTCGCTCCTCGACGCGTTCGGCGTCGTGGCCCCAGACGTCCCTCAGCGGCTCGACCGCGCCGTCCAACTCCATCGATGAGCCGAGCACCGCGGCCGCCGCGACCGGCTCCAGCCGGATCTGGAGGCACTCGCCCACCTGGCCGGACGCCCGGAGCTCCCCGGGCATGAGTCCGACGACGACACTGCCGCGCCCGTACCGGGCGGGGGTGCCGCAGACGAAGCCGTTCCCCTCGCTGAGATCGATGAGCAGGGTGACCGACGGGTGCGCGACCATGGCGATGTCCACGAACACGGGCACCTGTTGGCGGAACCCGGCCATGCTGACGCCCGGCAGCCGCAGGGACGGGCGCGGGACGGCGATGTCCACGGTCGTCCAGTCGGGTGGGGCCCCGAACGACGCCATGCGGCCAACCTAGTCCTTCGCCGGAGTCACGGAGGGCTGCTCGGCACCCTTCGCCGCGAAGCCCAGCAGCAGTTCGGCCGTCGCCCCGGGCGCCTCCCACAGCGGTATGTGGCCGACACCTGGCAGCATGACGACCCGCGCGTTCGGCACCACGTCGTAGCGGTGCGCTGACGACGGCTCCCAGCGGGGATCGGCAGCGCCGAACACCACCAGCACCGGGACGCCGAGCGGCGCGAGGCGCTCGGGCACGCTCCGCTCGGTGATGTAGGCCAGGTTGGCGCGCAGCACCCGCCGGAAGGCCCGGTACGTGATGCCGCGTGCCGCGGCGACCACGTCGTCCGGGATGGGCACGGCGCGGGCGGTGGTCGAGCTGATCGCCGCGCGGACCATCGCGTCCGAACGCCGTGACCACACCAGCGGACCGAACGGCGGGGCCAGCATGACCCGCAGGATGAGCGGCTCCGGTAGGAGCGCCTCCGGACACGGACCGGTGCTGATCAGTGCGAGCGCCCCCACCAGGTCGGGGCGGTGCTCGGCGAGTGCGGTGGCGAGGTAGCCGCCGCTGGAGTGCCCGACCGCGGTGATGCCGCGCAGCGCGAGGTCGTCGAGCAGCGCCGCCACCCGGCCCGCCTGCGCGGGCACGGCGTAGGAGCCCACGGGCGGGGACTGGCCGCACCCCGGCAGGTCGATCCGGACGACGTGATGGTGCGCCGCCAGGGGCGGCACCAGTGGCTCCCACGAGGTGCCCGAAGCTCCTGACCCGTGGATGAGCAGCAGCGGCGGTGCCTGCCGCGGACCGTCGTGGACCACATGCATGCCGTGCGCGGTGTACTCGGTCTCGTACTCAGTCATACCGGGATGGTGCGCGGGCCGCCGCCACCCGGTCTTGTACAAATGTCGCCGCGGGACGAGGGGCCGCTTGTGCACAAGGCCGGGCCGGCCTCGGCATCTTTGGGGCTTCCGCCAGTACGGGGGTCCGCTCGGATGCGGCAAGACTGCACGTCGGTGGCTTCGGCGTGTCCCGGTGGCGGGCGCCGGGGCCGCGGACCTGACGGAGACAGGGGAGGGCTTTGGGTGAGCGTGCAGCTGTACGACGAGATCGGCGAGGCGTTCGAGGGCTTCAAGGGCCTGCCGCTGGCGCGCTACGCGGAGGTGCCCGCGTTCCTGGCCTTGGTCGGGGACGTGCGCGGCAGGTCGGTCCTCGACCTGGCCTCCGGTACCGGCTTCTACAGCAGGGAGTTCAAGCGGCGGGGCGCCGCGGACGTGCTCGGCGTCGACATCTCCGGCGAGATGGTCGCGGTGGCGCGCGGCATGGAGGAGCGCGAGCCGCTGGGCCTGCGCTACGAGGTCGGCGACGTCGCCCGGCTGCGGCCGCTCGGGCGGCGTTTCGACGTCGCCACGGCGGTCCAGCTGCTCAACTACGCGGAGGACGAGGCGGCCATGGAGCGGATGTGCCGCGCGGTGCACCGGTCCCTGGCGCCCGGCGCTGAGTTCTTCCTGCTCCACCAGACACCTGACTACCGCTTCGACGGGCCGCCCCTGGACAAGTACGGGTTCCGTTCCGAGCTGGCGGGTGAGGAGGGCGGAACGGGACCGCGCGTGCGGATCACGGCGCTGCTGGAACCGCCGATCGCGTTCGTCACCAACTGCCCGCGCCGCGAGGCCTACGAGCGGTGCCTGCCGGCGGCCGGGTTCAGCGAGCTGACCTGGGTGCCCCTGACGGTGTCCGACGCCGGCGTGCGCGCCCTCGGTGCGGACTTCTGGGAGGACCTCCTCGCCAACCCTCCGCTGCAGATGCTGCGCTGCCGCGCCTGAGCAGGCGGCCTGCCCACCATCGTGAAGAGGCCCCGAAGAGCAGCTGCTCTTCGGGGCCTCTTCGCGGTCAGCGCACCAGGGGCAGGAAGACCGTGTCGACGATCTCTTCGAGGACCTGGTCGGGGACGGGGGCGAAGGTCGTGAGGAGCTCCTGGCGCAGCAGGTCGAAGGGGACGGACCTGATGCGTGCGGTGAGCAGTTCCGGTTTCGCCTCGCCGCGGGCGACGGCGCGGTCGAAGAGCACGTCGACGCCGTTCTCGTCCCCGGCCGCGAGGAGGTCGCTCGGGCGGGTGCCGGTCTCCTGGTAGTAGCCGGCCAGGTGCACGTTCATGACGGTGACGAGCTGGACGCGGGTGGCGTTGATCTCCCGCATGAGGGTGAGGACGTCCTCCCGCAGGCTTCCGGTGTCGGGAACGTCGAGGCGGGACGCGGCCAGGGTGTGGATGATGGCTGCCCGGACGAGCTGGTCGCGGTCGGACCAGCGGCGGTACAGGACGGGCGGGCTGGTGCCCGCGCGCTGCACGACGCCGTCCATGGTGAACCGGGCGTAGCCGTTGAGGGTGAGTTCTTCCCAGGCCGCCTCGAGAAGTGCCTTCTCCAGTGCCGCTCCGCGGCGCCGCTCCGGCATCCGCACCTCCCTTGGATAGATTTGCCTATCTTATCGCAGGGCGCTAGGGTCGACGACATAAGATAGGCCTCTGTATCTTACGATCTCCGCTGCCGGGGCGGCACGACGACGAGCGCTCTTCGACCCCGGCCACCTGCGACATCCCCGCGCACCCGGACGTGCGCCCGCCGACGAGAGCGCACGGACCACCGCGGTCCCAGCTCCAGCCTCAGTTCCAGCCCCAGCCGTAGTGAAGGAGCCGTCATGAGCACCCCTCTGCCCGAACCCGCTGAACCGACGCCGCCGCCCCGCATCCCACCCCGGTCGTTGCGCGAGGCGTGGGTGGCCCTGGCCGGGCTCTCGGCGGTGTTCCTCTTCGAGATGCTGGACAACTCGATCCTGAACGTCGCGCTGCCCACGATCGGACGCGAGTTGCACGCCTCGACGCTCGCGCTGCAGTGGGTGACGGGCGCGTACGCGGTCATGTTCGGCGGGTTGATGCTGGCCTTCGGGGCGATCGCCGACCGGTTCGGCCGGCGCCGGATCATGCTCATCGGCCTGGCACTGCTCGGTGCCGCGAGCCTGGCGACCGCTTTCGTCACGACGGCGGAGCAACTGATCGTCGTCCGCGCGCTGATGGGCGTCGCGGCGGCCATGACGACGCCCGGCTCGATGGCGCTGGCGTTCCGACTGTTCGAGGAGGACGGCCTGCGCGTCCGGGCGGTGACCCTCATCTCGACCGTGGGACTGGTGGGCCTCGCGATCGGCCCGACGTCCGGCGGCCTCGTGCTCACGATCGCCCCGTGGCAGGTCCTGCTGCTGATCAACGTGCCGATCGCCGTGCTCGCCATCGTCGGCGTGCGGGCGGGCATCGCCCGCGACGACGCAGCCGACCTGCACCGCGATCCGGTGGACGTCCCCGGTGCCGTGCTGGGCACCGCCACGATCGTGTCGGCGCTCGTCGCCCCCACGCTGTTCGTGGACGAAGGCGCCGGCTCGTGGCAGCCGTGGACGGCCACCGCCGCAGCCGCGGTGGCCGCGGTCCTCTTCGTCCTCCGCGAGCTCTCGGCGCGCCATCCGCTCCTCGACCTGGAACTCGTCGCGCGCCCCCTCGTCGCGAGCGGCCTGGCCTACAAGGCCGCGGCCGGACTGGCGACCACCGGCCTCGGCTACCTCGTCACGCTGCAACTGCAGCTCGACTGGGGATGGTCACCCGCACACGCCGCCCTCGGGATGCTTCCGCAGGTCGTCGTCCTGGTCGCCGGAGGGGTGTTCGTCAACCCGTTCGTGCAACGGGTCGGCCTCGACCGGGCCGCGTGGCTCAGCGCCGCCGCGGTCGTGTGCGGGCTCGCCGTCTACAGCCTGCTCAACGGCTTCGGGTACGTGTGGGTCGCGATCGCCCTCGCCCTCGTCGCCGCCGGGATGCGCGTGGTCGGCGTCGTCGCCGGAGTGAACGTGCTCCGTGGTCTGCCCAAGGACCGCACCACGATCGGCGCGGCGCTCACCGACACCGCCACCGAAGTCACCTCCGGCATCGGCATCGCCGTCACCGGCACCGTCCTCGCGACCCTGTTCACCGGCACCATCGCCGCCCCGGACTGGAGCCCGCGGCAGACCGCGCAGTTCCACCAGGCAGTCACGGTCGCCGGCCTCACCCTCACGGTCCTGGCCGCCGCACTCGTCGGCTGGGCCGTCCTGCGCACGCGGACCGCCGAGCGCACCCGGCCGAGCGCGGCCGTCGCCGACGCGCTCGGCCGGTAGGGTGCGGGGCATCCGCCTCGGGCTACTCCGTATCGAAGGCCGCCCATCGTTCGAGGCTGAACCCGTCCCCTTCCTGGCGGGCTTCCACGGCTCCCGCGCCGGCGAAGTGTGCGGGGACGATCAACTCCCTCTCGTCGGCGGCGCGTGCGAGCACCCGGCGGCGGCTGGCGACCGCGGCCTGGGCGTCCAGGCAGAAGCAGCTGTTGCAGGAGGGGGCGAGGATCTGCACCGGACTGTGCAGCAGATCGCCGACGAAGACCGCGCGGTCGCCTCCGGATGCGAGGCGCAGTACGGAGGAGCCGGGTGTGTGGCCGGGTGCCGACTCGAGGGTGAGGTGTGCGTCGATGCGGTGGGTGCCGTCCCACAGGACGGCCTGCCCGGCCCCGTGGATGGGGGCGATGCTGTCCTCGTAGACCAGCCGGTCGTCGTCCCTGACGCCGTTGCCGTAGGCGTTGTCCGGGCCGAAGTGGAAGTCGTCCGCGGCCGGTATGAGGTAGCGGGCGTTGGGGAACGCCGGCTCCCACCCTCCGTCCGTCCCGACGGTGTTCCATCCGACGTGGTCACCGTGGACGTGCGTGTTGACGACGACGTCGACGTCCGCCGGCTGGATGCCGACGCGCGCGAGCCCGCCCAGGAAGTCGCCCTGCCAGTGATGGAACTGCGGGGACCCGGGACGCTCGCGTCCGTTGCCGACGCCGGTGTCGACCAGGACGGTCCGCCCGCCGCTGCGCAGCACCCAGGTCTGCAGCGCCATCACGGCCCGGTCGCTGTCCGGCTCCCAGTGATCCGGCGCCAACCAGTCCTCGTTGTCCTTCCACTGCCCGGCCTCGGAGTCCGGCACCAGCCCGCGCGCGGGCGCGAACGCCCCCTGCCACTCGACGACTCGGATGACCTCGACATCGCCGAGCACGATGCTCTGCTTGCTCTCATTCGTCATGACACGAGCCTAGGAGCGGAAAATCAGCCTCTCAATGCCTGTTCTGCTCATCTGAATACGCTTCCGTCTCATGGTTGATGCTCCAGGTACGCTGACCCCATGGACGTGGTGAGCGACGCAGTCTCCGCGATACGCATCGGACAGCCTTCCTCGAACCGGGTCGCCGTGAGCGGACGCTGGTGCGCGCGGCTCGCCCCGTACGACGGCGCCGGCTTCCACGTGGTGCTGGAGGGCAGCTGCTGGCTCCTGCCGGACGGCGGCTCACCGGTATCGCTCGGTGCGGGCGACGTGGTGCTGCTGCCGCACGGCACGGGACATGTGATCGCGGACGCACCCGCCGATGCGGCGACCGTGCGGCAGGCGGTGCCCTTCGAGCGGTGGCTCACGGGCGACGCACCGCCCCGCCGGGCGTCCGCCACCGGCAACAAGGTGGCGATGCTGTGCGGCAAGTACCGACTGGACCGCAGCCGCCTGCACCCGCTCATGGCGGAGATGCCGGAGGTCGTGCATCTGCCGAACCGCGTCGGTGCCCACGCCGAACTGCGCGCCGCCATCGATCTGCTGGGTCACGAACTCGGCACGCAGGGACCGGGCTCGTGCATCGCGGTCCCCAGCCTCCTCGACCTCCTGCTCGTCTACATGATCCGCTCCTGGACGGCCCAGGGGCGCGGCACGTGGCCGGCCGTACTGGGCGACCCGGTGGCGGCCGCCGCCCTGCGGGCCCTGCACTCGGACCTGGCCGCCCCGTGGACGATCGACCGGCTGGCCGCCGAAGCGGGCGTGTCCCGCGCGACCCTGTCCCGCCGCTTCACCACCCTGGTCGGCCGCCCGCCGATGGCCTACCTGACCTGGTGGCGCCTGACCTTCGCCGCCACGCTGCTCCGCGACACCCCGGATCCCCTGGCCGCCATCGCCCGCCGCGTCGGCTACGGCACCCCGTACGCCCTCTCGCACGCCTTCACCCGGGAGTTCGGCACCACCCCGGGCCAGTACCGGGCATCGACCACGGGGTGAGCGGGGCCAGTTACACGCGGCAGCGACAGCCGTCGGCGCTGGTGGCCCTCGACTTCGAGACCGCCTGGCGCCTGTGCACGCGGGGCGTCGGACCGGCTGCCGCCCCGGCGCGCGCCCGCGTCGACGGGGATCGCCGACTCGGCCGGGCCGTCTGCCGGACCCTATCCATCGTGTACTGAGGCCCGGCTCCGGTCGCCCGGTCCGGCCGTGCAGGATACGACGCATGAGTTACCACTACGAAGTCGTCCTCACCTGCTTCCTGCGCGCCGACACGCCCGACACCGTATTGGCGGCTCTGCGCTGGCATCTCGGCCTGGACCAGGAGCGACCCGCCGGCCTGGACGAGGACCTGCACCCGTACCAACTGCTCGCCCCGGACCCGGACAGCCGTCTTCCCGGAGGGGACTTCGCCGCCCTCTCGGCTGAGGGCGGACTGCACGCATGGGGTCTGTTCAGCCGGAACCACTGGCTGGACGACGACCTGGGCGAGCTGGCGACGATCCAGGACCTGCTCGCGCCCCATGTCGAGGACCCGGGATACGGCGGGTACTTCCGCGAGGAGCACGACGCCGAGCCGACCGTTCTCACCTTTCGCCGCTAAGGCAGGGGGCGCCGCGTGTCGGTGAGGTGGGCGAAGGCGACGACGTTGCCCAGGTACTGCTTGCGGCGCTTGTCGAAGCCGCCCCCGCAGGTGATCAGGCGCAGTTCGGGGCGCGGGGTGGGCCCGTAGACCTTCTGGTCGGGGAATGCCTTGGCGGTGTAGGCCTCGACGGCGTCGATGGTGAACCGTGCGACGGTGCCGTCGGCGCGGTCGATGTCGATCAGCGCGCCTTTCGGGAGGGCGCCCAGGTTGTAGAAGACCGCCGGTCCGGTGTGGGTGTCGACGTGGCCGCCGATGATGGCGGTGCCGACGGATCCCGGCGTGGTCCCGTCCTGGTACCAGCCGGCCAGGTTGGGGTCCTTCTCGGGGGGCGAGGCCAGTTGGCCGTTCTTCAGCAGGGACAGTCCGGTCAGGGGGGCGTCGACCCTGATCGCGGGGATCCGTACGCGCGTCGGGCGTGACGGTGCCAGCGGCGGCGGGACCAGGTCCGTGGGGGGAGCCGGGGCGGCGGGGGAGGGCGCCGGGTCCGCGGGGGCGACGGGGTCGGGAGTGGGCGGTGCGGTGTGCGGCGCGAACTGCTGGGCCGCACTCGGCTGCGGCGGCGGCGCCGCGCGCTGCAGACCGTGGTTGATCAGTCCGATCCCCAGGGCCACCATGACGAGCGCCGGCAGCATCCATCGCGCCCAGGGCGGGAGGGAGCGCGCGTGCGGGCGGGGAGGTCGGGCCACTCGTCCCCCAAAAGGGTGTGTCGGCCGCCCGGAGGAGCACCGGTCGGCGGCCTGCGTACGTCCTGCGGTCGGCCCTGTGCCGCGGGTCCGGTGCCCCGCCTTCGCGCGGCGGGGCACCGGACACGGTCACGGCCGCAGCTACGACTGCGGCATCAGGCCGGCGAAGGGTTCCGGTCAGGCCTGGTTGCCGTTGTGGCGGCGGCGCAGCATCAGCGCGCCGATGCCGACCGCGCCGATCAGGGCGCCGCCCGCCGCCAGGTCTCCGATGCCGGAGCTCTCGCTGGTGGAGCCGGTACCGGTGTGCATGGTGCCGCTGGGAACCTTGGCGTCCGGGCACGCGCGTGCGGCGAAGGAGGCGGCGGCGTTGGCCTCGCTCTCCAGCTTGGTGACGTTGTCCTGCTCGGCCTTACCGGGGTGGCCGCCGGCGGCGACGGTCTTCTTGTAGTCCGCCACCGCTGCGTTGTACGCGGACTCCGCCGTCTGGGCGTCCGCGACGGCCTTCGCGCACTCGGTGGTCACCGGCAGTGGGGCAGCGGCGTGAGCGGCCGGAACGGTCAGGACGAGTGCGGCACCCAGAGCAGCGGTACCGCACAGAGTCGAGAGGGAACGCATGTGATGGACCTCCAGCGAGAACCGGGCGCGGCACCACGCACCGCGAGGAACCCTGGCTCACAGTGACCACGCAATCCCAGCCCCGCGCGGACCGCAGCACGGGCCGGCCCCGGATACGCCGTTCCTCGGGCGCGGGGCTCGCCGGATGTCGCCATCAGCGCAGTTCACCGCGCCCGGCGGCCCGGCGGAGGGCGAAGCGGCGGCCTGCACGCCGAACGGGTGACCGGCGGCCTGCGGGTGCGCCGCGGTCGCCGGGTGTTCACCGCCCCTGCGGGCCGCCGTCGTTGTAGCGCAGGAGGTAGTCGGCGAAGCGGTGGAGGTCCTCGGGGTCCCAGTCGGCCAGCCGCTCGTGGAAGGCGGTCCGGCGGCGGCCGGTGACCTGGGCGAGGGTGTGCAGTCCGGCCGGGGTGAGGTGCAGGACGTGGGACCGGTGGTCGGCGGGGTCGGGGCGGCGCTCGACGAAGCCGAGGCCCTCCAGTGCGGCGACCTGCCGGCTGACCGTCGACTTGTCGAGCAGGTAGTGGGCCGCGAGGTCCGCCGCGCGGCAGCCCTGCTCGTCCTCCAGGTGGGCGAGCAGGGTGAAGGAGACGAGGGACAGCTCGGGGTGCATGCGGGCCGCGGAGGCGCGGGCGCGGCGTGCGAAGGCGGTCATCTCGCGCTGGATGATCTCGACGTTGTCGTCGCGGGAGTCCATGGTTCGGCCTTTCCGGGAAGTAGTTGTATAGTACAACGTAAAGAAAGTTGTATAAGCCAACTACTTCGCATTGCGAGCCGCGACGATGACCTCCCCCTCCCACCACAGCCGGCCGGCAGCCTCCACCGGAGACCTCCGCCACGTGGTCGTCCACCTGCTCACCCCGCTGCTGATGTGTATCGGCATGGGGCTGGCCTACCTGGGCGCGTTCGCCGATCCCGCGCCGCACCACCTGCCGGTGGCGGTCGTCGGCGCGGGCCCCAGCGCGCAGGTGCTCGCCCAGACCCTGAACGACACCTCCGACGGCAAGCTCGCGGTCCGCACCGTCGCCGACCGGGCGACGGCGGAGCACCAGCTCGCGTCGCGGGACATCTACGGCGCCTACGTCATGGACGCCAAGGCGCCCGCGCTGCTGGTGGCGTCCGCCGGATCCGACACGACCGCCACCGTCGTGCAGAAGGTCTTCACCCCGATAGCCGCCCGGCAGGGAGCCCCGCTGGCCGTGACCGACATCGTGCCGTCCACGTCGCACGACCCGACCGGCCAGGGCATCTTCTTCCTGCTCGTCGCCCTCAGCATCGGTTCCTACGCCTCGGTCGCGGTGATCGGGGGAGTGGGCGGCGTGCTGCCGATGCGGGTGCGCGCGCTGCTGGCGGTCGCGACCTCCGCCGTCGTCAGCGTGATCGGCGTCGCGCTGGCCGGCCCGCTCTTCCACCTCGTCGACCACGGGCTGTGGGGGGTGTGGGGGATGGCCTGGGTCTACTCCGCCGGAATCCTGCTGGCGGGCACCGGACTGCACTCGTTCCTCAAGCGCTGGACGACCCTGAGTCTGATGGTCCTGTTCGTCATGCTCAACTTCACCAGCTCCGGCGGCATCTTCCGCCCGGAGATGCAGAACGGCTTCTTCGCCGCCCTCCACGCCTTCTGGAACGGATCGGGCTTCGTCGAGGGCACCCGCAGCCTGGTCTACTTCGGCAGCGACGGACTCGCCCCCCAAGTGGTCAAGTTGGTGCTGTGGCTGATCGGCGGCCTGGCCTTGGCCGGCGTGGCCGGCCTCGCCGAGGCCCGCGCCGCGCGCCGCGGTGCGTCAGCCGCTCCCGAGACGTCGGCCGAGGTGGAGGAGGAACTCGAGGAGGCGGTCGCGGTCTGACAGGCCGCCTGCGCCGCCGCGAGAACAAAGAGGTTGCGCACCCGTGGAGTTGAGGGTGGACCGGGTGTCGCGGGCGGCCACCGTGTTCCCTCCCGTGCCGCGCCCCTGGGGGTTGCGGTGGACGCGGCACGGGAGGGAACGGGCAACGGGCCGGCGGGTCAGGGCTGGAGGGGCATCGTCCAGCAGTTGGAGGGGGCCGGCTTGCCGGAGAGGCGGTCGGTGATCCAGGAGACGGCGTCACCCTGGTCGGTGATGAGCGGGACGAGGTGGTTGCTGAGGATCTTGTCGCCGAGGTTCGGCAGGTTGATGGGGTCGTAGGTGACGTTGCCGCCCTTGCGGCACCAGTCGACGGCCAGCTGCCGGGCCTGGGCGTGGGGAACGATGTCGTCCTGGACACCGGTGGCCACTCGGACCGGGCCGGAGGGCTTGAGCGTGCCGATGCGCTGCTTGTCCAGGGCGGCCTGCGCGCTGGGTTCGGCGGCGATGATGTCGCCGATGGACTGGCCGTTCTTGGTCCACTTGCTGCTCTTGGCGAAGCCGTAGCCGAAGATCGCGTCGCCGACGCACATGGTCGACGCGTCGAGGAGAGCGGCCTTGCCGCTTGCGCTGATGTTCGCCTCGACGACCGCCCGCAGGTCGGGCTCGGCCTGGGCGAATCCATTGATCGACCAGGCCAGCGCACCCGCGAGCGCGCTGCCGTCGATGCCCTTCATGACCGCGGTGAGGTTGGCCGGCGGTGCGCCCGCGTAGGTGCCGGCCAGGGGAACGTCCGGTGCGTAGGCGGGCTGGAGTTCCGCGGCGGCGGCGCTGGCGCCGCCGCCCTGGCTGTAGCCGTACAGGCCGGTACGGGATGACGCGGTGATCGACGCTCCGGGGACGGCGTGCGCGGCCCGGGCGGCGTCCAGCAGGGCGTGCGCCTCGTCGAGGCGGTTGACGTAGGTGTGCAGGCGGTCGGTGGCGCCGAGCCCGACGTAGTCGGTGACGACGACCGCCGTGCCGGTGGCGAGGAGTCGGTAGATCGCCAGCGCCTCGTAGCCCACGGAGACCGTGTCGCCGTTGAGGGTGAGGGGGTGCTGCAGGGCGAAGGACGGGGCGCACTGGTCGCCCTGGCCCATGGTGCCCGAGGCCAGCGCGACCAGGGGGCGCGGTCCGGCGCCCTTCCAGGCCGCCGTCGGTTCGATGTAGGCGCCGGTCACGGCGACGGGCAGCCCCGCCGAGTCGGTGGACTTGTACATCAGGCGGGTCGCCGTGCCCGGCATCGGGCGGCCGTCCAGGCCGGGGATGCTCAGCCCGAGTGGCAGCGGCTCGGTACGGATCACGGCACCGTTGGCGGCGGGCAGTTCGGCGGGCGGATTGTAGAACGCGGGGATGGTGACTCCGCGCGAGACGACGGGTTCGGTCGCCGCCGCCGAGGCGGGGACCGCCGACAGGCCCGCGCAGATCGTGCCGGCGGCGACGAGGCCGGCCAGGAGGCGCAGGCCCGCGGGCGAGCTGCGGCGGGCCGTCTCCCTTGCCGGCCGGGAGGCGGACCGGCTGACGGGGCCGGCGAGGGTGGAACGGGAACGGGCTCTCTTGCGGCTCATGCGTGCTCCTCGTTCGTCGTGGGGAAGGTCGCGCCGGTGGGGCGGAAGCGCGAGTCCGGCAGCCCGGGGGAGCGGTGCGCGCCCTCCGGGCGGGCATGCGCCTCGGGGAGGGGGCCGCCGTCCGGGATCCGTCCTCGATCCGTCGGCGATCCGTCCGGTCGGGCGGTCATCGAGCTGCCCGAGCGGGTCCCGCTCCGCAGGGCTCGATGACGCCTGACCTCCTCCGATGCGGCGCAGCGCACGCCAAGGACCGTACGGACCAGCGTGGTTACTCGCCAGTCAGTTACCGCAGCGTAGGTCCGGCCGCCAGCCAGTGACAAGACGTCTGCATGCGCCATTTCCGCGCCGCGCGCCAGGCCGCGGGCACCGGTGGACAGCCGGAGGGGAGGGCGCGCGAGCGCGGCCCCGGACAGGTCCGGGGCCGCGGGACGGGCGTGTGGGTGTGCGGATGTGTCGGCTCTGCCGCGTGCGCAGAGCGGTGGTGAACCGGCCGAAGCCGGGGTGGGGGTGGGCGGTACGGGATGGAGGGCTGCGGGATTACAGGCTGCGGGCGGTGATGTCGCCGTAGGCGGTGGTCGCGTGGATGGTCAGGTCCGCGGTGCCCTCGGTGTTCTTGAGCGCGTTGTGGATCCGGCCGTAGGTGGTGCCGGCGTCCAGGGAGGCGGAGACGCCGGGGGCGGCGCCGACCGACACGGAGCCGGCGTCGGTGCGCAGGACGACGGTGCCGCTCATGGCCTCGGTGACGTGCAGGTCGCCCTTCTTGGTGCTGATCTCCGCGGAGCCGCCCAGGCGGCCGACCGCGATGTCGCCGGCGAGGAGGGCGAGTCGGGCACCCAGTGCCTCGTCGAGCTTGACCGTGCCCTCGGCGCTCTCGAAGGTGACGTCGCCGAGCCGTCCGACGCCCCGGAGGTCGGCGCTGGCCGCCTTCGCCTCGACGCGGGAGCCGGCGGGCAGCTGAACGGTCACCTCGACCGATCCGCTGCTGCCGAGAACCCGGTGCTTCGCCGGGGCCGCGTCGATCCGCAGGACGCCGTCCTCGTAGGCGACCGTGACCTGTTGCGCCGCCTTCACATCGCGACCGCTCTTCGGGTCCACCGGCAGGACCTCGACCGTGGTGTCGGCGCGGTCGGCGGCGATGAACTGGATGCGTCCGGCGGGGACGTTCACGACGGCGGAGATCGGGGCGGTGGTGTCGAAGTTCTGCATGGTGCTCTCCTTGGCCTCGGTGTTTCTGATGAGTGAAACGCTACGTTGCGTTCGAGGGTCGAGCAATGGTCTTGTTGCATCGTAAATAGATATGTGCTGGTGAGAGCTATGAAAGTGTTGCAATGGCCCTGTGAAGCAATGCAACGCAGTGTCTTTTCGCGTTGCAATGAGATGGAAGTGAACGCTATGGTGGCGGCACCGCCTAGCCCGAAGGAGCCCGCGATGCCGGGAGGCAGACTCACCCAGCAGGAGCGCCAGCAGATCGCGCTGGGGCTGGCCGACGACCTCGCCTACGCGGAGATCGCGCGACGCCTGGACCGTCCGACCTCCACCATCACGCGCGAGGTGATGCGCAACGGCGGTCCCACCGCCTACCGCGCCGATCTGGCCCACCGCGCCACCGAACGCCGTACCCACCGCCCGCGGCAGGCCCCGCCCCGGGGCCCGGCCCTGCCGCCGCAGCCGCACGGACGCGACGCCGAAGCCGTGCGTGCGTACGAGGACGTGTTCACCGATGTCCTCATGCAGGCGGGCACGCCCAAGATGATGGCCCGGGTGCTGGTCTGCCTCTACACCACTGACGAGGGACGTCTCACCGCGTCCGAACTCGTCGAGCGGTTGCAGGTCAGCCCGGCGTCCATCTCCAAAGCGATCACGTTCCTCGACAGCCAGGGCCTGATCCGCCGGGAAAGCGACGGCCGCCGCCGCGAGCGCTACGTCGTCGACGACGACGTCTGGTACCAGGCGATGATTTCCAGCGCCCGGTCCAACGCCCTGATCATCGATACCGCACGCCAGGGCGTCGGCGTCCTCGGCCGGGAAACCCCCGCCGCCGCCCGCCTGGAGAACATCGCCCGCTTCCTCGACTTCGTCAGCGAGGGCATCACCCGCGCCGCGGAGCAGGCCAGGGAAGTCCTCCACACGCAGGCCGCGACGGTGCCGGGCGGCAGCGCCGCGCCCGGTCCGGGCGCCGCGCAGGCGGCCCCGGCCGAGTGAGGTCCGTCAGCTCGGGTCGTCGGCTCACATCCGTCAGCGGAGCGGCGTGCGCGCCTGCTGGATCAGGTCGTGGGCGGCGTCGAGGAGGCCGGTGTTGCCGGCGGCGGGGGTGCCGTCCGGGAGGTGCAGTACGTCCTCGAGTCCGATCCGCATGTGCAGGCCGAGGGAGGCGGCCAACTGCAGGACGGGCCAGGCGGCGGCGTCCGTTCCGTGCAGCAGGATCGGCGACGCGGCGGGACGCAGCTCGTCCAGCAGGCGGGTGGCCGCGTCGGGTGCGGTTTCCGGAGCGGTGTCGGTGACCTCCGCGAGGACGCGCAGCACGCGGTGCGCGTGTGGCCAGCCCAGGAAACGCTGTGCTGCCGGAGTGCCGGAGTAGATGCCCGCCTCGACGCCGATGCCGCGCTCCAGCAGCGCGGTGGCCACGACGTCGGCACCGTCCTCGTGCCAGTTCACCGAGGCATGGTCGGGGAGCACGGTCCACGAGCGGACCTGGGCGGCGCGCTCGTCGGGGTCCGGCGTGGTCCAGGCCCCCGTGGTGACCCCGACGGCGACGCCGGGGACGGCGGCGCGGACGGCCGTGAGCGCCGCGGCCACGCCCGCGGCGTCCAGCGTGTCGTCCCCGTCGGGGTTCTTGGGATGGAGATGGATGTCCTGGGCCCCCGCGCCGACGGCCGCGGCAGCCGCGGCCGCCAGCTCGTCGGGAGTCAGCGGGAGTTGGGCACATGCGGCGCGATCCCGGGCACCATTGAGGCATACCTGCAGCATGGTCGCCATCCTCGCAGGTCGCTGCGGCCGGCAGCGGTAACCGCGCGAGCGCAAGCGCGGCGCAGGCCGACAACACCCCGCTGCGCCTGGCGCTCGGCGGCGACGCGGTCGACGCTCTGGCCGGAGACCTGGACGCGGTGCGGGCCGAACTCACCGCGTGGGAGAAGGTCTCGCGGGGGACGGACTTCGACGCGCCCCAGTAGCCGGACCGGGTAGGCGGGCAGGCTCTTTCAGGTGCCCCCTTCGGCGGCCACGGCGCCGGCGGACAGCAGCGTCGCGGCGGCCAGGCTGCCCCACAGGGCGGCCGCCCCGTGGGGTGCGAGTGCGGTGATGGCCGCGGGGGAGACCGCGAGGCCGAAGCCCGTGGAGAGCTGGAAGCGGGCCAGGGTGCGTCCCAGGACGTGGGCCGGGGCAAGGGCGGTGGCCAGTGCGGTGGCGCTGCCGGCGTAGACGATCTCGCCGAGGGTGCAGAGGACGGACACCGTGGCGACGGCCGGGGCGCCCCAGCCGTGTCCCAGTGAGGTGGCCGCGAGGAAGCCGAGGTAGGACATGGTCAGGAGCACCCCGGCGAGGGCCAGCACGCTGCGCCGGGGATAGCGGGACAGCAGGACGGTGACCGGCACCTGCAGTATGACCACCAGCACCGTGTTGGCGACGAGGATCGCCGCCGACCACACCGGGGACGCGTGCAACTGGGTCACCAGGACCAGCGGCAGAGCGATCTCGGGCACGTTGAGGCAGAACGCGTAGATCACGTTGGCGGCCAGCAGCGCCCGCATCCGGGGCGCCGGCCCGTCGTCGGTCCGGGTGCCCGGAGCGGCGTTCGGCGGCGCGTGGAGATGGACCGACCAGGCCAGGGTCGCCGCGACCAGATAGGCGAGTCCGGTGACGGCGGCCAGGATCTGCAGCGCCGTGGTGCCGCCCGCCAGGCACGCGGCGGCGACGAGCGCGCCCGCGCCCATACCGGCGTTGCGCAGTGCGCGGCCCGCCGCGAGGGCGGCGTCACGTTCCCGGCCGTGGGTGACCGTGGCGACGAGTGCGGCGTGCGCGGCCGGCCAGGCCTGGTTGCCGATGCCGAGGAAGAGCGCCGCGGCCGCGAACGGCCCGACGTGCCCCGCCGGGGTCGCCAGCAGCAGGACCACCCCCACCACCCGCACCAGCATCGACGCCGCCACCACGGTGCTGCGGGCGCCGCGGTCGAGCCAGCGGCCCACCGCGGGCATGCACACCAGGCCGACGACGATGCCGGCCGTCATCGCGATGCCGGTGGACGGCGCGGACAGGTCCAGCACCGTCACCCCGTAGAGCAGCAGGAAGGGTCGCAGCAGGCCGGTGCCGAGTGCGTCCACGGCCAGCGCGACGGCGTAGCGCGGACCGCCGGTCGCGCGGACGAGGACGCGGGGCTGGATCTTGGTGGTGGTTGCCATGCCGTCCACGGTGGGTTCGGCCGTCCGACCGGTCGCGTCGGTTGACGGAGACCGTCAACCGACGCCGTCGCCGGCCGGACGATCCGTGATGATGAGGGCGTGACGTTGAGGATCGACATCAGCGGCGTGTCCGCCGAGCGGCTGCGGTTCGCCGCCTCCCCGCTGGCCGAACTGACCGCGATGCTGCACGTGCTGGCCGAGCCGGGGCACCACCCGCAGCTGGCCGGCTGGGCGGCGGAGGTGTGGGCCGGGCTGTCGCCGGAGCTGTCCGAGCGGTTGCGGGAGGCGGAGTTCCTCTGGCGCTCCTCGCAGGCCGACTTCCTGATTCCCGGCTGGCCGCGACCGACCCTCGCCGAGGAGTTGGACGACGTGGACCGTATCGACGACGCGACCTATGTGACCGCCGCCCTCGTCACCACCTGCGGCAGCAACCGGATCCACTTCGGCGCGCGGTCCCCGCTCACCGACGTGACGGCGCGCGAGCGCGCCCTGGACCTGGCCCAGGCCCGCGGTGCGGTCCAGGAGGCCTTCGCGGAGCGGCTGCTCGCGGATCCGGCCGCCGTCCGGGCGCGGGTGCGCGACACCCTCGAACAGTGCGTCGAGGCCTTCTTCGAGGCCGCCTGGGCGGGTGCCGCCGTGCAACTCGCCACCGACCTGCGCCGCAAGAACGACCTGCTGAGGCGCCAGGGCGTCGAAGCGGCCCTGGCCTCGGTCTCCGGCGCGGTCACGCTGGCGCCGGACGGCGACTGCATCATCGTGGACAAGCTGCAGGACAAGGCGACCGCCGCCCGCGGCGCGGGCGTCACCTTCATCCCCAGCGTCTTCAACCGCCCGCACCTGGTGGCGGTCCACGCGCCCGGCTGGCAGCCGGTGGTGCAGTACCCCGTGGCCGAGCCCACCCCGTCCGAGCCCGTCGCGCTGGAGACGGTCTCCCTGCGCCTGGAGGCACTCGCCCACCCGGTCCGGCTGCGGTTGCTGCGCACCCTGGCCCGCGGCCCGCACACCACCGGCGAGCTGGGTCACGCCTGGGAGCTCTCGCCGCCGGAGGTCTCGCGCCACCTCGCCGTCCTGCGCCGCGCGGGCCTGCTGACCGCCCGGCGCGACGGACGCTACGTCCGCTACACCCTCAACGTCCCCGACCTGGCCGCGCTGGGCACCGATCTGCTGGCGGCCGTGCTGCGGTGAGCGGCGGCGGGGCCGCGCAGGGCCGGCCGGTAGCGCGGCCGTCCTGGTGACGGCGGGTGCGGCAGGAGGTATCGGCGGACGGCGGCCGGGTAGGGGCACCCCCGTGGTGGATCATCCACCAGCCCGGAGCGGATGGGGACGAAGACATGAGCGACGGCACGCTGGACGAGGATCTCTACCGGTTCGAAGACCTGCTGTCCGCCGATGAGGCGGAGATCCTGCGGCGGGTCCGGACCTTCCTGCAGAAGGAAGTGGCGCCGCACGCCAACGACTGGTGGGGCCGGGCCGCCTTCCCCCACCACCTCATCCCGCGCTACGCCGAGCTCGACATCGCCGGCCTGCCGTACGAGGAGTGCCACGGCACCCCGGTCAGCAACCTGCTCACCGGTTTCATCGCCCTGGAGATGGCGCGCGTCGACGCGTCCATGGCCACCTTCTACGGTGTGCACTCCGGTCTCGCCATGGGCAGCATCGCCCGCTGCGGTTCGCCCGAGCAGCGCCGCCGCTGGCTGCCGGCGATGGGCCGCATGGAGCAGATCGGCGCCTTCGCCCTCACCGAACCGCAGGGCGGCTCCGACGTCGCGGCGGGCCTGCGCACCACCGCCCGGCGCGAGGGCGACACCTGGGTCCTGAACGGGGCGAAGCGCTGGACGGGCAACGCGACCTTCGCCGACCTGATCGTCGTGTGGGCCAAGGACGAGGACAGCGGGCACGTCCTGGGCTTCGTGGTCAGCGGGTCCACCCCCGGATTCACCGCCACCCCCATCGAGAACAAGATCGCGCTGCGGACCGTGGAGAACGCCGACATCGTCCTGGAGGACTGCCGGGTCCCCGAGGCCGACCGGCTGCAGAACGCGAACGGGTTCCGCGACACGGCGGACGTTCTGCGCCACACCCGCAGCGGCGTCGCCTGGGAAGCGGTCGGCGTGATGCTCGGCGCGTACCGGATCGCCCTGGACTACACCCTCGAACGCGAGCAGTTCGGCGGCCCGATCGCCCGCTTCCAGCTGGTCCAGGACCTGCTGGTACGGATGCTCGGCAACGCCACCGCCTGTCTGGGCATGGTCGTGCGGCTGGCGCAGCTGGAGGACGCGGGCACGTTCCGCGACGAGCACTCCGCCCTCGCCAAGGCGTACTGCACCAGCCGCATGCGCGAGACCGTCGGCTGGGGCCGTGAGCTGCTGGCCGGCAACGGGATCGTGCTGGACTACGGCATCGGCCGGTTCGTCGCCGACGCCGAGGCGCTGTACTCCTACGAGGGCACGCGCGAGATCAACACCCTGGTCACCGGCCGCGCCGTGACGGGCATCGGAGCGTTCGTCTGAGCAAGTGAGCAAGTGAGCAAGTGAGCAACGGCGGCGGCGCGGCCTGCCGGCCTGGTTCAGAAGTGTGTGGCGATGCCGAAGGCACCGCGCAGCCGAGCCATGTCGTGCAGGTCGCGCTCCGTGGGTTCGTACCCCTGGTGGAAGTAGACCTGCTGCTCGGCGGACAGGCACGGTACCGGCGTCCCGCGCACGGTGCCCGTCACGAAGCACGCCGGGGGATACACGAAGGGACGCTCCGGATCGGGTGACGCCTGGACGGCCGATCCGTCAGCGGAGAAGACCAGCGGGTGGAGATCGATCTCCCGCCCGTCCGGCGCCGCCATCACGAACCGGATGGGCCGCCGGTCCAGCGTCTCGGCGAATCCCTCCGCGGCCAGGGCCGCGAGCACGGCGGGCTCCTGGTCCTGCCGGTGCATCAGATCCAGATCGCGGTGGCCCCGGGTCTGCGCACCGAGCAGAGCGTCGATGCCCCAACCCCCGCCGACCCAGACCTCCACCCTCGCCCGCCGCAGCAGGGCCAGGACGAGCAACACGCCATCGGCTGTCATCACCCGGTGCAGAGTAGGGGTGCCGGCCGCCGGGAGCGAGTCATTTCCTCGTGAACGGACCGTCGTCGCGGGAAGACAACCTCCTGCTGCGCCGTTGAACGAACGCGATGGCGCGGTGGCTGCGGAACCGTGCGGATGCGACCGTCCCCGCGGTTGTCCTGGCAAGACGGTCGTCCTGACGAGGAAGAACGGTGATGGCGCGATGAAGGCGGTCCGGTTCCACGAGTACGGCGGGATCGATGTGCTCCGGGTGGAAGAGGTGGAGCGCCCTGTGCCCGGTCCCGGGCAGGTGCTGGTCGAGGTCCGCGCGGCCGGGATCCAGCCCGGCGAGGTGATGATCCGCGAGGGTGCGCGGCACGGCCGCTGGCCGGCGATCTTCCCCAGCGGGCAGGGCAGCGATCTGGCCGGGGTCGTGGTGGAGACCGGCCCGCAGGTGCGCGGGTTCGCCGTGGGCGACGAGGTGGTCGGCTACACCCACAGCAGGGCGAGCCACGCGCAGTTCGTCGTGGTCGAGGACGTGGCACTGACCTCCCGGCCGGAGGGACTGTCCTGGGACGTGGCCGGGTCGCTGTACGTGGCGGGCACGACCGCGTACGCCACCGTCTTCGCGGTGGACCCCGGCCCTGACGACACGGTCGTCGTGTCCGGCGCGGCCGGCGGCGTCGGATCCCTGGCCGTGCAGCTCGCCCGGCGGCGCGGCGCGACGGTGATCGGGCTGGCGAGCGAGCGGAACCACGGCTGGCTGAAGGATCGCGACATCGTCCCGGTCGCGTACGGGGAGGGTGTGGCCGCGCGGATCCAGGAGGCCTCCGGCGGGCGCGTCGACGCGTTCATCGACACGTTCGGCGACGGCTACGTGGAGCTGGCGGTGGAACTGGGTGTGCGGCCCGAGCGGATGAACACGATTCGCGACTGGCAGGCCGCGGCCAAGGTCGGGGCACGGACCTACGGAGAAGGTGCGGCGGCCAGTGCGGTCGTGCTGGGCGAGCTGGCCCGGCTCGCGGCACGCGGCGAGTTGGAGGTGCCGATCGCCCGCACGTACCCCCTGGAGCGCGTCCAGGACGCGTACCGCGACCTGGAGCAGGGACACACGCACGGCAAGATCGTGCTGCACCCCTGAACCGGTCCCGATCGGCTCGCGTGAGAGGTGAGGCATGATGGCGCCCATGATCACCATTCATCTCAAGTACGAGATCGACGCTGACAAGCTGGCCGAGTTCGAGGAGTACGGTCGCCGCTGGGTCAGGCTCGTCAACCAGTTCGGCGGAACGCACCACGGCTACTTCCTGCCGAGTGAGGGGGACAGCGACATCGCCTACGCCCTCTTCTCGTTCCCCGGCTTCGCGGAGTACGAGCAGTACCGCAAGGACAGCATGTCCGACCCGGAGTGCCTGGAGACGCTGAAGCTGGCGCAGGACTCGGGCTGTATCAAGCGGTACGAGCGCCGCTTCCTGCGGCCCCTCGACCAAGTGGCCGGGCAGTAGGTCAGGGAGTGGGCGGAGTGGTGCTGCCGCCCAGTCTCCGCTCCCAGAACACTTCGTCGTGCCAGGCGCCGTCGGTGTGGAAGTGGTCGTGGGCGATGCCCCAGGACGTGAACCCGTGCCTGCGGAGGATCGCCTGCGAGGCGAGGTTGGCCAGTTGGGTGTGTGCCTCCAGCCGGTGCAGGTTCAGCTCGTCCTCGGCGATCCGCACCGCGAGGCCGACGGCGCGGCTCGTGTGTCCGAGCCCCTGGCAGGACGAGGCGACCCAGTAGCCGAGGAATCCCTTCTGGAACGGGCCGCGCAGGATCGAGCTGATGCTGACCTGCCCGATGACGCTCCCGTCGCTGACCACGACGCCGGGCCACGCGAGCCCTCGGCTGTGGGAGTCCAGGAGGCCTTCGACGACTGAGGTCTGCCCTGCGGGGGTGTAGAACTCCGGGGGTCTTGCGGGCAGCCAGCGCGCGTACGCCTCCCGGTCCCGGGCGTGCAGGGCGGCCAGGACGGGTCCGTCGGAGGGTTCGATCAGGCGAAGCGAGGTTGCGCTCAAGGGTGTTCTGCCGTCTTGTGAGATGCGGTCGTGGGCCGGTCGTCCGGAAGCCTAGCGGGCCGCGCACCACGGGCCGGGGCGAGGCGGTGATCCGACCGCGGGCGACACCCCGCACAGCGTTCCCGGCAGCGCGTTAGGGTGCGGCCATGACGACGATGCTGGATCCCGCCCGTACCGCACTGGTGCTGATCGACTTCATGCCGCGCATCATCGCCCTGCCGCTGGCACCCCGCTCGGGGGACGAGGCGTTGCGAGCGGCCTGCGCGCTGGCCGAGCGCTGTGCCGCGGCCGGCGCGCTGGTGGTGGCGGTGCGGGTGGACCGGCCCGGGGTGGAGGCGCAGCCGCCGGGCAGCGAACTGCACCCCGCGGTGGCCGAGGTGGCGGACCAGGTGCTGGTCAAGGGCACGGTCGGGGCCTTCCACGCCACCGGTCTGGACGCGCTGCTGCGTGACCGGGGCATCACCACGCTGGTGCTCGGCGGGATCGCCACCAACATGGGCGTGGAGTCCACGGCTCGTGCCGCCGACGATCTGGACTACCAGTTGGTCTTCGCCGAGGACACGATGACGGCCCTGTCCGCGGAGGAGCACGCGGCGGCGATCCGACTCGACTTCCCGCGGTTCGGCACGGTGACGACCGGCCCCGAGCTGACCCTGGCCGCGGTGCCGGCCCACCCGGCCCGATGACCGGGCGCGGCGACGTCTCGATCACGCCCCTGGACCTCGACGGGGCCGGTGAGCTGGACGACTTCTACCAGCCGCACCGGCAGGCGCTGCTGGCGGAGCGCCCGTGGGACCCACCGGCGTGCCGCACGGCCTTTCTCGGACAGCTGCGCCGTCCCAAGCAGGGAACCCGTTCGCTGGCCTGGGGCGCACGGTACGACGGACATCCCGCCGGCGTCCTCGCAGTCGGCATGACGGACGGCGCGAAGGGTGCGGACCGTGCGGACATCGTGCACCTCTCCGTGCACCCGGATGTCCGCCGCAGGGGGATCGGGACGGCGCTGCTGTCGAGCGCCGCTCAGCACTTCGCGGACACGCAGGTCCGTGCATTCGACGCGTTCGTCGTGGGCTCCGAGACGGCCCCGGAGCCCGGCAGGGAATTCGCGCAGGCAACGGGAGCCGTATCCGGAGCGCGGTATCAGCGCTTGACGCTGCACCTCGACGCGCGCGCGATGGACGCGCACAAGATCCCTCCCGGGTACGCGATCCTGCGCTGGCGCGGAGGTGTTCCCCCCGAGCACGTGGGGGCTCTCGCGCAGCTGTCCGCGAGCCTCGCGGAAGCGGAGGCCACCCGTTCCACGAGCGAGCGGGCGGTCGAGCAGGCCGACGCCGACCGGACCGATGCCCTGTACCGGACCCTGCGGGTGTGGGGTTTCAGAATGTACGTGAGCGCCGTGCGCCATGTGGCCACAGGTGAGTTGGTGGGCTACTCCTCGCTGGGCCTGGCCGCGTCGCACCGCCGGCACGCCACCCAGTGGGACACCATCGTCCGCCCGTCCCATCGCGGCCACGGCCTCGGCGCCGCTCTCAAGCAGGCGAACATGTCGTGGGCCGGGGAACACGAGCCGGAGCTGGCCACGGTCACGACGTGGAACGCCGTCGGGAACGACGCGATGGTGCGCGTCAATGAGGCCATGGGCTTCCGGGAGGATGCCCGCGGGGCACTGTGGGAATGGGATGTGGCCGGTCTGGCCTGAGCGTCGAAGCGTGCCGCGGAGCCGGGCGCACCAAGGGGGGTGGCACGGCCCCAGGGGTGTCCATAGGCTGGCGGGTGTGACGGACACCTTCCGCGAGGCGATGCGGCTGATGCGAACGCGCGATCCGCAACGCCGGGAGGACGGGTTCCACCAACTCCTCCCGCATGCGGCTGACTTCGTCGACGAGCTGCTCGGCGAGTTCGCGCAGGAGCAGGATCAGGGTTTGCGCCGCTGGCTGCTCGAGCTGATCGGGGCCACCCGCGCCCCCGCCGCCCTGCCGACGCTCAGCGAGCAACTCCACAGCCCCGACGAGTCGATACGGCACTGGGCGGCCGTCGGCCTGACCCGGCTCGACACCCCCGAAGCCCGGACCGTGCTGTGGAGAGCCCGCGCCAACGGCACGATCACCTGACAGCTCCGGCCGAGCCCTGGCCCTGGCCCTCGTGTCATCGAAGGTCAGGGCCGGGGTCGGTGGCTCAACCGGTCTGGAAGGTGTCCTTGATATGCACGGGGTAGAACACCAGCCGGCGCCCTTGCCCGCTCATCGGGCCGTCGGGATTCTCCGTCGGTGGGTCTGCCGTCGCTATCTTGATCCCGATGCTGAGCGGGATGTTGTTGCGGTGCGGCGTGTGCTGCGAGTACGTCGGTTCGGTGAAGCCCAGCTCCGTGTAGGTGCCGGAGATGAGCATGGTGTGGTCGATCGAGCCGTCGGGCCGACCGTTGGGGTCCCAGTCGACGAACAACAGGTCACCGGGCTGAAGCTGCCAGATGTCCTCGGCGTCCGCCGGTGAGCCGACGGCCCACTTCTCGCCGCGCTTCGGATTGCCGGCGTAGTCGTAGAGCCACGAGGCAACCGACCACGTCTTGGATGGGCCGCGCGGGCCCCACAGGTCGTCGGTCCAGTTGTCGGGATTCTCGTTGTCGATGCCGTCGGCCTTGGACCAGCCGCCGTCGTGCAGCATCTGCGAGGCGAAGTTCGTGCAGTCGTTGCCGAATTGGTCGTAGTCGGGGTTGTACTGGTCACCCACCAGCCATTCGGTGCCCGCGAGGGTGCCGCTCCGCGACCAGACGCGCGCGTACTCCGCGGCCCGCTGCCGGTTGTACGTACCCGAGGCGGCGGCCTGAGCTGCCGCCTTCGACGGCGCCGGCACCATCGGCCGCGGCCCCGTCGCCGAGGGCGAGGTGGCCTCCGTGCTGGGAATCGGCGCGTACGCCACGTGCACGATGTGCCAGGTCTTCTCGACCCGCTCCAGCTCGACTTCGTACCTGTCGCTGAGGGTCGAATTGCCCAGCGCTTCGTCGTTCCACGCCAGGAAGGTCCCGGCGGTCGCCGAAACGGTCGCCTTCCTGCCCCGGATCTGGACGTGCGGTCCGGCCGCCACACCCGTGTGCACTTCCCTCGCCCGCAGACCCCGTTCGGCCGCCACCTCGTCGGCTATCCGGGCCAGGTCCGAGGCTGCCTTGAGGGGTTGTTCGTCCGCCTGCCCGTCGGCGAGGCGGGTCACGGCCGCGTCGGCCCCCTGCGATCCCAGCCAGCCCTTGTCCCGGGCGACGAAGTAGTCGCGAACGAGTTGCATCACGCGCTGCTTCTGCCCGTGGGGCGGCTTGCCGTGCCCTTGGTCGACGGCGCCGGCCGACGTCGCCGGCACGACCAGCGACACCGCCAGAACCCCCGCGACGGTGGCTCCCCGTATCCGTGCTCTCATGCTTCCCCCTCCATGCTGTGCTGTGCGGTGGTAGGTCTGCTCTGTGTCCTCGACGGTAGGCACGGGAACGGGCCGTGAGGGGATTCGCAGTTCTGGCCGGAGTTCCCGGCAGCGCGTGACGCGGTGGTGTATGGGGCCGCGGCTCCTTTCCCGCTGCGGGGACGAGGCCGGAAATCGATGGATGCGCCGGACCGGGCGGACGTAGAGTGCGCAGCCGTCGGGGGACCGAGGGCAGCCCCCCGGGGGACGGGGGCGCCATGCTACGCATTCACTTCACCGGCGAGGATCTCGGACGCGTCCGGGTGGCGGCGGGACCCGCCCCGATGTGGGAAACCGTCCTGAGCCTGCACCGGATCCAGCGCGGCGAGGACGGCGTGCTGTTGCGGCAGTGGCGGCGTTCGGTGCGGCCCGCCCTGCCCCGGTCGGTGGGAATGCTCACCTCACTCGTCCCACGCCAGGGTTACTTCCCGGACTTCCTGACCCCGGCCGGGGCACCGCTGGAGTTGGCGGAGGGGGTGGAGGGACTGCTGAGCAGCCCGCGTACGGTGCTCCGGCGGGACATGAACGCTCTTGCCGCCGAACGGAAGGTGCCCCCGTGGGCCCGCGAGGTCGGTGACGGCAGCGTCGGCATGCTGCGGCACCTCGTGCGGGCCCTCCATGCCTACCACCAGGTCGCCGTCGCGCCGTTCCGTGATCTGATCCGGGCGCAGATCGACGCCGATCGCGCCGTGCGGGCCCGAGCGCTGCTGGACGGCGGGACCGACGCGCTGCTGGCGGGCATGCCTCCCAGTATCCGGTGGAAGGCTCCGGTGCTGGAGGTCGACTATCCGGTGCCGCAGGAACTCCGTTTGCACGGCCGGGGGCTGCTTCTGATCCCGTCGTTCTTCTGCTGGCGGACGGGCGTGACGCTGCTGCACGACGCGCACACGCCCGTCCTGGTGTATCCGGTGCGCCACCGGCTGCCGGCGGTCGGGGATCCCGGCAGATCGGGCCGCCCCCTCGCGGCGCTGCTCGGGCAGACACGGGCCGCCGTGCTGGAGGCCGCGCACACGCCGCGGACCATCGCGGAACTCGCCCGTCACGTGGGCGTGTCGCTCTCCGCCGCGAGCCAGCACGTCGCGGTGCTGCGCGATGCCGGGCTGCTGGTGAGCACCCGCCTGGGCGGCGGTGTCCTGCATCGGCGCACGCCGCTGGGGTCCGCTCTCCTCCAGGGCCAGACACTGACGGGCTTCCCGTCGAGTCCGTGACGTCAGTCGCCGGGGACCGCCTCCGCCGCCGTCGGCGGGGCCGCGCGGTGCAGGGTGCGGATGGCCGGGATGGCGAGGAGAGCGGCGCAGCCCGCCAGGCAGGTGCCTGCCGAGACCAGCAGCAGGCGCTGCGGGGAGGCGAGGGCGGTGGCCGGTCCGGCCAGGATCTGGCCGAGCGCGATCCCGGACACCGAGCCGCACAGCTCGTACGCGGAGACCCGGTTGAGTACCGCGGGCGGGGTGTGGGTCTGCACGCTGGTCGCCCACATCACCGACCAGAACGCCAGGCCGCCGCCGGCCAGGGCGTGGCCCGCGAGCAGGACCGGCAGGCCGGCGCCGAGCGCCACGCACAGCGGCAGCGCGGTGAACAGGCCGATGGCCGCGGCGCCGGCGGCCAGCGGCCGGGCCGGGCGCAGGCGCAGCGCCAGCAGGCCGCCGAGCACGGTGCCGACGCCGAGGAAGGAGATCGCCAGGCCGTAGGTGTCGGCGCCGAGCCGGGCGCTGATCAGGGCCGAGCTGAGCGGCACCAACGGGCCGAAGATCAGCACGCCGTACCCCATCCAGATCAGGATGACCGCCCACATCCAGGTGCGGGAGCGGAACTCCTGCCACCCCTGGCGCAGGTCGCGGCGCAGCGCACTCTCCTGGCGAGCGGCGCTGCCGGCGGCGGACGGGGCGTCCGCGCGGGCGGTGGCGGGGGTGAGGCGGATCAGTGCCAGGCACAGGGCGCTGAGCACGAAGGTGCCCGCGTCGATCGCGTACACGGTCCCGGCGCCGGTCAGCGCGATCAGCAGCCCCGCCAGGGCGGGTCCGAGCAGTTGGGCGAGCGCGTCGGCCACCTTGAGCGTGGCGTTGGCCCGCTGCGGTTCGCGGGCGACCAGCGGGACCATCCCGTTCACCCCCGGCAGGAACATCGCCACCGCCGCACCGGCCACGGCCGACATGGCCACCAGCAGCCAGAACGGCGGTGCCCCGACGAAGAACGCGGCCGCCAGCGCGCCTTGGGTGACCACTCGGACGAGGTCCGCGCCGACCATCATCCGGCGCGCGCCCAGCCGGTCGGCGAACACCCCGCCGAACAGCACCAGGACGACGAACGTGCCGGTCCAGGTCCCGAGGACGAAGCCGACCCCCGAGATCCCGTACAGCGGGCCGACCGCGAGCGCGGCGGCCACCGGCATCATCGCGTCGCCGATCAGGGAGACCGCGCGGGCGGTGAAGTAGAGCGAGAAGCGCCGGTCCCACAAGGGGGAGCGGGCGGACGGGCCGACGGCGGGCGGCCCGCCGAGCGGCGGGGGAGGGGACGGGGGCGGGGTCTGCGTCTGCGGGGTCGTCACAGCTCGCCATCCTGGTCCGGACTTATCGGCCGCCCCAGTGTCCCGAACGACATCATGGAGTACTTTCGCGCCATGACGTCCTCCTCGCCGGCGAAGACCCCGGCGCCCCACCGGGTGGTGGCCCTGCTGCAGTCCCCGCAGTCGACCTTTCCGCTGGCCTGCGCCTCCGAGGTGTTCGGCGACCACGGCCCCGCGATCCCCGTCCGCTATGCCTTCGAGGTCTGCGCCGAACCGCCCGGCCCGGTGCGCACCCAGGCCGGCTACGACCTGCTGGTCACGGAGGGTCTGGGCGCGTTGGAGCGCGCGGACACCGTGCTGGTGCCCGGCTGGCAGCAGGCGCCGGGCACCGACGTGCCGGCGGCGACGATCGCGGCGGTCCGCCGGGCGCACCGGCGCGGGGCACGGATCGTCGGCATCTGTTCGGGAGCCTTCGTGCTCGCCGCCGCCGGACTGCTGGACGGCCGGCGGGCCGCCACCCACTGGGCCCAGGCCGCCGAGCTGGCCGCCCGCTTCCCGCAGGTGCGGGTCGATCCCGCGGTGCTCTACGTGGACCTCGGCGACGTCGCCACCAGCGCCGGATCGGCGGCCGGCGTGGACCTGTGCCTGCACCTGGTGAGCGCCGACCAGGGGGCCGCCTACGCACTGCGGGTCGCCCGGCAGATGGTGATGCCGCCGCACCGCGAGGGCTGCCAGCTGCAGTACGCCGAACTGCCCACCTCCGGGCCGGTCGGCGACTCGCTGGCTCCGCTGCTGGAGTGGCTGTCCGGCCGGCTGGACCAGCCCGTCAGCGTCGCGGAGATGGCGCTCCGCTCCCAGGTCTCGGCCCGCACGCTGACCCGGCGCTTCACCGAGCAGCTGGGCATCAGCCCCGGCCGCTGGCTGCTGGACCGGCGGATCGCCGCCACCCGAGCCCTGCTGGAGGAGACGGACCTGCCGGTGGAGACCATCGCCCACCGCGTCGGCCTCTCCTCCGCCGTCAACCTGCGCCGCCGCTTCCACGAGGCCCTGCGCACCACCCCGGCCGCCTACCGCCGCACGTTCCGTGCGAACGAGGTCCGGTAGGGCACCCGCGCGGGAGTATCGCAGTGGCGGTCGACTTCCTCGCCGGAATACCCCTGGGGGGTATATGGTTCTGCTGTGTGGACAGGGGAACAGCCGCACCGGACGGAATGGGGACGAGGATCATGGACCACACCGCGCACCACACCGGCAGCACCCACGAGCACGCCGGGCATGAGGTGGGAGGGGTGACGTGGGCGGCGGCCGCGAAGGCGACGCTGCACTGCCTGACCGGGTGCGCCATCGGCGAGATCCTCGGTATGGCCATCGGCACCGCGCTGGGGTGGGGCAACGTCCCCACCATGGCGCTGGCGATCGTGCTGGCCTTCGTCTTCGGCTACTCGCTGACCCTCTTCGCGATCCGCCGGGCGGGCCTGGGCCTCAGGACCGCGATCAAGGTGGCGCTGGCCGCCGACACCGTCTCCATCATCGTGATGGAACTCGTCGACAACGGGATCATCGCCCTGGTGCCCGGCGCGATGGAAGCCCACCTGGACGAGGCCCTGTTCTGGACGTCCCTGCTGGGCGGACTGGTCATCGCGTTCCTGCTCACGACGCCGGTCAACAAGTGGATGATCGGCCGTGGCAAGGGCCACGCCGTCGTCCACGCCTACCACTGACACCGCTGCCGGGGCGCTCCCGGCCGGAAAGAGCCGTCGGGAAGGCCATCGGCGGGCCGAGGTGTGCAATGGTGGAGGGGAAGCACCAGCCTCGTTCCGCCGGTTCAGCGGCGCGGGTCCCGCCCCCGGGCGGGCCGCGGGCCCTCGACGGCCGAACCTCGCGCGGCATCGTGCCGTGGGTCGGGCGGAACGCGCCCCGGGCTGCACCCCGATGATTGAGGGCGCCCGACGTGGAGTCGTTCAAGGTCCGGACAGCGATATTCGGCGCTACCGCTGTGATCACTCCCTGCGGCGATCTCGACCGGCCGGCCTCCCCGGCGCTGGGGGCGGCGCTGGCCGCTCTGCCGCCCACGCTGGACGGCGTCATCCTCGATATGGGACGCGTCCTGTTCATGGACGGCGCGGGCGTGCGCTTCCTCGAGGAGTTGCGCGGCTACGCCGTGGCCCACAGCGCGCACCTGGTCTCCTTCGGGTGGCAGCCGCAGCCCTCGACGGCCCGGCCCGCGCGCTGCGCCCGGTACACCCCGGTCGACAGCCCGGCGGCGGAAGGCTTCGCCGAGCCGCTGTGCACCGCCCAGGCGGTCTGCCGCGCCGCGCAGAGCCGGGTCTTCGTCGCGCGGGCCCAGGGCGTGGAGCAGGCCCACGGCCGGCAGCATCCGTGTGACGATCCGACGGGCTGACGGGACGGCGGGGGCCGGTCGGCGCGGGTCAGCCGGCCTGGCCGGGCGCCGTCAGGTGCTCGTAGGTGCCGGTGAGCTCGAGCAGGCGTCTGAGGACCGGACCGATGTTGTCCAGGTGGAAGCCGATCGCGTCCTGGCCGGCGGTGCGGTGCAGTTGCAGGAGCGCCGACAGCCCCATGGAGTCGACCGTCCGCAAGTCGCCGCAGTCAAGGCGTAGTTCCCTGACGCCCTCGCAGTCGAGCAGGGCGAGCCGCACCCGGTCGAGGAGCTCACCGCAGGTGTCGTAGTCCAGGTCGCCGGCGAGGTCCAGGCACACGGCGTGCGGACCGGAGGGCGACTGCGTCGCGCGGAGGACCGCGTCGAAGGAGGTGGTCACGGGTTCGTCCAGCGTCTTGGGGGTCAGGGGCGGGAAGTGAGGGCGGCGCGTCCGGCGTCCAGGATGCGCAGGGCCCGGGGGAAGTCGCGCAGTTGATCCCCCAGCAGGTCCAGGGCCGGCGGCAGGGAGCGGGCCGGGACGTTCCGGGCGGTGAGTACCTCGGCCGTCCAGACGAGGAAGCTGGTGAAGACGTCGTCGGCGTCGACGTACAGGGCCGCGGTGAGGAATCCGACGATGTGCGCGAGATCCTCGGCGGTGCGTTCGCGCTGGTCGTCGCTGTACTCGCGCATCGCGGGGAAGCGCTGCTCGAGCCGCTGGAAGGTGTCGCGCACGAGTTGGGTGGAGGACCGGGCGACCGCCGTGTACTCCTGGTCGGACAGGTGCGGCAGGTCGTCGACGGCCTGATGGGCGGCTGCCGGCTGGGGCAGCGGGCCGGCGGCGAGTTTGTCGGCGGCCCCGCGCGCCTCCGCCGCCCAGGCGTCGGCGCCCAGCAGCCGGGCGTAGCGGCCGTCGACCCCGAAGGCGAGGCCGCCGACCATCACCGGCGTGCCGGCGGCCTGGACGGCGGTGATCGCGCTGTGGGCCAGCGGCAGGCGGGTGGGCAGCGAACTGGACAGGCACACCGCGTCCGGCCCGGTGCGGTGGATGTGGCCGATCAGGTGCGCGGTGGGTACCTGCGCCCCGAGGTAGTCCACCCGCCAGCCGCGCAGCCGCAGCGTCTCGGCGACCAGGCGCGCGGGCAGTGCGTGCCACTCCTGGTCGACGCAGGCGACGGTGATCCGGCCGCGGTGGGCGGCGGGGCGCTGGGCGGGCAGGGCGGCGATGATGCGGTCGTTGATGGCGGTGGCGGCGTGTTCGGCGGCCACGTCCATGCGGTTGGCGGCCCACTCGACGCCGACCTTGTGCTGCACGGCTCCGATGACGTCCAGCAGTACCGCTTCGGGCTCCACCCCGGCGTTGAGGGCGTCGGTCACGACGTCGACCGCCCAGTACTCGTCGGCCGCCTGGATGGCGGCCCACAGTCTGTCCACCCACGCAACGGACCGGTCGTGGGCATGCGGTGCGGAGAGACGGGCGCCGACGTCCTGGCGGGCCGGCTCGGCGGTGAGGTCGGTGCTGGTGGCACTGCTGAGGGCGGCGCTGGAGATGCTCATGCGGTGCGCCTGCCCCGAGCCGCGTCCCCGGCACCGGGGTGCGGGCCACGGGGTGCGGTGATGGCCATGACGGCGATGTCGTCGTGCCCGCCGTCACCGATCCACTGCGAGGCGATCATCTGGATGCGCTCCACGACCGCCTCGGCGGGCATGCCGGCGCATTCGGCCGCGGCGCGCCGCAGGCGCTGGTCCCCGAACATGGTGTCGCCCAGCGGACCGCCCCGGGCCTCGGTGACGCCGTCGGTGAACAGCAGGCACGAGTCGCCGGGCGCCAGGCGGACCTGCGCGGTCCGGGAGGTGATGGCCGGCAGGACGCCGATCAGGCTCCCGCCGGTGTCGGCCTCCTCGACCCTGCCGTCACGGCGCACGATCAGCGGCGCGGGGTGGCCTGCCGAGGTCAGCCGCAGCAGCGCGTCGGGCCCGTCGCGGCGGACCGAGGCCAGCACGAGGGTGGCGAAGCGCGTGTGGTGGCTGGTGCGGATGGCGTTGTTCAGCAGGCGCAGGACCCGGGCGTGGTCGTCGGCCATCGGCAGCAGTGCGTGCAGGGTGTTGCGGATCTTGCCGGTCAGGACCGCGGCTTCCAGTCCCTTGCCCGCGACGTCCCCCAGCACGGCGAGGGTGTCGGGACAGTCCTCCCCGGGCGGGTGGACATCGTAGAAGTCCCCGCCGATGCGGTCGGTGTCCTCGCTGGCCCGGTAGCCGCCCGCGAAGTCCACCCCCGCCACGTGCCGCAGGGTCGGCGGCAGGAGCTCGCGCATGAGCGTGTCGGAGATGGTGTTCTGCTCCGCGTAGAGGCGGGCGGCCGACATCGCCGCGCCCGCCCGCGCGGCGAACAGCCCGGCCAGCGCCTCCTCGGCGCCGGTGAAGGCGGTCTTGTGCGCGCGGCGCAGCAGGATCAGCGCGCCCGCCGACACGCCGTGGCCCGGGAGCGGCGTGATCGCCAGCGATCCGACCTCGCCGAAGCCGACCGGGACCATCCAGTCCGGCGCGCAGGCGGGATCGACCCACCGGGAGGGCACGGGCGGGAATCCGCGCAGCGCCTCCGCGAGACCCGGCACCGCGTCCGGCGCGTGCGAGACGACGGTCCGGGTGAGCCGGCCCCGGTGGTCGCAGACGACCATCGGCAGTTTCCGGCCCGCGGCGGGTGCGATGACCAGTGCCGCATCCGCGAGGTGCTCCGCGGCCAGCCGCGCGGTGACTTCCATGCACCGCTCCAGATTCAGCGAGGACAGCAGGGCGCTGGAGGCCTCGATCAGGAACTGCGTCCGTCCGCGTTCGGCTTCCAGCTCCCGCAGCACGGACTGGTATGCGGTCTCGTCCACCAGCCACCACGCCGTATCGCCGTCCGCCGGCTCCGACGGGTGCGCCGAGAAGGATCGATCCCCTATCGATCCGCTGACCGCCACCGGACGAGGTGCCGCGCCGGCCGTCGCGAGCCACGCCGGGGAGGTGAGCGGCAGACCGGGGCGGGCGGCGGGCAGCAGGTCGCACGCGATGTCGTTGAGTTCCACGACCCGCCCGTCCGCGTCGAGCACCACCACCGGGCACGGGGCGGAGGCAGCACTCAGCGAACCGGCCGCGGTGCTGCGGGATCGGGCTGGGGAAAAAGCCATGTAATGGGGCCCCTACGCGTGGACCCACACCTCACTTCGCGATGACGGACAAGACTGTTGCTCTGTAGCAACAGTCCCGCACCGCGAGGCGCCGCGCAACCACCGGCAGGCCCGCGAGGCGTGGCCCCGGGGTCCATCGCCCTGTCAGCAGGGGCTTCGACCGGCCACACCCGCACAAGGGGGTGCGAAGTTTCACATCTCGTTCCTGCGGCTCGGCGTCCGGCGCGGCCCCGAATGGGGAATCCCGTCGTTCCGACCGAGTGAAAAACAGCAAAGGCAAGGAGATTCCTCTCCTCGCCTCTCCTAATTTATAGCGCACCCGGGGGCTTGCGGCAAGGCCCCGGTGGTGGCGCAGAATCCTCGACCGAGGCCACTACCTGCGGAAATGAGGGCATGGAGTACATGCGCGACGAAGGACCCCGCCACGTTGGCGGCGCCGGCAGTTCGACCGACCTGTGCAATTCAACCGACCAGTGCGGTGCGACCGAGCACGGCCGTTCCGGAGGTATCGCGATGACCGAGCAGTACGTGCTGGACTTCCAGGACGTCGACGAGACGCACGTCGCGGCCGTCGGCGGCAAGGGCGCAAACCTGGGGGCGCTGTCGCGGATCGAGGGCATCAGTGTGCCGGCCGGGTTCTGCGTGACGACGGACGCGTTCCGGCGCGCCATGGCCGAAGCGCCGTCGCTCGACATCCGGCTCGACGAGCTGTCGCGTGTGGACCCGGACGACCGGGAGGGGATCCGCGCGCTCAGCGCGGAGATCCGCCGGATCATCGAGGAGATCGCCGTCCCCGCGGACATCGCGGAGGCGATCATCCGGGCGGTCGGCGGGCTCGGCGAGCAGGCCGCCTACGCGGTCCGCTCCAGCGCGACGGCGGAGGACTCGCCGACGGCCTCCTTCGCGGGCCAGCAGGACACGTACCTCAACATCCTGGGGTCCGCGGCGGTCCTGCGGCACGTCAGCCGGTGCTGGGCCTCGCTGTTCACCGAGCGGGCCGTGACCTACCGCAGGCGCAACGGCTTCGACCGGGGCGCGGTCGACATGGCCGTGGTCGTGCAGCGGATGGTGCTCCCGGACGCCTCCGGCATCCTGTTCACGGCTGAGCCCGTCACGGGCAACCGGAAGGTGGCCGCCGTGGACGCCGGCTTCGGCCTCGGCGAGGCGCTGGTCTCCGGCCTGGTCAATCCGGACGTCTTCAAGGTGCGCGACGGCGAGATCATCGCCAGGACCGTCGGCGCCAAGCAGCGGGCCGTTCTGGCCGTGCCCGCCGGCGGCACGCGGGAGGTGGCGGTCGACGCGGAGCGGCAGGAGGTGCCGGCGCTGACGGACGCGCAGGCCGTGCGGCTCGTGCAGCTCGGGCGGCGGATCGAAGCGCACTTCGGCCGCCCGCAGGACATCGAATGGTGCCTGGTCGACGGCGACTTCCAGATCGTGCAGAGCCGGCCGATCACCACGCTGTTCCCCATCCCGGTGGCCGGCGACGCGGACAACCACGTCTACGTCTCCGTCGGTCACCAGCAGATGATGACCGACCCCATGAAGCCCCTGGGCATCTCCGTCTGGCAGTTGACGGCGATGGCGCCGATGCAGGAGGCCGGCGGGAGGCTGTTCGTCGACGCCGGCAGGGCCCTGGGATCGCCCGCGAGCCGCACGGGATTCCTGGACATGGTGGGGAGGTCCGATCCGCTGACCCGGGACGCGCTGGAGACCGTCCTGGACCGCGGCGACTTCGTCCCGTCGCTCCCGGACGAGGCCCCCAGCAGGGCGTGGACCGGCGACGCATCCGCGCCGCACGAGCCCGATCCCGCCATCGTCACCGAGCTGATCGAGCGCAGCCAGGCGTCGCTCGCCGCCCTGCGGCGCGACATCCGGACCAAGAGCGGGCCGGAGTTGTTCGAGTTCCTGGGCGAGGCGTTCACCGAGCACAAGCGCATCCTCGCCGACCCGCTGAACATGCAGGCCATCATGGCGGGGATGGAGGCCACCTGGTGGCTCAACGACAACCTGCGGGAGTGGCTGGGCGAGAAGAACGCGGCTGACACGCTCACCTTGTCCGCCCCCGACAACATCACCTCGGAGATGGGACTGGCCCTGCTGGACGTCGCGGACGTGATCCGCCCCTGTCCGGAGGTCGTGGCGTTCCTGCAGGGCGTCGAGGACGACGGGTTCCTCGACGAACTGGCCAAGGTCGCGGGCGGCACGGAGGCGCGCGACGCCATCGAGGCCTACCTCGACCGGTACGGCATGCGCTGCGTCGGCGAGATCGACATCACGCGGCCGCGGTGGTGCGAGCACCCCACCGCGCTCGTGCCCGTGATCCTCGACAACGTCAGGAACTTCGAACCGGGCGCCGCCGAGCGGCGCTTCGAGCAGGGGCGGCAGGCGGCGCGGCAGAAGGAGCGGGAGGTGCTGGAGCGTCTGCGGGCCCTGCCGGACGGGGAGCGCAAGGCTGCCGACGCCCAGCGGATGATCAATCAGGTGCGGGCCTTCGTCGGATACCGGGAGTACCCGAAGTACGGCATCATCAGCCGGTTCCTCGTCTACAAGCAGGCCCTGATGGCGGAGGCCGAACGCCTGGTGGAGGCCGGGGTGCTGGCCGACCGGGAGGACGTCTTCCACCTCACCTTCCCCGAGTTCCACGACGCCGTGCGCTCGCACCAGGTGGACGGCCGGCTCATCCTGCGGCGCAAGGAGGCCTTCGCGTCGTACCGCGCGCTCACACCGCCGCGGGTGCTCACCTCGGACGGCGAGGCCATCAACGGGGCGTACCGGCGCGATGACGTGCCGGCCGGTGCCCTGGTCGGCCTGCCGGTCTCCGCCGGGACCGTCGAGGGGCGGGCCCGCGTCATCCTCGACATCGCGGACGCCGTCCTCGAGCCGGGCGACATCCTGGTCACGGCCTTCACGGACCCCAGCTGGTCGCCCCTGTTCGTCGGCATCGCGGGCCTGGTGACGGAGGTGGGCGGTCTGATGACCCATGGCGCGGTGATCGCCCGCGAGTACGGCCTGCCGGCCGTGGTGGGTGTGGAGCGGGCGACCCGGCTGATCCGGGACGGGCAGCGGATCCGCGTGCACGGAACCGACGGGTACGTCGAGATCCTGCCCTGACCGATCGGGACCGATCCCGGCCCCCACCGGCACGTTCCGCACGTTCGGTCGGAGTCCGCGACCGGTGAGGGGTCCTCGGCGTCGGTGGGGGCGCAGGCGTGGTGCCGCACGCAGGGCCGTGGCGAGGGTGAGCGCCGCCCCCTGCCCGGCAGGCCCTGCGCCTCCAGCACGTCGCGGGATGCTCCGTCGACAACCGTTGACGGCGGCCCGGCACGCAGCTATATTCAACCTATCGGTTGATAAACAGATTGGTTGATTTCAGTGACGGTCGACGCAGCGGAAGCGCAACTGGACCGGGCGTTCGCCGCGCTGGGCGATCCGGTCCGGCGGGCCCTGATCGCCCGGCTGTCCCGCGGCGACGCCACCGTCAACGAGCTCGCCGAACCGTTCGCCATCACCAAGCAGGCGGTCTCGCGGCACATCCAGGTGCTGGAGGCTGCCGGTCTGATCACCCGCAGCAGGGATGCCCAGCGGCGCCCGTGCCATTTGGACGCGGCCGCGCTGGAGCGGCTGACCAGCTGGATCGACACGTACCGGCTGGAGGTCGAGCGGCGCCACCGCCGGCTCGACGCCGTCCTGGACACCATGAAGGAGCAGGAGAAATGAACGAGACCACGATCGTCGCCCAGCCCGGCACTCCGTTCATCGAGGTCGTCCGGGAGTTCGAGGCGCCCCGCGAGCGCGTCTTCCGGGCGTGGACCGACCCGGACCTGGTGCCGCAGTGGCTCGGCCCGCGCGGCATGACCATGAAGCTGTTCGAGTTCGACGCGACCACCGGCGGCAGCTACCGCTACATCCACGCCGACGACCACGGCGAGTACGGCTTCCGCGGTGTGTTCCACAGCGTGGTCCCGGACGAGCTGGTCATCCAGACGTTCGAGTACGACGGCGCGCCGCACCAGGTCAGCCTGGAGACGATGACGTTCGAGGACCAGGGCGACGGCCGTACCCGCGTGCACAGCCGCAGCGTGTACCCGACGGTCGAGAGCCGCGACGCGATGGTCGCCGCCGGCATGGAGCACGGCCTGCGCGAGTCGATGGAGCGGCTGGACGAAGTGCTGGCCCGATGACCTGCCCCACGACCGGCTGGACTACGGGCCCGCTGACCGGCAGGGCGGCCGGCCGGGTGGCCGGGTCCCGCCGGTCGTCGGGGCGCCGGCCGCACTAGTCCCCGGTCTTCCGGATCCTTCCCGGCCACCAGACGCGGTCGCCGAGGTCGTGGACGAGTCCCGGTACCACCAGGGACCGCACCAGCAGCGTGTCGAGCAGGACGCCGAAGGCGACGATGAACGCGATCTGGGCCAGGAACGCGAGTGGGATCACGCCCAGGGCGGCGAAGGTCGCGGCCAGCACCACGCCAGCCGAGGTGATCACCCCGCCGGTGGCGGTCAGCCCCCGGAGCACCCCGTCCCGCGTTCCGTGCCGGGCGGTCTCCTCCCGGACCCGGGTCATCAGGAAGATGTTGTAGTCGACACCCAGCGCCACGAGGAAGACGAATCCGTAGAGCGGCACGGACGGATCGGTGGCGGAGAAGCCGAACACGTGGGGGAAGACGACGGCGGCCACGCCGAGCGTCGCCAGGTACGACAGGGCGACGCTGGCGACCAGCAGCAGCGGCGCGACGATCGAGCGCAGCAGTGCGATCAGGATGAGCAGCACGCAGAGCAGGACGACCGGGATGATGACAGTGCGGTCGCGTTCGGCGGTCTGCCGGGTGTCGTACTGCTGGGCAGTGAAGCCGCCGACCAGGGCGTGCGCGTCGGGGACGGCGTGGACCGCTCTGCGCAGCGCGGCGACGGTGCGGATCGCGGCGTCGCTGTCGACCGCGTCGGTCAAGGTGGCGTCCAGGGCGACCCGGCCGTTCACGACGCGGGCGGGGGCGCCGGGCGCACCGCCGCCTCCGGCGGTGACGGAGGCGACGCCGCGGACCTGCCGCGCGGCCGCGGCCACCTGCTCGGCGCCGGCGGCGTCGCTGATCAGCACGGCGGGGTTGCCCGAGCCGCCGGGGAAGTGCGCGGCGAGCATCCGCTGGGCGGTGACGGAGGGCTGGGTGGTGGTGAACAGCTCGCTCTGCGGCACACCGCCGGAGTCGAGGGTGGGGGCGAAGCCGGCCAGGGCGAGCAGGGTCAGCGCGCCGGCCACCCAGACGCGGCGGGGGCGCCGTCCCACGAGGGCGGCGACGCGCCGCCAGATGCCGTGCACCGGCGCGGTGCCGTCCTGGCGGGGGCGGGCCGGCCAGAACGCGCCCCGGCCGCAGAGCACCAGCGCGGCGGGAAGGAAGGTGAGGGCGGACAGCACCGCGCAGGCGATGCCGATCGCGCCGACGGGGCCCAGCGCCTGGTTGTTGGTCAGGTCCGAGAGCAGCAGGACCAGCAGCCCCAGGCCGACGGTCAGTCCGGAGGCGACGACCGGTTCGACGCACTGCCGCCAGGCGATCCGGATCGCGGTCCAGCGGTCCCCGGTCACCTGCAGTTCCTCGCGGAACCGGGCGGAGAGCAGCAGCCCGTAGTCCGTCGCGGCACCGATCACCAGGATCGACAGGATGCCCTGCACCTGGCCGTCGACCCGGACCACCCCGTGCCGGGCGAGGGCGTAGACGATCGCGCAGGCCACGCCGAGGGCGAAGACCGCGCCGAGGATCACCAGGAACGGCAGGACCACGCTGCGGTAGACGCACAGCAGGATGACCAGCACCACGGCCAGGGCGACGCCGAGCAGGATTCCGTCGATGCCGGCGAACGCGCTCTTGAGGTCCTGCTGCAGCGCCGCCGGCCCGGCGATGCCGACCTGGGTGCCGGGCACCGCGGTGACCTCGGCCCGGACGGCGTCCACCGTGGTGGAGAGCCGGTCGCCGAGGTCGGAGCGCACCTGGACGACGCCCTCCAGCGCCCGGCCGTCCTTCGACGGCAGGGCCGGGGACGGGGCGCCGACGGCCCCGTCCACGCCGGCGGCGCGCCGCAGCGCGGCCGTCGCCGCCGCTTGCTGGGCCGGTCCGACGGCGGCGCCGCGGTCCGCCTGCCAGACCACGATGACCGGCAGCGTGGAGGCGGCCTGGAAGGACTTCTTGAGCGTGGCCACCTCCGTGGATTCCGCGCTCTGGGGCAGGAAGGCCGCGTTGTCGTTGCTGGCGACCTCGCCCAGCTTGCCGGCGTAGGGGCCGAGCGCCCCGCCCAGGCCCAGCCAGACGACGAGGAGCAGCAGGGCCACCAGGAGGCGCGGGCGGCGCGACCGGCCGGCGGGCGCAGGGGTGGTGCGGGAGCGCATGGGGGGTCCTCTGGCGCGACAACAGGGGGACGCGCCCAATATACTTCAATCATTGAGATACTCAATGATTGAACGGTACGCGGGGTGGTCGCCCCGCGTGGCGGCCGCTGGACCCGCGTCTAGACTTGCCACCCCGCCACCGTCGGAAGGTACGAGGACAGGTGCCCCGCCCCGAGCCCCCCACACCCGACGGCACCAGCCGCCAGGACTTCGCCCGGCTGCTCCAGCGGCTGTCGGCGGAGATGAACATGCTCAGCCATGACTTCGCCGCGGCCCAGGGGCTCCACGCGACGGACGTCCAGGCGCTGCTCGCGGTCATGAACGCCGCCCGCAGCTCCCACCCGACTCCCGCCACGCCCAGTTGGCTGAGCCAGGAGCTGAGCCTGACCTCCGGTGCGGTGACGGCGGTCCTGGACCGGCTGGAGCGGGCCGGCCACGTCCGGCGGGCCCGCGACGGGGTGGACCGCCGCCAGGTCCAGATCCACTACAACCCCGGCGCCGGATCGCTGGCCGCGGCGTGGTTCCAGCCCGTCGGCGCGTCGACGGACGCCGTGCGCGCCGAGTTCACCGACGCCGAACTGGGCACCGTCACCCGCTTCCTCGACCGGATGACCGAAGAACTGGAAGAGCTGCGCCACCGGCGCCGCGACACCGACCGCTGACGCCGACCGTCGACACCGGCCACCCGCACGAAATGCAACACGCCCGAACGCGACCGTGACCCGCGAAAGATAACGAAGCAACAAATATTGACACCTTCGACCGGCGCGCGTAGCTTCCCGGCGAAGGCGTCGTGCGGCGCGAACTCCGGTGCCGTGTCGGCGGGTTGGGTGCACAGTCCCCGTCCTCGTCACCGGGAGCGAACGCCATGCGCCGAGAGAGATCAGCCGCCGGGAGCACCGCTTCGCGCAGGCCGGTGACGTCGCCGACGCCCCACTGCCGGCGGCTGCTGTCCGTGGCGGCCATCGTCACGCTCGTCCTCGGCACCCTGCTCGGGCTCCCCGCCGTGTCGCAGGCGGCCGGGACGCTGCCCTGCGACCTCTACGGTGCCGCCGGCACCCCCTGCGTCGCCGCGCACAGCACCACCCGGGCCCTGCTGTCGTCCTACACCGGGCCGCTGTACCAGGTCACCCGTGCCTCGGACGGGGCCCGCGCCGACATCGGCGTGTTCGCCGCGGGCGGCTACGCCAACGCGGCCCAGCAGGACACGTTCTGCCAGAACACCACCTGCCGGATCAACAAGGTCTACGACCAGACCGCACGGCACAACGACCTGCTCCCCGGCCCCGCGGGCACCGCGGGCATGGGAGCCGACCGCGGGGCGGACGCGAGCGAGATCGCCGTGTCGGCGGGCGGGCACAAGGTGTACGGCATCTGGATCTCTCCCGGTGTCGGCTACCGCTACACCGGTGCCGCCTCCGGCGTCGCGGTGAACGGCGCGCCCGAGGGGGCGTACATGGTGGCCAGCGGCACCCACGTCGGCTCCGACTGCTGCTTCGACTACGGCAACGCGGAGAGCACCCCGGCCGACACCGGCAACGGGCACATGGATGCCGTGTCCATCGCGACCACCTGCTACTTCGCCCCGTGCACCGGCTCCGGCCCCTGGGTCGAGGCCGACCTGGAGAACGGCATGTTCCAGGGCAACAACGGCTCCAACACCGCCAACCGCGGCAACAGCAGCGCGTTCGTGACGGCCGTGCTGAAGAACAACGGGCAGACCCGGTACGCCCTCAAGGGCGGCGACTCGCGGACCGGCGGGCTGACGACGTGGTGGGACGGTGCCCTGCCCACCCGCGGCGGCTACCAGCCCATGCACCAGGAGGGCGGCATCATCCTGGGCACCGGCGGCGACAACAGCAACTGGAACAAGGGCACCTTCTTCGAGGGCGTCATGGTCGCGGGCTACCCGACCGACGCCGCCGAGAACGCCGTCCAGGCCAACATCGTCTCCGTGGGCTACTCCGGCGCCACCGACGTACCCAACGGCCCCCAGGGCACGGTCACGGGACCGGGCGGCAAGTGCGTCGACGCCGCCGCCGACGACACCGGCGGCAACGGCACCGCCGTCCAGCTGTGGGACTGCCAGACCTGGGCGGAGGACCAGCACTGGCAGCACAACGCCGACAACTCCCTGAGCACGATCGGCAAGTGCCTGGACATCAACGGCAACGGCACGGCGGGCGGGACGCAGGTCGAGCTGTGGGACTGCAACGGCGTCGGCGGGCAGAAGTGGGTGCAGCAGGCCGATGGCTCCCTGCTCAACCCGCAGTCCGGCCGCTGCCTGGACTCACCCAACGACGCTACCGGCAACGGCACCCGCCTGCGGATCTGGGACTGCAACGGCTCCGCGGCCCAGAAGTTCGCGGTCAACGGCGGCGCCCCGGTCACCGGCCCCGGCGCGAAGTGCGCCGACGTGGCGGCCGACGACACCGGCGGCAACGGCTCGGCCGTCCAGCTGTGGGACTGCCAGTCCTGGGCCGTGGACCAGCACTGGTACCACGACGCGGGCGGCGCGCTGCGGACCCTGGGCCGCTGCCTGGACATCAACGGCAACGGCACGGCGGGCGGGACGCAGGTCGAGCTGTGGGACTGCAATGGTGTGGGCGGGCAGAAGTGGGTGCAGCAGGCCGATGACTCCCTGCTCAACCCGCAGTCCGGCCGCTGCCTGGACTCACCCAACGGCGCGACGGCCAACGGCGCCCGCCTGCGGATCTGGGACTGCAACGGCTCCGTGGCCCAGAAGTTCTCCCTGGCCTGACGGCCGGCCGGCGGGCGGCCGCCCCGGTGCCGCGGCTAACGGACGAGATCGAGCCAATTGCGGTACACCGAAGCGAACGGTTCGAGGCCGGCACCCCGGCGGCGGCCCGCCGCCATCAACCAGGCACAGGTCCGGCGGGCCTGGTCGACGACGTCGTCGGGATAGCCGTAGCGCACGCGGTGCTCGTCGAACTCCTCCTCGTCCTCGACCCGGGCCTCGCCGCCGGGAAACCGCACGACGTCGAGATCGAGGTCCACGGTGCGCAGGACGGTCCCGTCCGCACTCCACTCGGGCACGGTGCACACGTCGCAGTACAGCTCGGGGCCCGGGTCCACGCAGAACGTGGCCGTCCACCACGCGCCGCGCGGGACCGCCATCACGTACGCGAACCGGCTCGTCCAGCCGCCCGCGGCCGAATCGACCGGCACGCCCCGCGCCGTGCCCACCCACACGCCGTGCTGGTCCTCGCCGAGCCGGGTGGCGGTCCAGCGTGCGCTCAGCGTGCCGTCGTACTTCCGGATGTCCACCAGCACGGAACCGCTCCCTGTCGTCATGCCAGGACGCTAACCCGGTATCCGGCCGCAATCGGCGCCTTCGGGGGCGGGCCCGCCGCTTCAGGTGAGCAGGGCCAGGGCGCTGTCCAGGCCGGCGTGGCGCGGGAAGACGGTGCCGGCGCCGGTCAGGTCCAGGACCTGGGCGGAGAACGTGTGCGCGCCGGCCAGGTGCACGGTCAGCGCGCGGGCGGCGGCCTTCCGGCGCAGGTGCAGAAGGGCGTTGAGCGCGGTTGCGCCGAAGAAGCCGACCCCGGACAGGTCCACCAGGACGGCCCTGACCCCGTCGAGGGGGCGGTCGAAGGCGAGCACTTCGGCGGTGTCCAGGTCGAGATCGCCGCTCAGCCGGTAGATCAGCAGCCCGGCTCGGCGCTCGTGCGTGCAGCCGGCCCGCGCGGATCGCTCGGCGGGCGGCGTGACGGCCGGTGTCGGAGCGACGGGTATGCGGGGCGGGAAGTTCGGGTTGGGGCTCATCGCCGGCATTCCTCCGTCCCTGGGTGAGCTGCGCCGCGGGCTGTGGGGGAGCAGGGATGGCGCGTGCGCGTGTTCGACGGCTGCTCTCATCTTCCGTCCACTCCTGGAAGTACGTCAAGGGAAACACGAAAACTTTAGCGTGCTTTTGAAAGCACGGTCCATGCGTCGTACGATGGCGCACATGAGTGACGCTTCCGTGTCCCGCGTCCCCTGGACGTTCCTGACCAACCACGCCCGGGTGCTGGTCCAGATCGCGCGCGATCCCACCCTGCGCGTGCGCGACATCGCCGCGCGCTGCGAGCTGACGGAGCGGGCCGTGCAGCGGATCATCGCCGACCTGGAGACCGACGGCTACCTCAGCCACACCCGTACCGGCCGGACCAACCGGTACCAGGTCATCCCCGACACGCAACTGCGCCATCCCGCGGACGCCGGCGCCACGGTCGCGGACCTCCTGGCCGCCGCCCTGACCCGCCACCACGACGGCGAGCAGGCCCGGCGGCCGGCCGCCGAGTCGGTTCCGGCCGAGTGACCTCCCGGCCGGAGTCACAGTGGCCGGACAGGTGCCGCAACGCGCGGTCGCCGCGTGTTCCGGTCCCTGTCGGGTAGGCGACCGGAAAGAAGCGCGCCCTACCTCTAGGGTTGAGGCAGCCGGCGAATATCGCGGCCGATCTCCCTGGATCCAGCAAGGGGGGTGCTCATCCCAGACCGACGCGGTGGTACCCGAGCGGCGGATGGGCATGCCGAGAGGTGAGGTGCGGTGGTCGGCGGCCATGCGTTGGCGGCAGTGCTCGCGAGCCTGCACCCCTCCGGTGACGACCGGGGTCTGGTGGGCGCGGATCCGCAGTTGTGCGCCCAGGTCCTCACCGTGGACGGCATCGCGGTCTCCGCGATGACGGACACCGGCCTGAGCGAGCTGCTCTGGTCGACGGAGGGGATCAGCGCCCGGCTGGAGGACCTGCAGTACACGCTGGGCCAGGGGCCCGGCCCCGAGACGGCCCTGTCCGGCGCACCGGTCCTGGTGCCCGACCTGGCCACGGTGCAGGCCCAGCGGTGGCCCGCGCTGCTGCCGCAGGCCCTGGCGCTGGGCATCGGAGCGGTCTTCTGCCTGCCGCTGCAGACCGGCGCCGAGTGCCTGGGCACCATGACGTTGCAGCGCGCGGCGCCCGGACGGCTGCCGGACGCCCGGATGACCGACGCCAGGCTGGTGGCCGACACGGTGAGCGCCGTGCTGCTGGAGGGCGGCGCGCAGCAGGAGGCCTTCGCCGGCGCGGAGCAGGATTCGGATTTCTACCGGGCCGTCGTCCATCAGGCCAGCGGCATGGTCAGTGTGCAGGCCGGGGTGTCGCTGACCCAGGCCCTGCTGCGGCTGCGCGCCCATGCCTTCGGGCACGAACGGTCCGTGACGGAGGTCGCCGAGGATGTGGTGGCTCGGCGGTTGAGCTTCCGAGATGATCAGGACGGGCCGGACATCAGTGCCGGTGAAGGGACTGAAAGGCCATGACGCGTGAGGAACAACTGCTGGCAGCCATGGTCGAGGCCGTGGACAGACTGGTCGACGACTTCGACCTGATCGACTTCCTGCACCAGTTGTGCGATCGCTGCAACGAGCTGCTGGACGTCTCCGCCGTGGGGGTCATGCTCGCCGACCCGAACGGCCAGCTGCAGCTGATCGCCGCCTCCGACGAACACGCCCGGCTGCTGGAGCTGTTCGCCCTGCAGGCCGACGAAGGGCCCTGCGTGGCGTGCTACCGCGACGCCGTCGCCCGGCTGAACATCACCCTCGGTTCCCCCGCCCACACCGCCGAGTACCCGCGCTTTGCCGAACGCGCCCGCCAGGCGGGCTTCGCCACCACCCACGCACTGCCGATGCGGGTGCGGCAGCAAGCGGTGGGCGCGCTCAACCTCTTCGACACCCGCGAACAGCACCTCAGCGCCGACGACGCGAAGGTCGCGCAGGCGCTGGCCGACGTGGCGACCATCGCCGTCCTGCAGCACCGCACCATCATCCACCCCACCATCGACCCGGCCCAGCTGCGCTCCGCGCTGGCCAGCCGCATCGTCATCGAACAGGCCAAGGGCGTGATGGCCGAACACTGGAACACCGGTCTCGACGAGGCGTTCGACGGCCTGCGGCGGCACGCCGGCGAGCGCGGGCTGACCCTGACGACCCTGTGCCGGCAGATCATCGACGGCACCTTGAACGCCTCCAGCATGGAACGGGACTGACACGGCCATGCCCGAGGATCACCACGCCGCGGCGTGGCAGCACATCAGCGCGGTCGGTGAGGCCGCCGGCATCACCGTCGTCGGCGCGTGTCAGGCCTGCGCCGACGACGTGGAGGCCGACTTCGCCGGCGTCACCCTCATCAGCGCGGGAAAGCTGCGGCTGCTGGCCGCCGCCACCGACGAGCGCGCCCGAGCGGTCGAGGACGCCCAGTTGGTGGCGGGCGAAGGCCCCTGCACGGAGGCCCTCACCCGCCGTGGCCCCGTCGAAGTACCGGACCTGCACGACGAGGCCGCCCGGTGGCCGGCCTTCGCCTCGATCGCCGCCGAGCAGGGCGTCCGCAGCATCCTGGCCCTGCCCCTGATGATCGGCACCCTCCGCCTCGGAGCCATGGACCTCAACCGCTGCGCTCCCGGCCGGTTCACCCCGGCGCAGCGGGACCGGGCCGGCGCGTACGCCCGTATCCTCGCCCTGCTCGCCCTCGACGAGCACCCGCGCCTGCTCACCACCCGGCTGCAGCCCACCGAGCGCGGACCGCAGGGATATCCGCCGAGCGTCTACCAGGCCGCCGGCGTCCTCGCCGCCAGATGGGGGCTGGCGCCCGACGACGCCCTCGCCCGCATCCGCGCCCACTCCTTCCGTCACAACCAGCCTCTGCTGCGCACGGCCGAACACGTGCTCGACCACCAGCGACTGGACTGACCGCGGGCTTCGGGTCGATCGGGATTCGGGGCCGTGCACTCGATGAGGTGATTCGCTCCGACGGGCAGGTGAATTGAGTCGACCCCGTGCACGGGGGCGGTTGGATGGGCAGATGAATCCGTCGACCGTGGCCGTGGTCACCTGTTGCGTTGTTGCGTCAATTTCCTTGCTGGCCCTGATGGTTCGCTGCATTCCGCAACGCTGGCGGGACGACTCCACGCTGAAGGACAGCATCGACCATTTCTCGTCGCTCAACAGGACCTTGTTCAGTTTCATCCTCGCCCTGTCGATCGTCTCCGCCGGAACGAGCCTGAGCAAAGCAGCCGACAGCGTCAGCGACGAGGGGGCGAGCCTGACCAATCTCTACTGGGCGACCCGGCCGCTGCCCCAGTCCACCCGTGCCTCGGTGCGTCAACTGACCCGTCAGTACACGGTCACGGTGATCGACGACGAATGGCGCGCGATGGCGAAGGGCCAGGTCAGCACGCGGGCACAGGACCAGTACGACGCGCTGCGGCGGGAACTGCAGGACGCCCCGACCGGCGGGACTGCGCAGGAGCAGACCTTCACGCGGGATTCCCTGGTGGCTCTGCGGGCGGTGGGGGACGCGCGGCGGGCGCGGATGCTGGCAGTGTCCCAGGAGATTCCCGACTACCTCTGGATCGGCCTGATTCTGTCGGCGATCCTGCTGGTGGCCGCCGCCGCGGTCCAGATCCCCGCTCTGACGGCGCCGGGAATCGTGAGTATCGGCCTGCTGAGCCTGCTGGTCTCGTCGGTACTGGCGGTGCTGTCGGCCATGAACCACCCGTTCGGCGGGGGCGTTCATGTGGAGCCCGACGCCCTGCAGTTCGCGCTGCGGCGTTTCTCGGACATCTGAGGGACTGATGGCGGTCAACGGGTGAACGCGTGACGGGTGTGGGCCTTCCCCTGTGGGAGGGCCCACACCCGCGGGGTCACAGGGGCAGGCCGTAGCCGGAGCAGTCCGCCCGGAAGTCCGGGTCGTCGGCGCCGAGGGCGTTGAGGACGTTCTGGAGGGCGGGGCCGTCCGCGAACATCCCGATGTGGCCGACCGGATCGTCGGCGCACTGGTCCTGGATCAGGACGTTGCGGACGGCCGGGCCGGAGAGGAACGCGTGGGTGTAGGGCGTGACCACGGTGTCCCGGTTCGTCTCGATGACGGTGTAGCGGGGCCCGGGGACGGTGTCGCCGTCGGCGAACAACTCCTGCACGAAGGGCGATCCCACCTCCTGCTGCACCAGGCCGGGCAGTCGCAGCAGCCCCAGGACGTTGTTGGCGAAGCCGAGGACGTTGAGCTTCTGACCCAGCGTCACGATCCCGTTCAGGGTCGTGCCGTGGTTGCTGGGAGCGAGAGCGACGAAGCTGCGGACCTTGGCCGCCCCGCCGAGCCGCTTGATGTAATAGTTCGGCAGCAGACCGCCCTGGGAATGCCCCACGAGGTCGACCTTGGGCGCGCCGGTGCGCTGCAGCACCGTGTCCACGAACGACTGCAGGGTCTTGGCGGACTGCGGGATGTCGCCCAGGCCGCCGATCCTTCCGGCGGAGAGCCAGGTCATGCCGTAGTTGAACGCGTAGACGCAGTAACCCTCGTTGGCGAGCGTGGGTGACAGGACGGCCCAGTTCGCACCGAGGTCCACGAAGGTGGCGTGAACGAGCACCACCGGGGTCGGGTGCGCGGGACTGGGCTTGCAGTGCCAGTTGTTGGCGCCGGCGACCGCGTCGGGGCTGAGGACGAAGTTGCTGACCGCGGTGCCGAGGTCGCCGACCGGGTAGGCCGGCGTGGACGCCGTCGCCGACGGCGCCGCGACGAGCAGGGCGAGCGCCGTCGCCGCCGCGGCGCCGACCGCCCAGCCTCGCCTGCGGGCGCCCGGTGCTCGGTCGGCGCGATCTCTGCGCGTCAGTCTCATGGTGGACGGGTCCTCTCGTGGGGGCTGTGACGGTCGCCGGGCCCGTGCCGGGGCAGCGCGGACCGTCCGCGTCAGGCGGTGTTACCGATCGGTAAACCGGCTGGTCACCATCGTGAAGTCGCCGGGCGGAATGCAGGACAGGAAGGCGCCCAGAATTCGGGGCCGATGATTGTGACGGATGACAACCGCCACGAGGCCGGGGACTTGTGATCGAGGGCGATGCCCGCGGGAAAACCGGTGGAACGGCGTCACCGTGCGCCGCTACCGTGCTGCCGAGCCAGATCGTCTAGCCAAGGGCGTGCCGTTGTACACCGTGTGAGACCCCCCGAGCGCTGATTCGTCGCGCGTCGCGCCTGCGCGCCGTGCCTCTTTTTGCTGCGGACTTCTCACTGGAACCGGTGTACCTCTGTGCTCAAAACCTGGGCGGTCATGCCCACCTGCCTGCCACTCGTCCTGCGCCGCTGCCCGGCGTGCGCGTCCGAGAGCTTCCGCGCAAGCGGAAAATTCCGCGTCAACGCACACCACAAGCTCCTCGACGCCTGGCTCCTCGTGCTCTGCACCATCTGCGGGGACACGGCAAAGCTCACGATCCTGGAGCGGACGGACGTGCGCTCCGTACGACCTGAGCTGCTGAACCGGCTGCACGACAACGACCCGGCCCTGACAGCTGAGCTGCTCCAGGACCCGGCCCTCCTGCGCCGCAATCGCGTCGCCCTCGACTGGGGCGACGCCTGGCGGCTCGACACCGGGGGAGCGGACCATCTGGACCGTGAGAGGGTCGACATCCTGGTCCGGTTCAGGGCGCGGATCCCTGTCCGGCCGGCACGACTGATCGCTGAAGGGTTCGGCCTGTCGCGGGCCGAGGTCGAGCGCCTGATCACGGAGGGGAACCTCGTGTCGGCGGTCCGGCTGAGCGGCAAGCTCTCCGACGACTTCACCTTCACGCTCAAGCGCTGAGCCCATCCGGCCCAGGGGCCTGCCCGGCGACTCCCGCCGGCCAGGCCCCTGGGCCGGAACCACCACCCGGCCCCACGATGGGCCGCCCGTACGGGGCGACCGCTACTCGTAGCATTCGGCGCGGAGGTGCGATGTCGAGTGTGCACGGCCGGGTAGCGGCCGATGGTGGTGAGCAGCCGTTGCCGACGCGCGCCCTGAACCGGGAATCGACACGGGTCCGGCAGTTCCTGGCCACGGGGCAGTGGTGCCCCACCGAAGCGGACGTGGAGGCGGTGGGCCGGGTCTTGGCTCGCCTGACCGCCCCGCTCCCCGCCCGCGGGGCAGGCGCCGCCCGGGCGAGGGCCGTGGCCCGGGACCGGCGACTCCAGCGAACCTGGCGCACGGCGGTGCATCACCTCGACGCAGGTGCCGTCAGCGCCCCGACCGCCGCCCTGTTGGCCGCAGTTGCTCGCGCCTTCCTGCCATGGAACGCCTTCCCGACGCCACCGGTTGCCGCAGCGGCGGCGCGCTACGCGTCCGCCCGGGGCACCGCGGACCGACAGCCGGCTCCGCCGACCGAGGCGGCCGAAGCCCTCCTTCCCGACCTGGTCACACTCTTCGCCGCCGTCGCCGCCGCGACCCCGGCCGGGCCAACTGCGCCCACACCCCCGGCGGTGACGTGGCAAAGCCGGCACAGAGGCAAGTTCCGGCACTACGGCAGGCCCGGGACTGACGTGTGGACGGCTGACACCTTCCGCTGCCCCGGATGTGGCAGTGCAGATGGCCCGTGGACGGTGTCCTGCGACTGGCGCATGATCACACTGTGCTGCTCGTGCGGGCAGGCGACCGGTGACCACGGCCTCACCTTCTCCGAGGTCTGGCTCCTCCTGCGGGACGTGTGAGCGAGAAGCGCGACGTGGGGTGACCGGGTGGGCAGGTGGGCGGCTGGGGTCAGGCTGCGAGGCGGGCGCCGCCGTCGACGTGCAGGACAGTGCCGGTGACGTACGGGTTGTCGATGGCGTAGAGAACGGCCTTGACCAGGTCCTGCGGGGTGCCCACCCGGCCGGCCGGGTTGCGCTCGGCCACGCCGCGCAGGAACGCCTCCTTGTCGGCGCCCAGGCCGTCCCACGCACCGGTGTCGACGATGCCGGGGGAGACGGCGTTCACCCGGACCGGGGCGAGCTCCACCGCCAGCGCCTGCACCAGGAAGGCGAGCGCGCCGTTGGTGGTGGCCATCACCGTGCGCTGTGGGGCGGGCCGCCAGGCGGCCACGCCGGAGAAGAAGGTGAACGTGCCGTGCTGGGACACCTGGCCTGCCAGGTGCTTGGCCAGGAGCAGCGGGCCGATCACCTTGGCGGAGAACGCCCGCTGGATGTCGTCCAGCCGCAGCTCCCGCAGCGGGCCGTTCGCCGGGATCGCCGCGGTGGAGACCAGGTGGTCGAAGCGGCCGAGCGTCCCGGCGAAGTCGGCGATCGACTGCTCGTCGGTGAGGTCGAGCCCGAGTACCTGTGAGGACCCGGACAGCTCGGCGGCCGTCCACTCCAGCCGGCGCGGATCCGGGCCGGCCAGGACGAGCGCGGCGCCGGCCGCCGAAGCGGCCCGGGCGATCGCGCGCCCGGTGTGCGCGCCCGCGCCCACCACGACAAGCCGCTGCCCTTCGAGAGGTGTGTTGTCGGACATCGGGAGAACTCCTTCGCCTGGGGGACGGGCCGTCCGCTGCTTCCGCGGCGGCCACAGGTCGACCTTCTCCCGGAGCCCTGCCATGAGTCCAAGGCTTGTTCTTCACCTCAGCGATAAGATCTGCTCATGGCACAGCCGACGCTGCGACAGCTCGAGTACCTGGTCACCGTGGTCGACACCGGTTCCTTCACCCGTGCGGCCGAGCAGTTGCACGTCACTCAGCCCGCGCTCTCCCACCAGATGCGCGTGCTGGAGCGAACGGTCGGGGGTCCGCTGCTCGAGCGGCTGCCGCGTTCGGTGCGGCTGACTCCGGTGGGCCGGGCGGTGCTGCCGCACGCGCGCGCCGCGTTGGCCGAGGCCGAACGCGTGCACACGGTGGCACGGCGCGCGGCCGGCCTGGAGGAGGGCGAGCTGGAGGTCGCCGCCGTGTACTCGGTCAGCCTCGGCCTCCTGCCGCCCGTCCTGCGGGCCTGGCGCGGCCGGCACCCGGGCGTACGGATCCGGCTGCGCGAGTACCCGCACGCCGACCGGCTCCAGGCCGCCATGGCCGCCGGCTGCGCCGACCTCGCTGTCGGGCCCGCGCCGTCCGGCTGGGAAGGGCCCGTCCGCGACCTCGGCGTCGAGGAGTTCGCCGTCGTCCTGCCCGCCGACGACCCGCAGGCCCACCACCCCGAGGGCACCGGCACCGTCGTCCTCGCCGAGCTCGCGGACCGCGCCTGGGTCCACTACGCCCCGGACAACGGCCTCGCCGAGCTGTTCGAGCAGGTCTGCGCCCGGGCGGGCTTCCGTCCGCAGGTGGCGATCCGCGCCGAACAGACCTCCGCCGTCCCGCTGCTCGCCGCGGCCGGGCTGGGCCCCGCGCTGGTGCCGGCCAACATCGTCCCCCCGCACTTCGACGGCGTCGTGCTCCGTCCCGACCCCCCGGTCCGGCGCGCCCTGACGGCCTACACCCGCACCCGCCCCGACCCGCTGACCGTGGCTTTCGCCGACCTCCTCGCCGAGCAGGCGGCTACCGCGGCGCGATCGTCCTGAGCCGGTCCTCGACGGTGACCACGTCCGCCCACGGCGGGAACAGCCGCTCGGTGAGGACCCGGTGCACGTCGGGGTCCAGGTCCCGGCCGCAGCGCGACGACGTGGATCACGTGATCAGCGCGCCCCGGTGCCCGCCCGGCGCGTGGGCCGATCGCCGGGGGTCACAGCCCGGCGTCCGCCTTCTGCCGCCAGAGCTCCCACGCGCCGTCGCGCAGGGTGCCGTCGTGCAGGACGTCGGCCGCCGTGCAGGCCAGCGCCTCCGCCGCGGCGAGCATCACGGTGCGGGCGCGGGGCGAGGCGGCGGCGACGGCGAATTCCGTGGTGTGGTCGGAGCCGGTGGAATCCATGATGGCCACGAACGGGTGCAGCGCCGGTACCCGGGTGCTGACGTCGCCGATGTCCGACGAGCCCAGGTAGACACCCGGCGCGGGCTCCGTGAGGGTGATCCCGGTCCGCGCGAGATGGCCGGCGAAGCGCTCGGAGAGCACCGCGTTGTCGCGGAAGTGCTGGTAGCCGGTGCCGGCGTCGACGACCTCCACCGTGGTCCCCGTCGCCCGTGCGATGCCCCGCGCGCACTCGTCGAGCTGCTCGACACCGCGTCGCAGCTCGGCCGTGGTGGCGCCGCGCAGGCCGAAGAGGCCCTCCGCGTAGTCGGGGACGATGTTGGTCGCCGTCCCGCCCTGCGTCACGATGCCCTGGACGTGCGAACCGGCCGGGCGGCGCCGGTCGAGCACGGAGAGCGTGTTGAACAGTTCGATCAGGGCCGCGAGGGCGTCGATGCCCTCCGTGGGGTTCCCGGTGGGATGCGCGGCCCGTCCGTGGAAGCCGATGCGGACCCGGGCCGAGGCGGTGAGCGGCGCCCAGGCCCAGTCGTGGACACCGGGGTGGAACATCAGCGCCGCGTCCACGCCGTCGAACAGTCCGGCCCGGACCGCGGCGACCTTGCCGCCGCCGCTCTCCTCCGCCGGCGTGCCCACGACCATCAGCGTGCCCTCGATCCGTGGCAGCGCGTCGTGCAGCGCCAGCCCCGCCCCCAGCCCGGCGGCCGCGATGAGGTTGTGCCCGCAGGCGTGGCCGAGGCCCGGCAGGGCGTCGTACTCCAGCAGCAGCGCGACGCGGGGCCCCTGTCCGCTGCCGGCCCGCGCGACGAACGCCGTGGGCATCTCCGCCACCGGGCGGGTGACCGCGAATCCGGCCTCGTCCAGGGCTCCGCTGAGCAGATCGGCGGCATGGTGCTCCTGGAACGCCAGTTCCGGGTCGTCGTGCAGGGCGAGGCTCACCGCCCACAGCTGTTCGGCACGCGCGCGGACGTGGTCGCGGATACGGGCGGGGAGCGCTTGCGGGCGATCGGCCATGCTCTGCGTCTTCCACCGTCCGCCGGAAGAATGCGGCCGGATCGGCGCGCGGGGACGGGGAGGCCCGGCGCACGCCGCCGGCTCCGCACATTGGGGCGCGTCGTTCCGCCGCGAACGGGCATCTACCTTGTGAACGGCGCCCGATATGCGCACAGCCCGCCGCGACCGGCGGGAAGAGACGTTCGGTGGTGGATCGGATGGAGCCGTTGCAGGTACGCCCGATCGGGCCGCCCCGGGACGGCGTGCGGGTGCTCGCGCTGTCCGGCGAGCTGGACTACGCCACCGAGCGGACCTTCGTCGTCATGGCCTGCCAGGCCCTGGCCGAGGGATGCCGGCGGTTGATCGTGGAGTGCTCCGGGCTGACGTTCTGCGACTCCGAGGGACTGGGCGGCCTCCTGGACGTTCGCCTGGCGGCGGAGCAGCGCGACGTGCTGCTGGTGCTGGCCGCGATCAGCTCCCCGCTGCGGCACGTCCTGGCGCTCACCGACGTCCTGCAGGTGTTCGTGGTCGCCGACACCGTCGAACAGGCCCTGCGCGTGGCGGGCACGGCCGCCGGTTTCGGCGGCCCGGAGCTTTGAACCGTCAGTCCTTCCGCGCCGGCTCAGCACCCCGGCGGGAGCGGGCACGGTAGGCGGTGGGGGTCAGCCGGACCCGGCGGACGAGGTGGTGGCGCAGGGAGTCGGCACTGCCCAGGCCGCTGTCCTCGGCGATGCGGTCGACCGGAAGGTCCGTGACCTCCAGGAGTTCGCGTGCCCGGTCCACCCGCTGTTCGAGCAGCCACTGCAGGGGCGTGAGGCCGGTCTCGGCCTGGAAGCGGCGGGAGAGGGTACGCACGCTGGTGTGCGCGTGCGCGGCCAGATCGGCCAGGGTGAGCGACTGGTCGAGGCGGTCCAGTGCCCAGGCCCGTGTCTCGGCGAGCGAGAACGCCCCGGCCTGCGGCAGCGGGGCGTCCAGCCGCTGGGCCTGGCCGCCGTGCCGCGCGGGTGACACGACCGCGAGGCGCGCGACCGCGTTGGCCACGGCCGCGCCGTGGTCGGCGCGGATCAGGTGCAGGCACAGGTCCATCCCCGCGGCGAGGCCGGCCGAGGTCAGGATCGGTCCGTCGTCGACGAACAGCACGTCGCCCACCACGTCCACCGTCGGGAAGCGCTCGGCGAGTTCCGCCGAGAACGGCCAGTAGGTGGTGGCCCGGCGGCCGTCCAGCAGCCCGGCCTGCGCGAGCACGAAGGCACCGGTGCAGATCGAGGCGATCCGGCTCCCCGCCGCGGCGGCCGCGCGCAGGGCGGCCAGGACGCGCGGATCGGCGTCGTGCCGCGCACCCGTGCCGGTGACGATCACCGTGTCGGCGTCCCCCACGATCTCCAGCCCGTGCGCCAGCTGGACCCGCAGGCTGCCGTAGGCGTCCACGAGCCCGGGCTCGGCGGTGCCGACCCGCACCTCGTACGCGGGCCCACCGGCCACCAGGGCCGCGCCGAAGACCAGTTCGGGGATGGACAGGTCGAAGGTCGTGACCGGGGGCACGGCCAGGACGGCGACGCGATGCATGGCCAGATCCTCCGGATCGGTGTCGTGATCACGGGTGGCTGCCGTCCCGTGGCTGACGGAAGCTGGAGCAGCGCCGCCGTCGCAGACGTCAGCGTCGCGCGGCCCGGCCGCATTCCGTCCTCGCCCTGTGCCCTGCCGTGTCCTGAGCCTGGAGATCCCCATGTCCCGTCATGTCGTCGTCGGCGCCGGTGCGCCGGGTCGCGCCGCCGCCCTGCTCCTCGCCGAGCAGGGCGTCCCCGTCCGCCAGATCACCCGCAGCGGCGGCGGGCCCGAACATCCGCTGATCGAACGCGTGGCGGCGGACGTGTGCGACACCGAGCGGCTGATCGCGCTCACCGCGGACGCCGACGTCCTGATCAACTGTGCGATTCCGGCCTACGACCGGTGGGCCGCGGAGGTACCGGCCTTCGCCGCCGCGCTGCTGGCCGCGGCGGAACGCAGCGGCGCCCGCTACGTGATGCTCGGCAACCTCTACGGCTACGGCGACGTCCAGGGACCGATCACCGAGGACCTGCCGATGGCACCGGTCTCGGTCAAGGGCCGGGTCCGCGCCCGGATGTGGCTGGACGCCCTGGCCGCGCACGACGCCGGCCGGGTGCGCGTCACCGAGGTCCGCGCCGGGGCCTTCCTCGGCGCGGGTGCGGTGAGCCCCTTCACACTGGGCATCGCCGCCCAGGTCCTCGCCGGCGAGGTCGCGACGTACCCCGGCCGACTGGATGTGGCGCACCCCGTTGCGGACGTCGGTGATGTCGCCCGCACGCTGGTGGCCGCCGCGCGCGACGACCGCTCCTGGGGGCGCGCCTGGCACGTGCCGGCCGTCACGCACCTTCCCGTGGGCGCGCTGACGGAGCGGTACGCGAAGGTCAACGGCGCACCCGCGCCCCGTCTGCGGCGGCTCGACCGGGCCGCGCTGACCGAACTCGCCGTCGGCGTACCGATCTACGGCGAGCTCGTCGAAATGCTCTACGCCACCGAGCACCCGCACCTCCTGGACTCCACCGAGACCGAGCGGGTCCTCGGCGTCCACCCCGGCGACCTGGACGAGGTCCTGCTCGCCACCGCCCGCGGCCGGGCCGGTTCGCGGTAGGTCAGCGGGGCCGGCGCGGTAGCCCGCCCCGCTCACCGTGCCGGGGCGCCGACCGGTTCGCGAGCCGCTCGTACGAGTGACGTGCCGGCTGTTTCCGGCGCGGCCCCTGGCGCCTGCCCCCGACACTTGCCACGTCGGGCCGCTGGTACAACCGGGGGAGAGCGTCATGGCGAACGGCAGTGTCCTGCTGGCCTTGCGGGAGGACCCGCTGGGCCGGGGGGTCGGCGGGGAGCAGTTGCGACGTATCGGCAAGGAGTTGGAGAACCGCGGGCTGGAAGTGCGGTGGGCGCGGACGGTCGAGAGCGCGTGCGCGATGTTGCGCACCGAGGCCGGCCTGACCGCCGCCGTCGTGGCCTGGGACCTGCCGTCGGAAGGCGGCGGGGCGGCCGGCGGCGCAGCGGCCCGCGGTGACGCGGCCGACGCCGAGGGCGCGGCCGTGCTGCGGCAGATCTCCCGCCGGTTCAAGGACCTGCCGGTGTTCGTCGTCATGTCCGAGACGGCCGACCTCGGGATGGACCGGCTGCCGTTGTGGGTGGCGGAGATCGCCGTCGGCTACATCTGGCCCCTGGAGGACACGCCTTCCTTCATCGCCGGACGGGTCGTCAGCGCGGCGCGCGCCTACGGCGACGGCGTGCTGCCACCGTTCTTCAAGGCCCTGCGGCAGTTCGACGACGCCCATGAGTACTCCTGGCACACCCCGGCGCACTCCGGGGGAGTGGCGTTCCTGAAATCCCCCGTCGGCCGGGCGTTCTTCGACTACTACGGGGAGCGGCTCTTCCGCACCGACCTGTCGATCTCGGTGGAGGAACTGGGGTCCCTCTTCGAGCACAGCGGCCCCATCGGGGACGCCGAACGCAACGCCGCCCGGGTCTTCGGCGCGGACCGGACGTACTTCGTCCTGCACGGGAACTCCACGGCCGACCGCATGGTCGGCCACTACTGCGTCACCACCGACGAGATCGCCCTCGTGGACCGCAACTGCCACAAGTCGGTCCTGCACGGGTTGGTGATCTCCGGAGCCCGCCCCGTCTACCTCGTCCCGACCCGCAACGGCTACGGCCTGGCAGGCCCCCTCCCCGTCAGCGCGACCCTTCCGGAGGCGGTGGCCGCCAGGATCGCCGCCCATCCGCTGACCCCGGGTGCGGTCTCCCCGCAGGCGCAGTACGCGGTGATCACCAACTCCACCTATGACGGGCTGTGCTACGACACCGTGCGCACGGCGCGCGCCCTGGCCCCCAGCACTCCCCGACTCCACTTCGACGAGGCCTGGTTCGCCTACGCGCGCTTCCACCCGCTGTACGCCGGCCGGTACGGCATGGCCGTCGGCCCGGACACCTTCGCGGGCGAGGAGCGCCCGACGGTCTTCTCCACCCAGTCGACGCACAAGCTGCTGGCGGCCCTGTCGCAGACGGCCATGGTCCATGTGCGGTCCTCGCCCCGGGCCCCGGTCGAACACCACCGGTTCAACGAGGCGTTCATGATGCACGGCACCACCTCCGCGCTGTACCCGGCGATCGCCTCACTCGATGTGGCCGCGGCGATGATGGACGGTCCGCAGGGCGAGTGGCTGATCAACGAGGCGGTCACCGAGGCCATCCGGTTCCGGCAGGCCGTCGTCCGCACCGGCCGCCGGATCGCGGCCGCCGGCGACCGGCCGCCGTGGTTCTTCGGTGTCTGGCAGCCCGACACCGTGACCGACCCGGCCGACGGGACCCGCGTCCCGTTCGCCGACGCCGCCCCGGCGCTGCTGGCGGCCGACCCCCGCTGCTGGGAGCTCGAGCCGGACGCGGCCTGGCACGGCTTCCCGGGGCTGAGCCAGGGGCAGTGCCTGCTGGATCCCATCAAGGTGACCGTGACCTGCCCCGGTGTCGACGCCGGGGGCGGGGCGGACTCCTGGGGCATCCCGGCCCGGATCCTCACCGCCTACCTCGCGCGGCGGGGCATCGTCGTGGAGAAGACCGACACGTACACCACGCTCGTGCTGTTCTCCCTGGGCATCACCAAGGGCAAGTGGGGCACCTTGATGGACGCCCTGATGGACTTCAAGGCCCTGTACGACGCCGACACCCCCCTGCGGCAGGTCCTGCCCCGGCTGGTCGAGCGCCATCCGCAGCGCTACCGGGGGACGACGCTGCGCGCTCTGTGCCAGGAGATGCACGAACACCTCACCCGCGCGGAACTGATCGACGCCCTCGACACGGCCTTCCAGGAGCTGCCCGAGCCCGTCCTCCCGCCCCAGGCCTGCTACCGGCAGCTGATCCGGGGCGGCACCGAACGGCTCCGCCTCGCGGACGCCGTCGGCAGGATCGCCGCCGCCATGGTCACCGTGACCCCGCCGGGCATCCCGGTCCTGATGCCCGGTGAGGCGCTCGGGGCCGTCGACGGACCCGTCCTGCGCTACCTGGGCGCGCTGGAGGCCTTCGACCGGGCCTTTCCCGGCTTCCACAGCGAAGCGCACGGGGTGTCCATCGACCCGGACACCGGCGACTACCTCATCGAGTGCGTACGCCAGGACGTCCGAGCGGGCGAGTGACCCCGAGTACAGCCGACCCCGAGAACTGCCGATCGCGCGATACGAGGAGAGACGTCGTGACACACCCTGACGGCCGCGGGCCGCGTCTGGCCGAGGACACGGTGGCCCTGGTGGCCGGGCTCGCCGATCTGGCGTTCAGCTCTCTGAGCAGTGCCGTGGGCAGCGTCAGCGCTCTGCTGCGCCGCGCGGATCTCGCGGACCTGCTGGCCGACGGCCAGGAGGAGACCAAGGCGCGCGGCCGCCTGCTCCTGGACCGGCATGCCGCCCCGGCCCCGGCCCACCTGGAGATCCTCGCCCGCGCGGTCACCGGCCGCCCGCGACCGGAGCGCGGCAGTGCATGAGGGCGAGGAGCACGTCCTGCTGAAGAAGCGCGTCGACCAGGTCCTCACCACGTTCGTCGCCGCGGAGGCGCAGGCGCTGGCCGACATCGACGGCTGCCTGGCGCCGATAGCGGACCAGCTCCATGCCGCGACCGGCCAGGGCAAGCGGCTGCGGGCGGCGTTCTGCTACTGGGGCTGGCGCGGGGCCGGCCAGCCCGACAGCGAGGCGCTGGTCCGCGCCGCCGGCGCGATCGAACTGGTCCACGCGGCCGCCGTCGTGCACGACGACCTGATCGACCGCAGCCGCACGCGGCACGGGCGCCCCACCGCGCACCTGGCCCTGCGGGAGGCCTTCAGCGATGACGCACGGCCCAAGGGCGGCGCCCGGGCGCTCGCCCTGCTGGTCGGGGACCTGCTGATGTCCATGGCCGGCCAGCTGTTCACCGGCTGCGGCCTGCCCGGCGCCTTCCTCAACAGGGCCCGGCCGATGTGGGCGGTCCTCGCCCGCGAGCTGGTGGCCGGCGAGTGCCTGGAGGTGCTGCGCACCGGCCGCCCCCCGGACCTGGACGCGTCGGTGAAGGTGATCCGCTACAAGACCGCCAAGTACACCGTCGAGCACCCGCTGCGGATCGGCGGCCTCCTCGCCGGCGCCCCGCCGCGGCTGCTGCGCGCGTACAGCGACTACGGACTGCCGCTGGGCGAGGCGTTCCAGCTGCGCGACGACCTGCTGGGCCTGTTCGGCGACCCCGGGCACACCGGCAAGGACCCCGCCGACGACCTGGCCGGGAACCGTCCCACCGCCCTCATGGCGCACGCGCTCGCCGCCGCCGGCCCGGCCGAACACACCGAGCTGCGCCGCCTGCTGGGGCGGCCCGACCTCACCGGGCAGCAGGTGGAACGGGTCCGGGAGATCGCCCGCCGGACCGGAGCCGTGACCCGCGTCGAGGACATGATCACCGTCCGGCTCCGCCAGGCGCGTGAAGCCCTGGCCGACGCGGACCTGCCCGGCGAGGCCCATCGCGCCCTGACGGACCTGGCGGCGTACGCGACCGACCGCACCCACTGACGGCCCCCCACCCCACCGGAGCGAAACGATGACCTACACCCCGGCATCCCTCGACGCCCTGCGCACCCACGGGGACGAACTGGCCGACGCGACCGTGGCGACGCTGTTCGAGCGCGGGGAGGTCGGCACGTTCAACACCCTCATGCGCTACGTCTCCACCGTCGGCCAGGACCTTCCCGACGGGCTGCCCGAGGTCGCCCGCGAGTACCTGCACGCGACCAGCACCCCGCCGCACTGGGTGGACTGGGCCGAGATGGAGAAGGCCCGGCTGTTCTTCATCGACAACAACGTCCACATCTCCACCGCCCTGTCGTTCGCCGCGATGCCCGCCTGCTACGTCGTCCCCCACATCGCCCGGCTGCTGTCGGCCACCCACTCGCTGCAGTACCCCTCCAAGCGGATGGCCGAGACCGGGCAGTTCACCGTCTACCTGATGCAGCCCGACGCGTTCGAATCCGGCAGCCGCTTCATCCCCGCCGCGCAGAAGGTGCGCCTGCTGCACGCCTCGATCCGCCACCACCTGCAGCGCGAGGACCGCTGGGACACCGCGGCCCTCGGTACGCCGATCTGTCAGGAGGACATGATCGGCGGGCAGATGATGTTCTCCATCCAGGTCCTCGACGCCCTGCACCGCCTCGGTATCCACATGAGCAACGAAGGGGCCGACGCCTACTACTACGCCTGGAAGGTGGTCGGCGCCATGCTGGGCATCGACCAGGAGCACGTCCCGCAGGATCTGCGGGAGGCCCGCGTGTTCTCGGACCTGTACATGACCCGCCACATGGGCCCCAGCGAGGAAGGCGCCCAGCTCACCCGGCAACTCATCGACCTGTACGAGGAGGTCGTTCCCGGTACCTTCTTCGACCCGGTCGTGTCCGCGCTGATCCGCTACCTGATCGGGGACACCTGCGCCGACTGGCTGGCCGTTCCCCGCACCTCCTGGGACACCGTCGTCAAGGCGGCGCCGGCCCTGCTGGGGGTGCTGGAGAGCATCGAGGACCGCTCACCGCTGGCGGCCTGGGCGCTGGACCGGGTCGGGCACCTGACGAGCGTCCTCGAACTGTCGAGCCTCACCCGCGGCCGTGTCATGCACTACGCCATCCCCGAACAGCTCAAGGGCGACTTCGGCGTCAGCACCAGCGTGCCGCCCAGGAGCCGCTGGACCCCGCCGCCGGCGACCGTCACCGGGTGACCGCACGCCGGCCCGATCACCAGCACTCGGAGACCGCGGCCCCGTCGTCGGTCCGGTCGTCCGTCCTGCCGCCGGGCCGCCCGCCGGCGCGGATCCTGAGCGCGATCAACGGGAAGATCAGCACCGAGAGCATCGCCGCGCCGACCAGCGCGGCGGCCTCGCTCGAGCTGATCACCTTGTCGTCGAGGCCGATCGTGGTGATCGCGACGACCAGCGGGAGCGCGGTCGAGGCGTAGAGGGTCAGCGCCCGGCGGTCGGGCACGGACAGGTCCTTGGGGGCCAGCAGGTACACCGGCGCCCCGCGGACCAGCAGGAACAGGATCAGGAACACCGGCAGCAGGAGCAGCGCGCGGCCCCCGCCGAGCAGCGCGTCCAGGTCGAAGTCGATGCCGGTGACGATGAAGAACACCGGGACCAGGAAGCCGAAGCCGATGGCCTCGATGCGCTCCAGGGTCTGCGTGGCGCTCTCGGGGGAGGCCCCGGCCAGGATCAGGCGGGTGATCAGGCCGGCGGCGAACGCGCCCAGCAGGATGTCCACCCCGAAGCTCTCGGCCAGCGCCACCATGCCGACGAGCAGCAGCATGACCAGCCGGACCGAGAACTGCCCGCTGCTGTGCAGGGTCTTGGCGACCACGGTGGCGAACCACGGCGGCCGGGGGCGCAGGGCCCACACGATGGCCAGGGCGGTGACCAGTGCGAACGCGGCGAGGAGGGCGGCCGATCGGCCGGGGGAGCGGCCGCTGAGCAGCAGGGCGGTGGCGATGATGGGCCCGAACTCGCCGACGGAGCCGACCGCCATCATCACGGTGCCGAAGCGTCCGCCCAGGTCGCCGCTGTCGCGCAGGATCGGCAGGACGGTACCGAGCGCGGTGCTGGTCAGGGCGGTCCCGATGACCAGGCTCTTGGTCACCTCGCCGCCGGTGAGGGCGAAGGCGAGGCCCAGTCCCAGGGCCAGGGAGGTCAGCCAGGCCCAGGCGGAGCGGCGCAGGGTGTCGCCGCGCACCAGGCCGAACTCGATCTCGTAGCCCGCCAGGAAGATCAGCATCGCCAGCCCCAGCTCCGACAGCGCCTCCACCACCTCGCCGGGGTGCGCCCAGCCGAGCACGTCCGGCCCGATGAGCACCCCGAGCAGGATCTCGAAGATCACCAGCGGGACCGGCAGCCACCGGGCGAGCCGGAAGGCCAGTACCGGGGCCAGGACGGCGATGGCCATGATCAGGAGGAGCGTTCCCGGATGCGTCATGGGGACCATTGACGCGTGCGGGACGATTCGGGGCAATGCGCCGTGCCGCGCGGGCCGGACGCTTCACACCCCGGCGGCAGCACCGCGGCCGGGTGCTCAGCGGCGGTAGGCGGCGGTCGCGGCCTCGACGAAGGGGCGGATGAGGGGGTTGGGGTCGTGCTCGTTCCACGCGGCGACCACACGGCTCGGCGCCATGTCGATCAGCGGGACGACGGCCAGTTCCGGGGGCAGTTCGTGGCCGAGCGGGGCGAGGCCGACCGTGCCGTTCCACAGCACGGCCTGCAGGCACTCCTGGACGACGCGCACCACGGGCCCCTCGCGCGGCCGGCCGCCGTTCCAGTACGCCTGCCAGATCGGGTCGGTGCCGGGCGGGAACTGGAACCAGTGGCGGTCGTCCAGGGCGGCCAGGCGCAGCCGGTCGTGGCGGGCCAGCGGGTCGTCGGCGCGCAGCACAGCGCCCACCGGGTCGCTCCGCAGCTCACGCACCGTCAGGGCGGTCTCGTTGAACGGCGCCCGGGTCAGGGCGACGTCGACCAGTCCGGCGCGCAGTCCGCAGGTGGGGTCGGTGAGGTCGGTGTCGCGGATGCGGATGTCGAGGCCGGGGTGGCTCCGGCGGTAGGCGGCGGCCAGTCTGCCGGCTCCGGGGTCGGTGCTGTCGCCCAGGATGCCGACGGTGAGGGTCGCGCCGCCGGCTGCCGCGCTGACGCGCGCCCGGAGGCGGTCGGCCTGCTCCAGCAGGGCCCGCGCCTCGTCGAGCAGCACCGCACCCACCGGGGTGAGCGTGACGCCGGCCGGAGTGCGGGTGAACAGCAGGGCGCCGACCTCGGCTTCCACCTGTTTGATCGCCCGGCTCAGCGGCGGTTGGCTGATGTGCAGGCGGGCGGCGGCCCGGCCGAAGTGCAGCTCTTCGGCGACCGCCACGAAGTAGCGCAGGGTACGTAGCTCCACGCTGCAACGATACCTCCCGGGTATCAGCCTCGCGGAAGTGGTCTTGGACAGTCCCGGGGTGCCGCCCCGTGAATGGGACCCATGGACATCGCCTACTGGATCCTCGCCGGGCTGCTCGCCCTGTTCTACCTCTACGCGGGTGCGCTGAAAACGATCCGCAGCCGGGAGCAACTGCGGCCGATGATGGCCTGGGTCGACCGGATGCCGCTGCCCGCCGTGCGGGCGCTGGGGGTGGTCGAGATTCTCGGCGCGATCGGTCTGATCCTGCCGCCCCTGACCGGGATCGCCCCCTGGCTGGCTCTGGCGGCGGCCATCGGGTTCGTGCTCCTGCAGATCGGCGCGATCGCCGTGCACCTGACCGGTGAGGACCGCCAGGTCGCCATGAACGCCGGACTCGTCACCGCCGCGGCTGCCCTCGTGTGGACGGCCACCACGTGGCTGTGACCGAGCGCGGTGCCCGACCCGGCGGTGATGTCAGGAACGCGCCACTCGGAATCCGATGTTGCCCGTCGAGCTGTCGGGCGTGTTGGAACTGCGCGCTCCGACCCGGTAGCGGTTGCAGTACGAGACGTGGCACAGATGGGAGCCGCCGCGCATCACCCGCGCCGTCCCACCGGGCGGGCCGGTGGGCGCGGTCCGGGGGCCGGAGGCGTGGAAGTCGGGGCTGAACCAGTCGGCGCACTACTCCCAGACGTTGCCGACCGTGTTGAACAGGCCGAAGTCGTTGGGGCGGTGGGAGCGCACCGGTGTGGTGTCGTTGCGGCTGCCGGGCGCCGGCCGCGGGAAGTCGCCCTGCCATACGGTGAGCATTCTGCGCCCGCCCGGGGCGAGCTCGTCGCCCCACGGGTAGCGGCGGCGGGCCAGGCCGCCGCGCGCGGCGTACTCCCACTCGGCCTCGGTGGGCAGCCGGGTGCCCGACCAGGCGCAGTAGGCGAGCGCGTCGTGCCAGGAGACGTGGACGACCGGGTGCTGCTGGATGTCCAGGACGCGGGAGCCGGGACCGCGTGGGGCCCGCCAGTTCGCGCCCGTGACCGCCCGCCACCACGGTGTCCCGTCGACCGCGGGCGATCCGGCTCGCGCATGCGGCGGCAGGAAGCCGTCGAAGACGTAGCTGAACCCGAAGCGCTCCGCCTCCGTGACGTGGCCGGTGGCCTTCACGAACGACGCGAACTCGGCGTTGCTGACCGCGGTCGCGGCGACCGAGAAGGCACCCACCTCCACCTCGCGCACCGGGCCCTCCCCGTCGGCCGCGACGGCGTCGGGGTCGTCGGAGCCCATCCAGAACCGGCCGCCCGGCAGAGCGATCAGCTGCCGTCGGGCCCGCCGGGCCGGACCGTGCTCGGGGGCCGCGGGGTGCCCGGCGACCGGCTGCGGGTCCAGCGCGCCCCGGGCCGCCGGAGCGGCCGGGGCGCAGCAGGAGGGGTGCGGCGCGCTGGTCATGGCGGGAGCCTCCCGGGCACGGCTGGCGGGGTGGTCGACACGGCGAGGAGAACACGAGGAGAACCCGCGAGGAGAGCGGGCGAGGAGCGCCGGCGGGGCGGTGCGGGCACCGGGGCGGTGGGGACGCCCCGGTGCCGGTCCTGGGTCAGGCCGCGCGGTCGGCGGCCAGCTGCGCGGCCAGCGCCGGGATGCCCAGCCGCCGTTCGTCCGCGGGGGTGGCGCCGTGGAGCAGGTTGGTGAGCTGATGCGGGTCCGCCACGAGGTCGTAGTACTCGCGGAACTGCACCGCGCCGGTGCCTGCCTCCCGCCCGTTGTCGTCGGTGTGCAGGGCGTAGTACTCCGTGTACTGCTTGGTGGTGCTCTTGTAGGAGGACCAGGTGTGCGGGTTGCCGCCCGGCCCGCGGTGCCACCACTCGACCAGCAGGTGGTCGCGCTGCGCCGTGCCGAGCAGCGACGTCCCGTCGTGCAGCGGGTCGGGCGCGAGGCCGGCCGCGTCGAGGACGGTCGGCGCGATGTCGATGTTCGCGACCAGCCGGTGGTCCACGGTGCCGGAGCCGAGGCCGCCGGCCGGCCACGAGAGGTAGAACGGCACCTGCACCGCGGGCACGTACGGCACGGACTTGGCGCCCCAACCGTGGTCGCTCCAGCTGTAGCCGTTGTCCCCGAGGTAGATCACCAGGGTGTTGTGGAGCTGGCCGAGGGCGGCCAGCCTGTCATGCAGCGCCTTGACCGTGTCGTCGACCGACAGCAAGGTGCGCAGCTGGTTGCGGCGCACGGTCTGGCCGTCGGCCGGCGTGCGGTCGGCGTTCTGGATGTAGGGCGGCTTGTCGCTGCGGTCCGCCTCCGGCACCGACGGCCGGCCGTTCCAGGCGGGGACCGGGGTGTTGGCGTACTTCGGCTCCGGGGTGTTCGGGCCGTGCGGGGCCTTGGGCGCCACGAAGGCGAACCAGGGGCGGTGGTCGGTGGCCGCCTTGTCCAGGAACTGCAGCGCCCGGTTGCGGATGACGGTGGTGCTGTAGCCGGGCACCGTGCGCACGGTGCCGTTGTCGTTGTACGTGCCGTCGTTGTAGGTCACCGGCGCCGACAGCAGCCACTCCTCGAAGTACGGCGGGTTGTCGGTGTTGTGCCAGGCGTTGAGGTACTTGCCGAACAACCCGTTCCGGTAGCCGGCCTGTTGCAGGGCGCGCTGGAAGGTGGTCGCCTGGTCCAGGTTGTACGGGCTGCTGTTGTCCCGCACTCCGTGGTGGCGGGCGTGGCGGCCGCTGAAGATCGAGGACCGGGAGGGTGCGCACAGCGGGGTGGCGACGTGCGCCTGGGGGAAGTCGACGCCGCCGTCCACCAGCCAGCCGACCGTGTGGGGCGTGGCCCACTCGGTGTGCAGCGGCTGGTCGTCGGTGAGGATCACCAGGATGTTGGGGCGGGCCACCGCGGCGCTCGGCGCGGCGGCGGCCGTGCCGGCGAGGGCGCCGGCCGCCGCGACGGCGGTGGCGCCGGCGAGGAAGCCCCGCCGTCCGAGGTCTGGCTGGTCGTTCCGACTCATGGTGAAGGCCTTTCTCGTGGTGCGCCCGGCACGGCGCACGTAAGGCACGACAGGGGAGGGGAGACGGCAGCCCGCGGTGCGTCCACCGCGGCTCGCCGGAGCGAACCTAGGAGGGCCCGGGGCGCGGATCAAGGGCAAGGAGCGGGCCGCTACAGGCATTTCATGTGCTCGCAGCAATCCTGCAATCGGCGGGACGCGGCCTCGCCGGCGCCGCCGGCGAAGTGCTGGTGCGGACGTCGTCCCTGTGGTTGGCTTGGTCCATGACCCTGCTTGTGACCCGCCGCCACGTGGACTACGGGCGCGTCACCAGCACCGGTTGTCGCGCCGTGCGCTGACGCCACGCTCCCGGCGTCCTGCCGCCCTCTCCGGCCGCTGATCACCCCCGCCGCTCCGCGCCTCCCGTGCGCTCCGCGCCGTCCGCGCCATGCCGCGCGGCCCGGACGGCCGGCCCTGTCGTGCCGGCGTCCCGCCCGCACCTGTCAGCCCGCATGCCCGTCAGCCCGTAGGCCCGTACCTCTGTACGCCCGTACCCAGGGAGAACCATGAGCCAGCCCCTCGACTCCGTCACCGCAGGCCACACCCCGGAGGAGACCCCCGCAGGACCCGACACCTCGGCGTGGTCCTTCGAGACCAAGCAGATCCACGCCGGAGCCGCGCCGGACCCGACGACCGGGGCGCGGGCGGTGCCGATCTACCAGACGACCTCGTTCGTCTTCCGGGACACCCAGCACGCCGCCGACCTGTTCTCCCTCGCCGAACCCGGCAACATCTACACCCGGATCCACAACCCCACCCAGGACGTCTTCGAGCAGCGCATCGCCGCGCTGGAGGGCGGCGTCGCCGCCGTGGCGCTGTCGTCGGGACAGGCCGCGGAGACACTGGCGATCCTGACGGTGGCATCCGCCGGGGACCACATCGTCTCCAGCACCTCGCTGTACGGCGGTACCTACAATCTGTTCCGGCACACCCTGCCGAAGTTCGGCATCGAGGTCACCTTCGTCGACGACCCGGACGACGCCGAGGCCTGGCGGGCGGCCGTGCGGCCCAACACCAAGGCGCTGTTCGCCGAGACGCTGGGCAACCCGCGCGGTGACGTGCTGGACGTGCGGGCGGTGGCGGACGTCGCCCACGCGGCGGGCGTTCCGCTGATCGTGGACAACACGGTGCCCACGCCGTACCTCCTGCGGCCGATCGAGCACGGCGCCGACGTGGTCGTCCACTCGGCGACGAAGTTCATCGGCGGGCACGGCACCACCATCGGGGGCATCGTCGTCGACGGCGGCACCTTCGACTTCGGGGCGCACGCCGAACGCTTCCCCGACTTCAACGAGCCCGACCCCAGCTACCACGGCCTGCGCTACTGGCCCGCCCTGGGCCCGAGCGCCTACGCCGTCAAGCTGCGGGTCCAGTTGCTGCGCGACCTCGGTCCGGCCATCGCACCGCACTCCGCCTTCCTGCTCCTGCAGGGGGTGGAGACCCTCAGCCTGCGGATCGAACGGCACTCGGCCAACGCCCAGGCGCTCGCCGAGTGGCTGGAGCAGCGCGACGAGGTCGCGGCCGTCCACTACCCGGGGCTGCCGTCCAACCGGTGGTACGAGGCCGGGCAGCGCTACCTGCCGCGCGGCGCCGGCGCGGTCCTGAGCTTCGAGCTGCGCGACGGCGTCGAGGCGGGCAAGCGGTTCGTGGACGCCGTCGAACTCTTCAGCCATCTCGCCAACATCGGGGACGTGCGGAGCCTGATCATCCACCCCGCGTCCACCACCCACAGCCAGCTGGACGAGCAGCAGCTCGCGGCCACCGGTGCCGCTCCCGGCCTGGTGCGGCTGTCGGTCGGCCTGGAGAACCTCGCCGACCTCAAGGCGGACCTGGAGGCGGGCTTCCGCGCGGCCAAGGGCGTGTCCTGACCGGCGTCGCGGGCACCGCGGTCCTTCTCCCGCCGGCCTCCGGGGCCTGGCGGGAGGGGGACCCGCCCGGCGGCCGCCGGTGGCACGCGCGCACCGCGCCGCTGCCGCTGGAGGCCGGCGGTGAACTGCCCGGCGTCCGACTGGCGTACGAGACCTGGGGGCGCCTGGCGCCCGACGGCGCCAACGCGGTCCTGGTGCTGCACGCGCTGACCGGGGACAGCCACGTCACCGGACCCGCCGGGCCGGGCCATCGCACCCCCGGCTGGTGGCAGGGGCTGATCGGGCCGGGCCGCGCGCTGGACACCGACCGCTGGTTCGTCGTCGCCCCCAATGTGCTGGGCGGCTGCCAGGGCAGCACCGGGCCGGCCTCCCGGCGGCCGGACGGGCGGTTCTGGGGTGGGGACTTCCCGTTCCTGACCCAGCGGGACCAGGTCGCGGCGGAGGCCGACCTGGCCGACGCGCTGGGCATCGGTCGCTGGGCGCTGGTGCTGGGCGGCTCGATGGGCGGGATGCGCGCCCTGGAGTGGGCCGTGTCCCACCCCGAGCGCGTCGACGCGCTGCTGCTGCTCGCGTGCCCGGCGGCGGCGAGCGCCGAGCAGATCGCCTGGGCCGACATCCAGCTGCACGCCATCCGCGCGGACCCGAACTGGCGCGGCGGCCACTACCACGACGCGGGGCCCGGCCACGGTCCGCACGTCGGCCTGGGCCTGGCCCGCCGGCTGGCCCATGTGACGTACCGCAGCGAGCCCGAACTGCAGGCGCGGTTCGGCCGCAGCCCGCAGGGCGCCGAGGACCCGTGGCGCGGTGGCCGCTACCAGGTGGGGTCCTACCTCGACCACCACGCCGCCAAGCTGGTCGACCGGTTCGACGCCGGCAGCTATGTCGTCCTGAACGAGGCCATGAACAGCCACGACGTCGGCCGGGGCCGTGGCGGGACCGGGGCCGCGCTGCGCCGGGTCACCGCCAGGACGCTGGTCGCCGCCGTCGACACCGACCGCCTCTACCCGCCGGCGCACCAGGCGGAGCTGGCGGCCGGCATCCCGTCGGCCGACCGGCTGCGGGTCATCCGCTCCCCGTACGGGCACGACGGGTTCCTCATCGAGACCGGCCAGGTCGCGGCGCTGGTCCGCGAGCTCACCTCAGTGGGAGGATCGACGCCACCGGGCCGGGGCACGTCCCGCCCGGTTCCGTGAACCCCTGCCGAGGGAGCATCCGGCCGTGCGTCAGCTGACCTTCGTCGTCGGGACCGGCCGCACCGGGTCCACCGCGCTGTCCGGGCTGCTGCACGCCCATCCGGACGTGCTCAGCCTCAACGAGTACCTGGCGTCGGTCGGCTCCGCGGCCCTCGCCGACGGCAGCCTCGACGGCCGGGCGTTCTGGCAGCTGCTGGCCGCGCCCAACCCGACCTTCGAGACCATGATCCGCAGCGGGTACCCGATGCCCGAGTTCCTCTACACCCGCCGCCCCGGCCGCTTCGCGACGGCCACCACCGGCATCCCCGCCCTGTCCCTGATGGTCCTGCCCCATCTCACCGACGATCCCGACGCCCTGTTCGACGCGCTCGCAGCCCAGGTCACCGGCTGGCCCGCCCGCACCGCGACCCAGCACCACCACGCGCTGTTCGACGCGCTGTGCGCCCGGTTCGCCCGCTCCGCCGTCGTCGAACGCTCGGGGTACTCCGGCCACCGCATCCCGCGCTTGCGGGCGGCCTTCCCGCAGGCGCGGTTCGTCCACCTGTCGCGCAACGGGCCCGACTGCGCCCTGTCGATGAGCCGCCACCCCGGCTACCGGCTGATCTTCCTGCAGCGGGAGATCCTGGCCCGCGCCGGTGTCGCCCATCCGGCCGAACTGACGCCCGACCACGTTCGCTCCCTGCCGCCGGAGTTGTCCGCCCTGTTGGCGGACCGGTTCGACGCGGCCCTGGTCCGCGACCGCGCCCTGCCCACTCCCGCGTTCGGCGCCCTGTGGTCCGAGCTGGTCGCCGAGGCGGCCGGCCTCCTGTGCGAGGTGCCCGCCGCGCTGCGCACCACGCTCACCTACGAGGACCTGCTCGACGACCCGCGCCGGGAGCTGACCCGGCTGGCCGCGTTCGTCGGCGTCGATGCCCGTCCGGGCTGGCTGGAGGCGGCGGCCCGGACTCTGGACCCCGGGCGTGCCGGTGCGTCCTCGGGGCTGCCGGCCGCCGAGCTGTCCGCGCTGCGCGCCCAGTGCGTCCGAGGTGAGCGGGTGCTCGCGGGCGGGTGAGCGGGCTCCCCGGGTGGCGGCCGGCCCCGGGTGCGCCCGGGGCCGGGCGGTTCCTCAGGCGAGGACCGGGCCCCAGGCGAACGGCGGGTCGGGGATGTCACGGCGCAGGACGGGGGCGATGTCCGACTGGAAGAGCTCCAGCGAGGCGCGGTGCGCCGCGGGGTCGAGGCCGCTCGCGTCCGCCGGCAGATGGAGCACGCTGTGCCCGAACCGCTCGTGGTAGCGGTGCACCTTGTCGATCACCTGCTGGGGGCTGCCGATCAGGGCCGAGCTGCGCTCGACGAAGTCCTCCAGGGTCGCGAAGACCGGCTCGAGACCGAGCCGCTTCTGGAAGGCCAACTGCCCGGCGAAGACCGGCCGGTACGCGGCGACCGCCTCCTGGGACGTGCGGGCCGCGTGGTACCCGGCGCTGCCGGCGCCGACCACGGCCAGGGCGGGGTCGTGGCCGTAGTGGGCCCAGCGCTCGCGGTAGTGGCGGATGAGTTCGGCGTAGGGCTCGATGGGGTTGGTGACGTTGGCGGAGAACAGCGGGTCGCCGTAGCGGGCGGCCAGGTCGACGGAGTCGCGGCTGGTGGCGCTGCCGTGCCAGACCCGGACGGGCTGCTGGTACGGCCGGGGCCACACCTCGGCCGCGGTCAGGTGCGGCCGGAAGCGCGGCTCGGCGGTCACCTTGTCCTGCCGCCAGATCCGCCGGAACAGCTCGTAGCCCTCGGCGTTGCGGTCCCACTGGTCCTCGGCGGTCACCTGGAACAGCTCGCGCTGGGCGGTGCCGTTGCCCTTCCCGATGATCAGCTCCAGGCGGCCGGCGGACAGGTGGTCCAAGGTCGCGTAGTCCTCGTAGGCGCGGACCGGGTCGAGCAGGCTCAGGGTCGTCACGGCGGTGAACAGCCGGATCCGGGAGGTGAGCGCGGCGATGTGGCTGAGCACGACGGGCGGCGAGGAGGAGATGAACGGCCGCTCGTGGCGTTCGCCGACGCCGAAGCCGTCAAATCCGAGCTCCTCGGCGAGCACCGCGTTGTCGATCGCCTCCCGGAACCGGTCGTAGGTGGGCCCCAGGACCCCGGTCACCGGGTCGGGGGCGTGCACGATGAGGGTGATGGCCAGGAACTTCATGACGCCACCCGCCCGGCCGGTCCGGCGGCAGCGCCGCGGGGCGTCCGTACGCGGTAGAAGGCGGAGCGGCGGCGCAGGGTGAAGCCGAGGGACTCGTAGAGGGCGATCGCCCCGGTGTTGGCGGCGGACGCGTGAAGGAACGGGGTGTCGCCGCGGTCCCTGATGCCCGCCGCGACCGCCCGCACCAGCCGGGTGGCCAGGCCGCGGCCCTGGTGGGCGGGGTCGGTGCAGACCGCGCTGATCTCCGTCCAGCCCGGCGGGCGCAGCCGCTCACCGGCCATGGCGATCAGGCGTCCGCGGTGCCGGATGCCGAGGTAGGCACCGAGTTCGACGGTCCGGGGCAGGAAGGGGCCGGGCTGGGTGAGCGCGATCAGTTCCAGGATCTCGGGGACGTCGTCGGGGCCGAGCCGTACCGCGTCGGGGGCCGGTTCCGCGCGCAGCGCGGTGTCGACCAGTTGGACGCCCTGGATCTCGTCGAGGACCTCCCAGCCTTCGGGGACGGCGGTGACGCCGGAGACCGGTGTCGCCGTGTCCGGGCCGACGAGGGCGGCCAGGTCGTCCCAGGCGCCCGGATCACCCGGATCGGCGAGCGCGGTGAACGGGGAGACGTCGGTGGGGTAGCGGGCGGCACGGCCGGAGCGCTCGGCGAACCGGTGGTGCGGGCCGGTGAGCGCTGCCCAGGCGGGGTTGTCCAGGATGTGCGGGGGAGCGGACGCGGTCTGCGTCGGGAGTGAGAACCGGTGGGTGTCGGCGGCCAGGGTCAACGGGGGTCTCCGTTCGTGAAGCGTGGTGCGGGACGGCCGGGGCCGGCGGGCGCGTGGCGGCCGAGGGCGAACCGGTCCAGGCCCGGTGCGCCCCCGACGAGGTCCGCGGCGAGGGCCCCGACGAGGGCGGCGAACTTGAAGCCGTGGCCGGAGAAGCCCGCCAGGACGGTGAGCGGGCCCTGCCGGTCGATGACGAAGTCCTCGTCCGGGGTGGTGGTGTACAGGCAGGTGGCGGCGGCCGGGGCGGTGGCGTCGACGCCCGGCAGCCAGCGTGACGCGTACTGCCGCAGCCGCGCCAGGACCGCGGCGTCGACGGTGCGGTCGCGGTGGTCGGGGTCGACGACCGGGCCCACCCCGTGGAAGCCGACCTTGACGCCGTCGGTGCTGCCGAGGCCGTAGACCGCGGTGCCGGGCGGCAGCCCCGCTCCGGGGTGGTGGATGAAGCTGGGCCAGCCGAGCGCGTCGGCGGCGGGGAAGTGGGCCGGCTGTTCCTGGGTGACCCGCAGTGGCGGCAGGCCGGTGAGCGGGCCGGCGATCCGGCCCGGCGTCCAGCTCCCCGCGGCGAGCACCACGCCGTCGGCGATGACCGCCTCCTCGCCGTCGGTGATCACCTCGGCCCGCTCCCCGCGTACCGCGAGCCGGGTGACCTTGACGCCGTGCCGGATGCGGGCGCCGTGCTGCCGCGCCGCCTGCTGGAAGGCGGCGACCGCGTTGTCGGCGTGCAGGCGCCCCGCCTCGGGATGGAACAGGGCGCCGGTGTCGGCCCGCAGCCCCGGCCACCGCTCGGCCGCCTGCGCCGGGGTGAGGAGGTGCGCCGGGCGTCCGAGCGCGCTCAGCGCGTCGTGCAGGGCGGTGGTCACCGCGGCCGGGCCGTGGTCGACCGCGCCCGTCAGCTCCAGCAGCCGCCGCCCCGTCTCCTCCTCCAGCCTGCGCCACAGCGGCAGCGCCCGTGCGGCCAGCGCCACGTAGAAGGGATCGGGGTAGGCCAGCCGGAAGATCCGCGACGTGCCGTGCGAGCTGCCCCGGTCGTGGCCGGGCGGGAACTGCTCGAACAGTGTGACGCGTGCGCCGCGGGCGGCCAGGTGCCAGGCGGCGGACGAGCCCATGGCCCCGCCGCCGACGACGACGATGTGGCGTGACACGCGGGTGACTCCTTTCGTGGAGGCGGGGTGGGCCGGTCGCCCCCTCGGGCTGCCAGGCTGCCAGGCTGTCAGGAGTTGTCGAGCGGCAGCCCGGGAGGGTTGACCTGCGAGGTGGGGACGGCCTCGTTGGCCAGGTTCCAGGCGGCGAGCCACTGGGCGTACTGACCGTTCTGGATCAGGTGGTTGATCGCCTCGGCGATCGGCCGGGCCAGTCCGCTGTCCTTCTTGGAGGTGGCGGCGATCAGACCCTGCAGGGTGGTGCCCGCGCCGGAGATCGTGCCGGCGTTGCGCGTCGGACGGCTGGTGGAGGCGTTGCGGGCGACGTGGTAGGCGATGCCGGGGTTGGGGCCGAAGTAGGCGTCGATCTTGCCGCTGGACAGGGCCAGGTAGCTGCCGTTGAGGTCGGGGAAGTACTTGACGGTCAGCTGCTTGCCCTGCGCGCGCAGCTTCGCCTGCCACTCCAGGAGGATCTTCTCCTGGTTGGTGCCGGCCCCCACCGCGACCGTCTTGCCCGCGAGGACCTGGTAGTCGCCGGTGAAGGTCCACGTGCTGCTCTTGAGGGCCTCGAAGCCGAGGTTGTCCTGTCGGTAGGAGGCGAACTCGTACTTCTTCTTGCGTTCCTCGGTGTCGGTGATGTTCGAGAAGCCCACGTTGGTCCTGCCGCTGTCGATGCCGACGAACAGGTTCTCCCAGGTGAAGTTCTTCACCACGGGCTTGAGGCCGAGGACCGCCGCGACCAGTCGGCCGAAGTCCGGCTCGGATCCGGTGAGCGTGCGCTGGTCACTGCCGATGAAGTTCAGCGGGGCGGAGCCGGCCGGCAGGGCGCCGATGCCGATGACCAGCTCGCCGCTGTCAAGGACTGCCTTCGGCAGGTGGGCCCGGATCGCCGGGACCACCGGCACTGTGAGGTCGGTCTGCCGCGCGGCACCGTTGGACAGCGCGCCGACGGTGACCGTCCCGGGCGCGTTCTTCCCGGTGGAGGGGGCGGAGGCGGCGCTGTCGCCGCCGCAGCCGGCCAGCCCGGCGGCGAGCGCGGTGACGGCGGTCGCGGCGAGGAGGCCGCGGGAGAATCTGCTGCGCAGACGCGTGCTGGGCATGACGGTGTCCTTGTCCGGTGGTGGGGAGGGGTGCGGGGTCACAGGACCTTGCTGAGGAACTCTCTGGTCCGCGGGTGCTGCGGGCGCTCCAGCACCTCGGCGGGCGGGCCCTGTTCGACGATGCGTCCGCCGTCGAGGAAGACGATCCGGTCAGCGACCTCGCGGGCGAAGCCGATCTCGTGGGTGACGACGATGAGCGTGGTGCCGCCGCGCGCCAGGTCCTTGATGACGGACAGCACCTCGCCGACGAGTTCCGGATCCAGCGCCGAGGTCGGTTCGTCGAAGAGGATCACTCCGGGGCGCAGCGCGAGGGCGCGGGCGATCGCCACCCGCTGCTGCTGGCCGCCGGACAGCTGCCGCGGGTACGCGCCGCACTTGTCGGCCAGCCCCACCCGGTCCAGCAGGGTACGGGCCCGTGCCAGCGCTTCGGGCTTGCGCAGCAGTCCGGTGGCCACGGGGGCCGCGGCGACGTTGTCCAGCACGGTCAGATGCGGGAAGAGGTTGAAGTTCTGGAAGACGAAGCCGATCCGGCTGCGCTGGGCCAGGATCGCGCGCTCGCTCAGCTCCTTGAGCCGCTCGCCGTGCCGGCGCACGCCGATCAGTTCGCCGTTGAGACTGGCGTAGCCGACCTCCGGCTTCTCCAGGTGGTTGATCACCCGCAGCAGGGTGGACTTGCCGGAGCCGGAGGGGCCGACGATGACGGTGACCTCCCCGGGCCGCACCGTCAGGTGCACGCCGTCCAGCACCTGGTGCGCGCCGTACCACTTGTGCACGTCATGGACCTCGACGGTGGCCGGTTCGACATCGGTGGTCATATCCGCGCCTCCCGTTGTGCGCGGGCCCGCAGGTCCCGGGCCCCGGCACGCAGCTTCTGCAGCGGAGTCGGGGCGACGGTGCGCAGCGCGCCGCGCGAGTAGTGGCGTTCGACGTAGTACTGCACGACCGACACGACGCTGGTGAGGATCACGTACCAGACGGTGGCCACCAGCAGCAGCGGCACGATGTCGCCCGGGTAGGTGCTGCCCATGCTCTGCACCGAGCCGAACAGGTCGAGCAAGGAGACGTAGAAGACCAGCGAGGTGCTCTTGACCAGGCCGATCAGCTGGTTGACGTAGGAGGGGACGATGGCCCGCAGCGCCTGCGGGAAGACGATGCGGGCGAACTGGTAGCGCCCTGGCAGGCCCAGCGCGGCGGCCGCCTCGTGCTGGCCCTGGTCGACGGAGAGGATGCCGGCGCGCACCACTTCAGCGGCGTAGGCGGCCTCGTTCAGACTCAGCCCGACGACCGCGATCACGAGGTCCGTGGCCAGTTCGGACTCGTCGAAGCGGACGAACGCCGGGCCGAAGGGCACGCCGACGCTCAACGACGGGTACAGGGCACTGAAGTTGTAGAGGAACAGCAGCACCACGATCAGCGGCACCGACCGGAACAGCCAGATGTACACCCAGGCGGTCGCGCGCAGCACCGGACTTCTCGACAGCCGGGCCAGGGCGAGCAGGACGCCGCCCAGCAGCCCCAGCAGCGCGCTGTAGAACGCCACCTGCAGGGTGATGAGCAGCCCGTCGAGGATCACCGGCCGCACGAACCAGTACCGGAAGCGGTCCCACTGGTAGAAGGGGTTGGTCGCCAGGCCGTGGGCGACCTGCGCGACGAGTACCAGTACGACGGCGGTGAGCAGCCACCGGCCCGGGTGCCGCAGCGGCAGCACCCGCTGCGCGGACGGGGGCCGGGGCACGGGGGTGGGGGCGTCGGGCGGAGCCGTGCCCGAAGACACGGCGGCGCCCAGGGATTCGCTCATGGGAGGACTCCACGGGACAGCCCGTCGCACGGCGGCGGGCACACGCGCCGGCGCGCTGCGGACGGGAGGCGACACACGCCGCCGCTACGGCAGGCGGGCGTGGTTCAGGGCAGGATCAGCCTCGGCGAGCGGTGCTCGCGGTCGCGGTACACAGGGCGCTGCTGACGCGGAGCAGGTCGACGCAGCGGTTGCGGTACGCGGCGGCGCGGCCGTGACGTCGCCACGCGGCCATCCCGGGGCCTGCGTACATGTGCGTCACCGTCCCCGATCCGCCCCTGGGGGCCTGTGGCCTGCCGACGTCCTGCGGTCGCGTGCTCCTGCTGGTGGCTCTGCGGGTGGGTCCGCCGATGGTTCTGCGCCGTAACGTAGAAGGGTTCGCGCGGGAAAGTCAACGCCCGACCGACTGTTGGGACGGCGCCGTGGTGCCGTCCCGCCGTGTGCCCTGCGGGGTGCCGCAGCCTTCTTGACGGCCCCGCGGGCCCCGATCACACTGTGAGGGACGGTAACGATCGGCACAGGTCTCGGTACTGACGAGCCTGATGATGGGACCGGTGGAGATGCCGCGCAGGGGCAGTGGGGCGGGGAAGTCGAGCGGCTGTCAGCCGCTGCTGACCCGACGGCTCCACATCGACCTGCAGCGCGTCTGCAGCGCGACCCGGGTCCTGACCGTCTGACGGGACAGCTCCCGAAGGCGCACCCACCGGGCCGGGCGTCGTCCGCATTCCGACGCCGGGCCTCCAGGCGTCCTGCCGCCGGTGTCGATCCGGCACACCCGAGCTTTCTGCCAGCGGCGACGGCCCGGCACCTCCAGGCCTCGGGCCACCGGCGCCCTTCCGGCACCTGCAAGCTTCCTGCCCGCATTGGAGAGCCATGCCCGAGACCGCTCCGTCCCGCCCGCTGACCTGTCGCCCGGCGACCGTCGACGACTTCCGGCCCGCTCCGCCCCACCCCCTGGGCGCCGCGCCCGCCCGCCCGCCGCACTTCCGCAGCCGGATCGGCGTCGACCTCGCGGGCGGGTTCTACCCGGCCCCCGGCCGCTACCAGGTGTTCCTCACGCCCGGGTGCCCCCGCTCGCTGCGGGTGGCGATCACCCTGGACCTGCTCGCCCTCACGGGCAGCGCCGCCCTCACCGTCGTCCCCGTGTCGGCCGGGGTCCCCGGTCCGCTCGCCTCCCTGCGCAGCGCCTACGAAGCCGCCCGGTACCACTACGACGGCCCGCTCACCGTGCCTGCCCTGTCCGACCGCTGGACCGGACGCGTCGTCAGCAACCACACCCCCGACATCCTGCGCGACCTCGCCGACCACTTCGCGCCGCCCGGGTGCACCGGGCTGCCCCGGCTGCGCCCGCCGGCCCTGGTGGCCGACATCGACGCCGTCCGCCACCTCCTGGACGAGGACATCGCCGAGGCCGCCCAGCGCGCCGGCGCGGCCCCGGCGTCGCACCGCCGGGGGGAGGCGCTGGAAACGCTGCTGGCGGCGCTGGAGCTGCTCGACCGTCAACTGGCCTGCGGACCCTACGTGCTCGGCGACGACCTGAGCGCGGCGGATGTGGACCTGTGGGCGACCCTCGTCCACCTCGACCTCGTCGACCGCCTCCACCTGGACGCCGACGCGGTGCACGCCATCGCCCGGCACGACCACCTGTGGGCCTACGTCCGACGCCTCCACGGCCACCCGGCCTTCGGCGGCAACCTGCACGCCGACCGGATGGCGCGCCTGCACCGCCGCACGTGTCGCGGCCCGGAGTCGTCAGGTGCGACGATCCGGCTCCCCGGGGTCCTGGAGACCGCCTAGCGCACCTTGGAGCGTCGCGTCGCGCCCGCTGTCCTGCCCCGCCCACGGGGCCAACGACCTCCTTGGGGTGGCCTGTCGGCGGAAAGCGGGCGCGCCGGTGAGCGGGTCGCTACGGTGACTGCCATGGCGCCCGACGACGAGAACCACGCTGAACAGTGGCCGCTCCCTCCGTCCTGGATGTGGAGCTGTCAGGAGTGCACCGAGCTCTACAAGCAGATGAAGGGTGCTATCGAAGCAAGTGTGGCGGCGAGAAGCGCCGCGGGTCCGGGCGTCGACTACGACCCCATGGACATCGTGCTGACCAAGCAGCTGCGGCTCGCACGGCACATCGCCCTCACCCACGCCCCGGACGTGCCCGATGTCGATCCGGAGTGTGCCCGATGCGTGTCGGACGCCGCCACGCGTCCGGATGCCGACGAGTTCGTCCTGGAACACCGGGCGCGCCACCTGTTCATGCCGCCGATCGTGGCCGGCTTGATGTGAGCGCGGTCCCGGCGGGTGCCGTACGGCACGAGGCTCCCACCGGGACCTGCCCGCCGCTCACCCCTCCGGGTCCTGGAAGCGGGCCAGTTCGTTGTCGATCATGGACTGGGCGTAGGTGAGGACCCGGGAGTTGTAGGCGCCGGTCGAGCGGGCGGACAGCAGCCGGTCCTGCTCGGCGGCGGCCGCAGCCAGCATCAGCTCCTGGTACTGCTCCCGCGGGTCGACCCCGTCGGGGACGGTCCCGGTGCCGGTGGGCAGTCGGCGGCGGGCCGTGGTCACCGCGCGGACGTGCTCCAGCACGGCCGGGTCGTAGGCGGTGCCGTCGGGCCTGGTCAGGGCGGGGTCGGTCAGGACCTCGTCCGCTCGGGCCGACAGCTCGGAGACCAGCTCGCCGAAGGCGGCGCGGTCGGCGGCGTTGTCGTCGCCGGGCAGCTTCAGCGCACGGATCACCCGGGGCAGGCTCAGCCCCTGCACCAGCAGGGTGGTGACGGCCACGACGAAGGCGATGAGCAGCAGCTGTGCCCGGTAGGGGGTGTCGGCCGGCAGCGTCTGGGCGGCGGCCAGCGTGATCGCGCCGCGCATCCCCGACCAGGCGATCACCATCCCGCCACGCCAGCCGAACTTCTCGTTGATCCTGAACTCGGCGTCGCTCCTGCCCCGCTTCAGCCGGTGCTCGAAGCGCTTCGGGTCGGCCTTGTGGAACCGCTGCGGCAGCTCCTCGCCGCTGCTGAACCGGTCGGCGAGATCGTCCAGCGCGGTCCGGAACCCCTCGGCCTTGTCGGCGTCGTGCCGGAGCGAGGCGACCAGGGGCGCGACGAACAGCATGCGCACCGCGATCGCCAGCAGCGAGGCCAGCAGCCCGATCCCGACGGCGTGCGCGACGCTCTGCCCGGCGTCCTGGGCCTGGTCGATCAGGGTCCTGAGCTGGAGTCCCATCAGCAGGAAGATCGCGCTTTCGAGCAGAAAGGAGGCGGTCTGCCAGTTGATGTCCTCGGCGAGCCGGTCCCTGGCCCGCAGGAAGCGGGGGCTGAGATGGCCGCTGACCAGCCCGGTCACCACGACGGCCAGCACACCGGAGGCGCCCAGCGCCTCGGCGGGCAGGAAGGCCAGGAACGGCACCACGAACGAGACGGCCGCGTTGAGCACGGTATCGCGGAGCCGGCCCCGCACCAGGACCGTCACCAGGCCGACCAGCACCCCGGTGAGCGTGGCGAGCACCACCGACAGCACGAAGTCGGCCCCCACCTTCCACAGGTGCACCGTGGAGGTCATCGCGGCGGTCGCCGAGGCCAGCAGGACCAGCGAGGACGCGTCGTTGACGAGCCCCTCGCCCTCCAGGATGGTCATCAGCCGGGACGGCAGCCCGAGCCGTTTGCCGATGGAGGTCGCCGCGACCGCGTCGGTCGGGCTGATGATCGCGCCGAGGGCGTACGCGGCGGCCAGCCCGAGGCTGGGCAGCAGCCAGGAGAACAGGTACCCGGCGCACAGCGTGGTGCCGGCCACGAGCAGCACCGCCAGCCGCAGGATCGCCTTGAGGTCGCGCCGGAAGTCGATGGCGGGCATGTGCACCGCCGAGGCGTACAGCAGCGGCGGCAGCACCACGGTCAGGACGAGTTCGGGTTCGACCTCGACGTGCGGCACGCCCGGCAGGAAGCTGAGCGCGATCCCCACGACGACCAGGGCCAGCGGGGCGGCCACCCCCAGCCGCCGGGCCGCCGCGGCCACGGCCACGATGCTGATCACGCCGAACACGGCGATCAACGTCAGTTCCATCCGTCACTCCCATCCGCCACCGCCCCGCAGGCAGCTCGACGGCCGACAGTACGACGACGGGCCTGCTCACCCGCGCGCCCACGCCGACGTGCCGCGGGCGGGGGTGAGTCGCACACCCCGTCAGCGCCGGGCGCCGCACGGTCCGTCCGGCCCGAACCGCCGTGCGGATCTTCCGCAATAGTCCCTTTGATGGCGGAAAGCCTGCCCGGCACGCGGGGCACCGTTACCCTCCGAAGGAGCGGAAGGGGGCGCGCTGTTGAGCGGTTCGGGCGATGTCATCGGTGGGCGCTTCGAGTTGCTGGGGCGGCTCGGCTCCGGCGGGATGGGAACGGTGTGGCGCGCCAGGGATCTGACCCTGCACCGTCAGGTCGCGCTCAAAGAAGTCCTGCCGGCCGGCCTCCCGGCCGGCGACCCCGTCCTGCGCGGGAGGGTGCTGCGCGAGGCGCGCGCCCTCGCGCAGCTCAGCCACCCCCACGTGGTGACGATCCACGAGGTCGTCGAGGAGGGGCCCTATCCGTGGCTGGTCATGGAACTGGTGGCGGGTCCCTCCCTGCAGGAGGCCATCGCGAGCGCTCCGCTGCAGCCGCACACCGCCGCCGGGATCGGCCGCGACCTCCTGTCGGCGCTGCGGGCCGCGCACGCGGTGGGCATCCACCACCGGGACGTGAAACCGGCGAACGTCCTCCTGCGCGCGGACGGCCGGGCCGTCCTCACCGACTTCGGCATCGCGGGCGTGCAGAACGCCACGGCGCTGACCATCACCGGCCACCTCGTCGGCACCCCCGAGTACATGGCTCCCGAGCGCATCCGCGGCGAGGAGGGCAATCCCGCCTCCGACCTGTGGTCACTGGGCATGCTGCTGTATGTCGCGGTCGAGGGCGTCAGCCCCCTGCGGCGCTCCACCGCGCTGGCCACCCTCGCCGCCGTGCTCGACGAACCGGTGCCGCCGCCGTCGCGGGCCGGGCCGCTGGGGCCCGTCCTGGCCGGACTCCTGGTGCGGGACCCCGGGGCGAGACCGGACGCGGCACGGTTGGACGCGCTGCTCGCGGAGGTCGCGGCGGCTACGCCGGGCTCCGTGCCGACGCGCCCGGCGACGCGGCCCGACGTGCCGCCACCCGCGCCCGCCGCCCGGCGGAAGCGGCCCGCGCTGCTGGCGGTCGTGGCCGTCACCGTCATCGCGGCGCTCGCGAGCGGCCTGGTGTACGCGCTGCGGGACCGCGATCCGGGGCGCACCGGCGGCCAGGCGCCGCCCGTCTCCTCGAGCACCGGCGCGGGCCCCGGGGCGGGCGGGAGCGCGACGCGACCCACGTCGTCGTCCACCGCCCCGAGCACCGTGCCGACCACTACCGCGACCTCGCCCACCTCACCGGTGAGCGTCACCTCGTCCAGCCGCACCGCGACTGTCGACAACGCTCCCCCCGGTGAGGCGTCCGCCGACACCTGGATAGCGCAACTGTGGTCGGAGCCGGTCACCTCGGGACCGGCTGCCCGCGACCGGCAACTGGCGATCGTACGCCGCCAGGTGCCGGAGGCGGTCGTCCTGCGCAGCGACGACTTCGCCTCCCTGCGGGCGGGCTACTGGGTGGTCTACGCCCCCGGCCCGTTCGCGAACGGCAGCGCGGCCGTGGCGTTCTGTGCGGCGCGCGGCCGCACCACGCCGAACCAGTGCGTGGGCCGCTACCTCAGTCACCGTGCGGCCGACATCGTCCACATCTGCCGCCCCACCGCGGACGGTCCTCCGGCCGGCGGCTGCCGGCGGCGCTGACCCGCGGTGCGCGATGGGGCCGTGCCGTTGCGGGCTACGGGTGGCGAGGGGCGGAGTGGGATCCGCCGCGGGTCAGGGCCGGGGTCTTGGCGCGGTCCGGGGAGGTGGTGCGGGCGTGCTCCGGGTGGCGCTGCCGCCAGTAGGGGTTGTCGTGCGGCAGCCCGCCGCTGACCCGCCCGTACATGCCGAACGTGGCGACGAGCAGCCCCATGACGAAGCTGAACAGCACGTTGGGCATGCGGAACGCCAGGTAGTTGAAGGAGCTGTCGAGGACGGCGAGGTTCACGAAGCCGCTGAGGATGAACAGGCCGCCCACGACGATCTCGATGGTCGAGGCGACGTTGCCTCCGATGATCGCCGCGCCGATGAGGACGGCGCCGAAGATCAGGGACAACACGCTGAGCAGCCCGTTGCTGGACAGGCCCGCGATGTTGCTGCCGGTGGTGTCGAAGAAGCTCAGCTGGTCGATGAGCCCCAGGATCCCGAACACCAGCAGGATCAGCCCGCACAGGCCCGCGCCGTAGCGGTAGACGGTCCGCAGCCGATGGTCGAGGGGCAGTTCGTCCTGCAGTTTCATGGCGGCCTCCGCTGGTTCGCTTGCTTGCGTCCGCTCGGAACCCCGGGTCCGGGCAGCCGGCGGCCGTCCTGTCCCTGCGTCGTCCCTATGTCCCAATATCGCGTATGGCCGCCAGGCGCGCCCGTTGGAAAAGTCCGCTCCGGTCCGCGCCGGCAGTGGCCGGAAGGCTGGCACCTTCAGGCCGCAGCTGCTACTTTCCCCACCCATCGATCATACATTCAGTCATGAAATGTATGAATGGAGGCGGCATGCGGGGACGGACGGCCGTGGTGCTCGGCGGCAGCGTGGCGGGTTTGTGCGCCGCGGGCGTGCTCGCGCGCCACTTCGACAAGGTGATCGTTCTGGAGCGGGACCGGCTGCCACCGGACGCGCAGCACCGGCGGGGCGTACCGCAGAGCAAGCACCCGCACTTCCTCCTCAACTCCGGGCGGCGGGCGATCGGCGAGATCTTCCCCGGGTTCGAGGAGGCGCTGATCGCCGCGGGCGGGATGCACCTGATGCCGTCGATGGACGCGGCCTACTGCGAGAACAGCGGCTGGGCCCCGCGCAAGACCGGTTCGATGACGATGGTCTACAGCTCCCGCGTGCTCATCGAGCGAGTCCTGCGCGACAAGGTCCGCGAGCTGCCGGCCATCGAGATCCGCGAGGGCGTGACCGTCACCGGGCTCCGGTCCACCGGCGGCGGCACCGCGCGCGGGCGCGTCGAGGGGGTCGAGTACCGCGCGGGCGACGACACCGGCCACCTGCCCGCCGACCTGGTCGTCGACGCGCTGGGACGCGGCTCCTCCGTCGCCGACTGGCTGACCGCGGCGGGGTGGCCGGCGCCGCCGGAGCGGACCCTGGACGCCAAGGTCACCTACACCTCGCGCTGGTACGACCTGCCGCCCGCCGACCGGCGCCCGCCGTCGTGGTGGTGGAAGCACCTGGTCGTCACCCCGACCCAGGACACCGGCGACCATCCCGAGGAGCACGAGTTCCTCAGCAACTTCTTCCCCATCGAAGGGGACCGCGCCATCGTGTGCATGGGGGCGTGGGGCCTGCGCATGCCGCGGGAGGCCGAGACCTTCGAGGCCGCGGCGGACCGCGTGCGCGCCACGTCCTTCGGGCGGGCGATGCGTGCCTGCACGCCGACCTCCGAGGTGCACCTCACCCGCTCGACCGGCAACAAGTGGCGCCGCTACGACCTGCTCGACCAACCCCCGCTCGGGCTGGTCTGCGTCGGTGACTCGATCTGCGCGTTCAACCCCTTCTACGCCCAGGGGATGAGCTCGGCGGCTCGCTCCGCACTCATCCTCGCCGAGATGCTGCCGGGCCGTGACGTCCTCGACCGCGCCTTCCTCCGCGCGTTCCTCGCCCGGCAGAAGGAGTCACTCGACGTCCCCTGGATGCTCGCGATGGCCCGCGACCAGGCCTATGACTTCGCGACCGGCAGCGAGGTCGTCGCCCCCTGGCGCCGCAGGCTGGCCGCGCGCCTCAGTTGGCCGGTCTTCAACGCCATCAACGCCACGAGCCGCGAGGACGCCTACGTCGAGCGGACGTTCGCCGAGGTGTTCAACCTCGACAAGTCCCTGCGGCAGATGACCACCGATGCGCGGTTCTGGTTCGGCATCGCGCGCTACGCGCTGCGCCGGCGGCTCGGACGCACGGTCGTGCCCGGCGGATTCGACGACCAGCAGGACCCGCCCGGCACCGACTTCACCGACCTCGCCGGCCGGCACCGCACCGGCGGCCCGCCGCCCGCCGCGGCCGACCTCGTCAAGGACTGACGCCACCCGGCAACGTCCGGCAGCGACCGACCACGACCGACCCGAGGGGCGATCAATGAGCTATTCGTGCGACGCAACCGCCGAGCGCCTCGCGGAAGGGCTCGGCTTCTCCTGCCACGACGCCGAACCCCTCGTGGAGTTCCGCAACCCGTTCGGGCTCGCCAACGGCACCATGCCGTTCCTCGAACTGCTGGTCATCGGCGGCGCGGTGTTCGCCCTCGTCCACGCCTGGCGGCGGTGGCGGCGCGACGGCGACCCGGTCAACATCTCGCTGTGGTGCGCCTCGCTCGTCTACCTCGCGGTGATCGAGCCGCCGCTGTACTTCCCGGCCTGGTTCGGCCTGGAGGAGCACGTCGGGTTCATCTTCTCCCACAACGTGTTCACCGTGCAGTTCATGTACGACCGGCTGCCGCTGTACATCGTGGCCTTCTATCCGGCGCTGTCGCAGCTCGCCTACGAGGTGGTCCGGGTCCTCGGCGTGTTCGCGCGGCGCGGGCCCCTCGTCGGGTCGCTGGCGGTCGCCTTCGTCTGCCAGGTGTTCTACGAGATCTTCGATCAGCTCGGACCCCAGCTGAAGTGGTGGGCCTGGAACACCGACAACAAGATGATCAACGCACCATCGCTCGCCTCGGTCCCGATGAACAGCATGTTCCTCTTCGCCTCGGTGTCCTTCGGCGCGATGACCTACCTGGTCGTCCGGCTGGTCGGCGCGAGGGACGGCCGCGGCCCGCTCACCGGCCGGCGGATCACCCTGCGCACCGTGGCCGCCGGGGTCCTGACACCGTTGGCGATGGCGGTCGCCGGCGTGCCCAGCAACCTCTTCCGCGGCGGGGACCAGCTCGGGGTCCAGCGGGCCGTCATCGGGGTCGAACTCGCCCTCGTCTGGATCGTCGGCCTCTGCCTCCTCGCGGACGCGTGGCGCGCGCGGCGCACCGAGCCGCTCGCGCAGACGCCGCCCGCGGGGGAGCCACCCCCGGGGGAGCCATACCCTGCGCACTCCCCGCTGTTCGCACGGACCTATCCGGCGCTGTACCTCGGCGTCCATCTCGTCCTCTGGCTGGTGGCCCTGCCGGCCTACTTCACGGCGACCGGCGGCATCACCGAGCAGGGCACGCCGGTCGGCAGCCTCTGGTACACGGTGCTGTGCGCCGTCGCCGCGACCGGACTCGTCGTGGCCGTGACCGTTGCGACCAGGTCCCGAAGGACGCGGGAGCCTGTGCGATCCTGAGGCCATGGGGCATCACGGCTGGGGAGGCAGGCCTCCCGCATCGGACGCGGAGGCCCGCCAGCGCATCATCGACGCGACCGCCCGCTGCATCGACCGGCACGGCGTCACGAAGACGACCCTGTCCGACGTCGCGGGCGAACTCGGCGTCACCCGCCAGACCGTCTACCGCCACTTCGGCCGGCTCGGCGACATCATCGGCGAGGTGGCCGCGCAGGGCGCCGCGTCGTTCGTCGACCTGATGATCGCGCACCTGCAGGGGATCACCGACCCGGCCGAAGCCGTGGTCGAGGGCATCGTCTTCTGCGTTCGGACCATCCCCACCGAGCCACGCCTGAGCCTTCCGCTGCAACTCGGGGACACCACCGCCTTCGGCCGCGGCGCCACCACCAGGGACACCATCGCCTACGGCGCGCAGATGCTGCGGCGCTTCCCCGTGGACTGGGCCGCCGCCGGTATCGAGGAGGAGGATCTCGACGGGCTCGCCGAGATCATCATGCGGCTCCTGACGTCGCTGCTGGAGCATCCGAGCGACCCGCCGCAGGATGAAGCGCGGCTGCGCGCCTTCCTCACCCGCTGGCTGGCCCCGGCACTGTCCCGGCCCGCCGCACCCGCGCCCGGCCCGCCGGCGCGGGCGGAGGTCTGAGCGGGGAGCCCCGGACCGGGCCGCGCCCGGTCAGTGACGGCGGACGGCGGTGACGATCCAGGCGCGCGAGTCGAAGTACACGCCGTCCTCGGTGCTGTGGGCGTCCAGGACGGCCCGCAGCCGCGCGCGGGCCTGTTCGGCCGCCGCGGTGTCGAGGCCGCCCAGCAGGTCGTCGACCTCCCACAGGTTCAGCACGGCGTCGAAGGCGGTGGCGGCGTCCGGGCCGTAGTAGACGGGCTCGTGCACGTCGGTGAACCCGATGTCCGTGAAGCCGGCCGCCGTCAGGACGCCTTCCACGACGGTCGGGTCGGCGAGGGAGAACGGGTCGGGGCCGTGGGAGGCGACGGGGGCGTCGCTGACGCTCCGGCGGATCTCGGTCGCCCACTCATTGCGCTCGCGCTCCTGCCAGAGCAGCAGCACCAGCCGTGCGGTGGGGCGCAGCGCGCGGCCGATGTTGCTGAACGCGGCGACCGGGTCGGCGAAGAACATCGTGCCGAACCTGCTGATGCCGAGGTCGAAGGAGGCCGGGGGGAAGTCGTGGTGCTGGGCGTCCGCCTGCTGGTAGCCGACGTTGGTCAGGCCCTCGGCGTCGGTGAGCCGCCGGGCCCGTTCGAGCATGGGCGCCGAGACGTCGACGCCCAGCGCGCTGCCGCCGGCGGCGGCGCGGGCGGCCTCCCGCGTGGTCTGGCCCGTGCCGCAGCCGATGTCGAGCACGCGGTCGTGCGGGCCGACGCGGGCGGCGGCACGGAAGAGGGTGTTGTGCCGACGCAGTTCCGCGTCGTAGTCGAACGGCTCGGACATCACCGTCACCGGATCCTTTCGGTGCCCACGTCGGCCGGGCCGTCGCGCAGCACGCCGCGTACCTGGTCCAGCGACATTGTCTCCGGTGCGAACTCCGCCAGCCACCATGTGGCGCCCGCCTCGGCGTAGGGTGCCGGATCGGCGCCGGGCGGCAGGGTGGCGGCGATGTCGTACCGGGTCGTACTCGGCCGGCGCAGTGCGGCGACGGTGGTGACGACAGCGGCCAGCTCGTCCGGGTGCTGGAGATCGACCGGCACGAAGCCGTCGTGCCGGGCGGCGCGGTGCAGCGGTCGGACGTTCCCGGGACGTCCCGCGGCCCACACCGGCACCCCGGGACGCTGCACGGGCCGGGGGAGGAAGGTGACGTCGTCGACGGTGTAGTGCGCGCTGTGGTGGTGCACCGGTTCGCCCGACCAGGCCGCGGTGAGAATCTCCAGCGACGCGTCGAGCATCCGGCCCCGCCGCCGGTCGTCGAGTTCCTCGCCGGTCGCCCGCAGCTCCCCGGCGAAGCGATCGCTGCCGAGGCCGACGCCGAGGGTGAGGCGGCCGCCGCCGAGCCGGTCCAGCGTCGCGGTCTCCCGGGCGACCTTGGCCGGTCGGCGACGGGCCAGGGGCGTGACCATGGGGCCGAACCGGAGGCGTTCGGTGGCGGTGGCGATCGCCGCCAGCGTGATCCACGGGTCCGCCGCCCGCCGGACCGGTTCCCGCCAGCGCAGGTGGTCCCAGACGAACACGCCGTGCCAGCCGGCCTCCTCCGCCTCGGCGGCCAGTCGCGCGACCGCGACCGGATCGGCGAGTTCGTCGAAGAGCGGCAGCCAGAGCGCCGACCGCAGCCCGGTCATCGTCGGCCGCCCGCGGTGTGCTGGAGCAGGGCCGGGACGAACACGTCCCACAGCGGCTCCGGCAGGTCGTGGCCGGCGCCTTCGAGGACCAGCAGGCTCGCGCCGGGAATCGCGTCGCGCAGTGCGTGAGCGTGGGGGAGCGGGAACAGCGGGTCGTGGTCGCCGTGCGCCACCAGGGTCGGCGCCTTGATGGCGGCGAAGTCGCGGGACACGCCGTCGGTGTCCATCGCGTAGTGGTTGACGAGCATGGACGCGACGTCGCGCGTGCGGGCGACGTCCCGTTCGACCAGGGCGCGCGTGGCGGTCGGGTCGAAGTAGGGCGAGCCGCCCGAGCACGCTCGGGCCGAGGCCACGACGAAGTCCACCACCGCTCGGGGGTCGGCGGGGTCCGGATCGGCGGGGACGCCCTGCATGAGCGTGTCCGACGACGGCGGCAGCCCGTCCGCGCCGTTGGAGGTGGAGACGAACGTCAGCGTCTCCACCCGGTCGGGGTGGTCCACGGCGATGATGAGCCCGATGTCGCCGGACATGGACCGGCAGACGATGTGGGCGCGCTCGACGTGCAGCGCGTCGAGGATGCCGAGCGCGTCCCGGGCCAGGTCGGTGGCGGTGTAGCCGGGCCGGCCGGGCGGGTAGCTGGTGGACCTGCCGGTGTCGCGGTTGTCGAAGCGGATGACGTACCGGTCGCCGCGTGCGATCTGCTCGCACATCCCGGCTTCCCACCACAGCATCGAGGCGCTCGCGCCGTCGATGAGTAGGACGGCCGGGTCCGCGGGGTTTCCGTAGGTCTCGATGCACAGCTCGACGTCGTTGATGCGGACGAGCTGCTCGCCGTGCGAAAGGTGAGGGGTCATGGAGGCAACGCTAGACTCGGCAGTGCATCGTGAAAAGCGATGGTTTCCGATCGAGTCAATCGTGTTGAGCGATGAAAGTGCCGGGGGTGGGCGCTCATGTCCGAGGTGGAACTGCGGCATCTGACCGCGATGGCCGCCGTGGCCGACGAAGGGTCGTTCGGGCGCGCCGCCGCGCGGCTCGGGTACACCCAGTCGACGGTGAGTCAGCAGATCGCCGCGCTGGAGCGGGCCGTCGGCGGCGCCGTCTTCGACCGGCCGGGCGGCCCGAAACCGGTGCGGATCACCCCGCTCGGCTCGGTGGTGCTGGCGCACGGACGCGAGCTGCTGGCGAGGGCCCAGGCGCTGGCGGCAGCCGTCGACCGGTTCAAGGCCGGTGACGGCCGGATCGACATCGGCACCTTCCAGAGCGTCTCCAACGTGATCCTGCCGGTGCTCGTGCGCAGGCTTCGGGACGAGCACCCCGGCTGCGACATCCGGCTGTTCGAGGAGGAGACCGACCAGCCGCAGGTCGACGAGCTCGACCTGATGTTCTTCGACGGGCGCGTCGACGGCGACGTCGAACACCGCAAACTGCTCGACGACCCCTACCGGCTGCTGGCGCGCCGCGGCACCTTCCCCGACGGCCCGGTGCACCCGGCCCACCTCGACGGCGCCCCGATGGTGGCCCACCCGCCGATCTGCGACCAGGCCCGCATGGAACAGGCCCTCGCCCGCCGCGGCGCCCGGCCGCACATCGTGTGCCGCACCGCGGGCAACGAGACCGTCGTGTCGATGGTGCGCGCGGGCATGGGCTCGGCGATCCTGCCGCAACTCGCCCTGCACGGCGCCGATATCAGGTCCGACCCGGCGCTGAGCGTCCACGCCCTCGAACCGGCGCTCCCACCCCGCGAGATCTTCCTGCTGTGGCAGGCCCACCGCACCCACTCCCCGCTCGCGGCCCGCGCCATCGAGATCGCCACAGACGTCGCGGACCACCTCACCGGGCAGGCCTGACCCGACGAGGTGCGCCGGGCGCCTCGGGCGGGTTCGGCCGTGGCGAGGGAAGGAATCGGCTGCCGCGGCTGTTCTGCGCAGGGAGTGAACTCATGGCGGCACGACCGAAGGGTGAGATGGTGTCAGTGGTGTTCGACGAAGAGACACGCAAGCTGCTGGACGGGAAGAACTTCGCCACCGTCGCGACGCTGAATCGGGACGGCGGGCCGCAGACCTCGGTGGTCTGGATCGCGCGGGACGGGGACACGGTGCTGTTCTCCACCACGGCCGGGCGGCAGAAGGGGCGCAACCTGGCCCGGGATCCGCGGATCAGCCTGACCGTCTTCGACACCGAGAACCCCTATCACGCGGTCGACATCCGCGGCACGGTCGAACTGATCGAGGACCGCGAGAAGGCGCTGCCGCGCGAGCTGGCGCACAAGTACCTCGACGAGGAGCCGCCGCCCGAGTCGGAGGACGTGCTGCGGCTCATCGTCCGGGTGACGCCGCAGAAGATCACCAGTTTCTCCGCCTGACCCCCGGGGAGTGCGGGCCCCGGTCCCGCTCAGCCTTTGCGGGCGAGCAGTTGCACCTCCTGGAACTGCCGCCGGTCGGTGGGCTGGGGCTCGCGGACCATCCGGGCTGTCTCGTGCAGCCCGGCGGTGCGCAGGACCGCCGCGAGATGATCCGGCGACCACCGGTAGGCGGGCGCGACGGTGTGGTCGAAGCCCTGCGTCGGGTGCGAGGGGCCGTCGCTGGCCGAGAAGCCGATCAGCAGGTGGCCGCCGGGTGCCAGCACGCGCTGGAACTCCGCCAGGATGAGCGGGAGTTCCGGTGGCGGCGTGTGGATGACGGACCACCGGGAGAGCACGCCGCCCAGAGCGCCGTCGGCGATGTCCAGAGCGGTCATCGAACCCACGTCGAACCGCAGGCCCGGAAAGGCCTGCCGCGCCAGCTCGATCATCGCAGGCGAGGCGTCGACGCCGAACGCCGCCAGCCCCAACCCGTCGAGGTAGGCGGTGACATGACCCGGCCCGCACCCCAGGTCCGCGATCTGCTCCTTGCCACTCGCGCTGACGACCTCGGCGAAGGCACTGAGCATCGCCCGGTCCAGGGGCCTGTCCCGCAACGAGTCGCGAAACAGCTCCGCGTAGGCGGGGGCAGCGGCGTCGTACGCCTCGCGGGTGGCACCGAGGCCATCGTGTTCGACCATGCCCGCGACAGTACTTCCCGGCACTGACACGAGCCGGGGGAACACCGCTCCTCCCTCCCGCGCGCTGACCTCGGCCACCCAGCGGAGGGGCTTCCGGTGCTGACACGGCTCACTCATGATGGTGGCGCCCTCATGGGTCAGATCTGTGTCCGACTCGGGCGCCGGCCGGGATCACTTCGAGCCGGATCGGGCCGGTGCCGGGGTCGCGGACGGGGGCGGGGTGCGGGTGAAGTGGCGGGTGGTCGGGACCAGGGCTGCCGCGGCCGGGACGAGGAAGCAGGCGGCGGCGCACAGGGCGAGTACGGGTGTGGTGCCGAAGGTGTCGATGGCCGGGACGATCAGTGCCAGGCCGACCGGGGCCAGGCCGTAGGAGACGAGGAAGTCCAGCGAGGAGACGCGGGCCAGTTTGTCCGGGGCGACCTCCCGTTGGGTGGCGGTCAGCCAGGGCACGTTGAACAGCTCGATCCCGATGCCGGCCACCACATACGCGCCGACCACGACGAGCGGGGTGACCGGCAGCATCAGGCTCAGCGGGGCGAGGCCGTACAGGGCGAGTGCGGCCAGGGCGGACCAGCCCTGGGAGCGGGGGCGGTAGCGGGTGGTGAGTACGGCTCCGACGAGGGCGCCCAGGGTGTAGGCGGTCATGGCCGAGGCCAGTACCCATTCGGTGTGGTAGCGGTCGCGGCTGATCAGGGGCAGGGCGACGCTGGTGGCGGAGTAGCCCAGTGCTATGACGCCCGTCAGGGCGCCGAGGCCGGCGACGAACCAGGGATGGCGGCGTGCTTCGCGTACGCCGTCGACGAGTTCGGCGCGGAACGAAACGCGCTCCGGCGGGTGGCCGGCGGGCTTCGCGTCCGCCCCGCGCCCGGGAACGAACGCGGCGACCAGCCACAGCAGGCCGACGCCCAGCAGCAGCGTGGCGCTGCCGACGAAGGCCGACAGCAGGGCGGTCACCGCCGGTCCCGCCAGCGTCGAGGTGCGGACCGCCAGGGTGATCGCGGCGTTGGCCTGCTGCCGGTGCGCGGCATCGACCACTTCCGCGGTGAGTGCCTGGAAGGCCGGGCGGCACGCGCCCTGCCCGGCACCGGCCAGGGCGCCCGCGACCGACATCACCACCAGTGACCGGCCGAGCCCGAGGGCCAGAAACGGTGCGGCGACCGCCGCCGCGAGCGCCGACCACCGCACCACCGCCCGGCGGGAGTGACGGTCGGCCAGCACTCCGCCGACCGTCACGGCGGCGAGGAACCCGACGGTCCGCACGGCGAGTACCAACCCCAGTTCGGCGGTGGACAGTTCGCGGTGCAGGACCGCCAGGCCCAGCACGAAGGGCAGTGCCCAGGTGGCGAGGCCTGACGCGGCGGTGCCCGTCCACAGCCGCAGGAAGGCGAGGTCGCGCAGCACGGACCCGGTCTGCGGCGCCGGTGCCTCGGGTGCGGGTGATGTCCTCACGGAAGTGCTCCTCGTCTGACGGCAGGCGCTCGGTGGGCCGGGGCGGCGCTCGGCCTGCGGTGGACAGAACCGTACCTGGTTATTGGAAACGATAACCATTAGCGTATGGTGTGGACGCGGCACCCCCTCCCCGGTGCACGCCGCACCGCCCTGCGAATCCGGAGAACCCATGCGCCACCGCAACAGACCCGCTGTCGCCGCCCTCGCCATCGCCCTGACCTGTGCGGCGGCAGGCTGTTCACCGGCCGGCAACACCGCCGCGAAGAGTGGTGAGTCGGCTGCGAGCACCACCACCGTCATCAGCAGCTGCGGCCGGCAACTGGCCTTCGCCCAGCCGCCGACGCGCGCCCTCACCCTGGACCAGACCTCGACCGAGACCCTGCTGGAACTCGGCGTGCAGGACCGCATGACCGGCACCGCGAACCTCAAGACCAAGATCCCGGCGCGGTACCAGGACGCGTACCGCACGGTCCCGGTCGTCGCACCCAAGATCGCCACCGGTGAGCAGGTGCGCGCCGCCACCCCCGACTTCGTCGTCGCCTCCTCCACCGACCTCTACACCAAGGACCGGGCCGGCACCCGCGAGGAGCTGGCGGCACTCCGCCTCCCGACGTTCGTCAGCGCGGTGGACTGCCCGCAGCACAGTGCGCGCGGAACGACACCGTTCGAACTGCTCTTCTCCGACTACGAGAAGCTCGGCAAGGTATTCGGCGTCGACGAGCGCGCGGCGCGGCTGGTCGCCCAGCAGCGTGCCGCCGTCGCCGCAGCCGGCGCGTCCGCCTCCACGACCACCCCTCGCGGGACGCCGCCGACCGTCGTCTACCTCTACTCCATCTTCAACGGCATGCCCTACGTGGCGGGCAGGACCGGACTGCCCAGTGAGATCAGCCGCATCGTCGGCGCGAAGAACGCCTTCGACGACGTGAACGAGGACTGGCCGGAGGTCTCCTGGGAGGAAGTGGCGCAGCGCAACCCCGACTTCCTCGTCATCGGCGACCTGTCCGAACGCGGCCGCCCCGGCGACAGCGCCACCGAGAAGCGCGCCATCCTGGCCAAGGATCCGGCGATCTCCCGGCTCCCCGCGGTCCGCGACCACAGGATCATCGAGGTCCCCGGCATCGAACTGGACCCCTCGGTCCGCTCCGTGCACGCGTTGGCCCTGGTGGCGGCCGGAATGAAGCACCTCGGCCATGCCCGTTGACCCGGGCGCGGTGGACCTGCTGCACCCGGCGGCCCGCCCGCTGCGGAGCGCCCCGGGCGGACCCGTGCTGCCCGCAGATCCGGCATCCCGGTCCGGCCGCTTGGCCACGGTCCGGTCCACCACGCTCCGAACCGCCGTACTCGCCGCCCTGCTCGGCGCTTTGGCGGCGTCGGTCGCCGCGGGCGTGCGCATCGGCACCGCCGCGGTGGGATGGGGGGAGCTGGCCCGGGTGTTCGGCACCCACCTCGGCCTGGACGTCGAGCCGCTGCCGCCGCTCGTGGACTCGCTCGTCTGGGACCTGCGGCTGCCCCGGGTCCTGCTGGCCGCCCTGGTCGGCGCGTCGCTCGCCGTGTGCGGCACGGTGCTGCAAGCCGTCACCCGCAACGCGCTCGCGGATCCCTACCTGCTCGGCGTCTCCTCGGGCGCCTCGGCCGGAGCCGTCCTGGTGGTGGTGCTCGGCGTCGGCGCCGGCACGCTCGGCAGCACCGGAGGCGCCCTGGCCGGCGCCCTGCTCTCCTTCGGCCTGCTGCTCCTGCTGCTGCGCCGCACCGGCCTGGACTCCGTCCGGATCGTCCTCACCGGCGTGGTCGTCGGACAGCTCTTCACCGCGGTGACGTCGCTGATCCTGATGGCCTCCGCGGACGCCGACACCACCCGCGCCATCACGCACTGGCTGCTCGGATCGATGGCCCCGGCCCGCTGGGACGCCGTCGCGGTCTGCGCCGTCGTCCTGCCGATCGGCCTGGCGACGGTCTGGATGCACGCCACCGCCCTCGACGCCCTGGCCTTCGGCACCGACACCGCCGCCTCCCTGGGGATCGCCGTGGCCCGCACCCGGCTGGTGCTTCTCGTGGTCACGGCGGTGCTGACATCCGTGGCGGTCGCCACCGTCGGCGCCATCGGCTTCGTCGGACTGATCGTGCCGCACGGGATGCGGTTCCTCGTCGGCCCGCTCCACCGCGTCCTGCTCCCCCACACGGCGCTCGCCGGCGCGGTGTTCCTGGTGTGGACCGACGCCCTGGCACGCGTCGCCTTCGCACCCCGCGAGGTGCCGGTCGGCGTGCTCACCGCGCTGCTCGGCGTCCCCCTGTTCCTTCTCGTCCTGCGCCGGAGGGGGGAACTGTGAGGATCACCGCGGAAGGACTCAGCTGGTCGGTGGCGGGCCGACGTGTCGTCCGGGACGTCGACCTGGACATCGAGCCCGGCGAAACCGTCGGGCTGCTCGGTCCCAACGGCTCGGGAAAGTCCTCCCTGCTGCGCTGCCTGGCGGGACTGCGCGCCCCGGACACGGGCGCGATCCGCTACGACGGCCGCCCCATCCGGGACTGGGACGCCCGCCGCATCGCCCGCCACATCGCCTTCGTGCAACAGGACACCGCCCTCGACACCGACCTGCGCGTCACCGACGTCGTGGGGCTGGGCCGGACCCCGTTCCGTGACCGCTGGCACCCGCCGGACGCCACCGACCGCGCGGTCACCGCCGCCGCCCTGCACCGGGTGGGGCTCACCGAGCACGCCCGGCGCTCCTGGAAGACGCTGTCCGGCGGCGAACGCCAGCGCGTCCACCTCGCCCGCGCACTGGCCCAGCAGCCCTACGGCCTCCTGCTCGACGAGCCCACCAACCACCTCGACATCAGGCACCGGTTGGAACTCATGCAACTGCTCACCGACACCCCCCAGACCGTTCTGGTGGCGCTCCACGACCTCTCGCTCGCCGCCCGCTACTGCGACCGGCTGCTGCTGATGCACCACGGACACCTCGTCGCCGCCGGGCGCCCCGCCGCGGTCCTCACGGCGGAGAACCTGGCCACCGTCTTCGAGGTGGACGCCGAACTGACCTTCGACCTCGCGCACCACCCCACCGTGGCCTACCGCGGCCCCTTGCCCCGGGTCGCCGGGGCACTTCTCCGATGACAAGGACCTCCATGGACACCCGTACCGCCCCGCCCCTGACCGTCGACGACCTCACCGCGGCCGTCCTGGCCGGCGCACACGGCCCCCTGCCGTCCACCCTCGCCGCCACCAGCGTCTTCTGGATACACCACGGCACCCGGCTCGCCCTCGGCACCACCACCTACCTCAACCAGTACGTCCTGGTGCGGCTCGGCGCCTCCTTCGGCGGCTGCGCCTTCGAGGCCGGGGAGGTCGACCCGGCCGTCTGCCGCGAGTTGTCGGGCAGCTCCCTGGACGTCCTGCTGCGCGAGGCGCCCCGCCCGCTGAGGATCGCCGCGCTGGACGCGTACCTCGCCGAGCAGCACCCCCACCACCGGGCCGCCGCAGCGCGCGAGGCCGAGCCGGTCCTGCTGCCCGCCGGCACCCCCGAAGTGCGTGCGCAGGCCCGCGACGCGGCCATCGCCGGGCTCCTCGACATCGACGCCGGTGCCCGGGTGGGCCTGATCGGCGTCGTCAACCCGCTGCTGGCGGCCATCCGTCGGCGCGGCGGCGAGCCACTGCCCTGCGACCTCAACCTCACGGCGACCCAGTGGGGCGACGTCGTCACCCCCGACATGCACCAGGTGCTGGACCGCGCCGACGCCGTGGTGGCCACCGGCATGACCCTCGGCAACGGCACGTTCGACACCCTCGTCGACCGGTGCCGCAGCCGCGGCATCCCGCTGATCGTGTACGCGCAGTCCGGCAGCGCGGTCGCCCGCGCCTTCCTCGGCGCCGGGGTCACCGCCCTGTCCGCGGAGCCCTTCCCCTTCTCCCAGTTCAGCGCCGAGCCGACCACCCTGTACCGCTACCGCGCCACGGCCGGCGCATGAGCGCCGCCGACCACGGGGGGAGCGGTGCGGAGCGGTTCGGGACGGGCAGCGCCTCCAGCCACCACGGCGAGCTGCTCCAGGGCGTCTTCCGCGATGCCGCGGGCCGCCGGTGTGCCGGCCTGGTCACGCTGCCCATGGCCGGGCTGGGAAGCCGCGCCCGGTTCACCCGCCGCCCCGGCACCCCGCCCGAGCGGCTCACCGTCCGGCCCGCCGACCGCGCCAAGGCCGAGCGTGCCGCGACCCTCGCCGTCCGCGAGTGCGCGCGGCGGCGCGGCGAGCCGCCGTGCGGGGGCGAACTGCGCCTCGCCGGGGGCATTCCGGTCGGCCTGGGCATGGGCAGCTCGACCAGCGACGTGATCGCCGCGGTGCGCGCGGTGGCCGACTCGTACGGCACCTGGCTGCCGCCCGACACCATCGCCACGCTCGCCGTCCGCGCCGAACTCGCCTGCGACCCCCTCATGCTCGACGCCCGCCCCGTGCTCTTCGCCCAGCGCGAGGGGCGCGTCCTGGAAGTGCTCGGCCCGCGCCTGCCACCGCTGGTCGTCGTGGGCTGCGTCCTGAACAACGCCGAACCCGTGGACACCCTCGCCCTTCCCGCCTGCGCCCAGGACGATACCGACCTGCGCGCGTACGAAAGCCTGCGCACGCTGCTGCGCCGGGCCGTGGCGACCCGCGACGTCCGACTGCTCGGCGAGGTCGCCACCGCCAGCGCGGTGCGCGGGCAGGAACGCCTGTGCCACCCGGAGTTCACCGCCCTCACCGACATCGCCCCGCGCGTCGGAGCCGTGGGCGTGCAGATCGCGCACAGCGGCGCCGTCGCCGGCATCCTGCTCGATCCCGCGGCGCCCGGCCTGCGGCACCGGATCGACAGCTGCGTCCGGGCGCTGCGGAGCAACGGCATTCCCGTCACGCGCACCTTTGCGACCACCCCCGCCACGACGAAGGAGACCCAGCGTGGACCAGCACATCGCGGAGGCGATCGGCCGGCCGGACCTCGTGCGCCTCGACGATCGGCTCATCTGCCTGCGCTTTGAGACGATGAAGGTCGTCTCCGCGCTCGCCGCGGTCCGCCGGCTGCTCGACACCGGGGCGATACGGCGCGGCGACACCCTGCTGGACAGTTCCAGCGGCATCTACGCCTACGCCCTGGCCCTGGCCTGCCACCGCTACGGCCTGCGGTGCCACATCGTCGGCTCGACGACCATCGACCACACCCTGCGCACCCAACTGGCCGTGCTGGGTGCCGTCCTGGAGCAGATGGAGCCCTGCGACGACCTGAAACTCGACCAGAAGCGGAGGGTCGCCCGGGTCCACGAGATCCTCGCCGACCATCCCGAGTACCACTGGATGCGCCAGTACCACGACGACATCCACTACCTGGGCTACCGGGCCATCGCCGACCGGATCGGCAGGGCGACGGGAGGGGCGGCGCTCACCCTCGTCGGGGGAGTGGGGTCGGGAGCCTCCACCGGGGCCCTGGCCCGCTACCTGCGCGCCGCGTCGCCGGACGTCGAACTCGTCGGGGTGCAGCCCTTCGGCAGCATCACCTTCGGAGCCGGGCACGTGGCGGACCCGGACATCATCATCGCCGGCATCGGCAGCTCGATCCCGTTCGGCAACGTCGACCACGCCGCGTACGACACCCTGCACTGGGTGTCCTTCGACGCCGCCGTGGCCGGCAGCGTCGACCTGCTGCGCCGGCACGCGGTCTTCGCGGGCCTGTCCAGCGGCGCGGGCTACCTCGCCGCGCGCTGGGAGCGGGACCGGTCGCCGGGGCGCACGGTGTTGTTCGTCGCCGCCGACACCGGCCATCGCTACGCGGACACGGTCTTCGCCCGGCACGGCACGGCCCTCGCCCTCGACGCCCTCGCGCCCACGGCCGTCGTCACTCAGGACGAACTGGCCCTGCCCTGGTCGCGGATGCACTGGAACCGGAGCGCGGGGCGGCAGCCCCCGCAGCCCGACGCCCCGCTCACTCCGTCAGATCGAGGCCGGCGAGCTGGGCGCGGCTGGTCACGTTGAGCTTCGGGAAGGCGCGGTAGAGGTGGTAGCTGATGGTCTTCGGGCTCAGGAACAGCTGCGCGCCGATCGCCCGGTTGGTCATGCCCGTCGCGGCGAGCCGGACGATCTGCAGTTCCTGCGGGGAGAGCTGCGCCAGCAGACCGCTGCCGCGCCCGTCCAGCGGTCCCGTCGCGCCCGCCGCGCGCAGCTCCGCGCGGGCGCGGTCCGCCCAGGGGGCGGCGCCCAGGCGCTCGAAGGTGTCCATGGCGGCGCGGAGGTGGAGCCGGGCGTCGGTCTTGTGGCGCTCCCGGCGCAGGCGCTCGCCGAAGAGCAGCCGGGTTCTGGCCGCCTCCCACGGGCGGCCGCTGTCGGCGTGCAGGCGGACGGCGCGGCCGAACAGCTCGTGCGCGGTGCCCCAGTCGGGCTCCACCAGCGCCCGGCACCGGTGCAGCACCGCGTCGGCCCACGCCAGCTCGGACGCGTCGGCCCACTGGGCGAACTGTTCCAGCGGCGCGCGGGCCGGCCGGCCGAGCCGGGCGGCCGCCTCGACACGGTCCGGTGCGCAGTACACGCTCTGGATCTGGCGGCGGACGGGGCCGGCCTGCACCGCCTCCAGGCGGTCCAGGGCCTCCGCGAACCGGCCCTGCCCGAGGTCCCCCAGCGCCAGCGCCCACTGCGCCCACGCCAGGCTGTTGACGATGCCGGTGGCGTCGAAGTGGTCGTGGCAGCGGGCGGCGAAGTGCGCCGACCGCCGGTGGTCGCCGCGCACCGCCCAGATCCAGGCCAGCATCCCCTCCAGGTAGCCGGCCCGGTTCGGCTGGCCGGTGTCGGCGGCGAGTTGCAGGCCCTCGCTCGCGGTCGCCTCCGCGTCGCGGAAGCGGCCGAGGTACAGCTCGGAGGCGGCGAGCGTCAGGTGTGCCAGCGGCAGCCAGCCGACGTCGCCGCGGGCCCGGCACTCGGCCGCGACGGCGGCGGAGATCTCCCGCCCGGCCTCGAAGTCGCCGACCAGCCCCGCGACGAAGGCGGCGTTGATGCGCAGCGCCGGGGTGCCGGACGGGTTCCGGCGGGCGTCGGCCACCAGCGTCCGCATGGTCGGCAGGGCGTGTGCGGGCCCGCGCTCCAGGTACACGGCCGCCCCGGTCACGGCCGCCACCGCCGGGTCCAGGCCGTCCTCGGGCCGGGGCCGCAGCGCGCCGAGGCGGTCGGCGGCCTCCCGCAGCCGGAGGGGATCGCTGAGCTGCCAGGCGTTGCGGGCGGCGTCGACGAGCATCAGGCCCGCCTCCACGCGCACGTCGGCGGCGACCCCGGCAGCGGTGACCCCGCTACCGGTGAGCGCGGGACCGGTGTGGGCGGGGTCGGGTGCGCCGGATTCGACGAGCGCGTCCGCGGCGGCGACCAGCAGCTCGTGGGCCATCCCCGGAGCTCCGTCGTCGAAGGCGGTGCGGGCGCGCAGCGCCTGCAGCCGGGCCCGCGTCCGCGGCTCGCTCGTGATGCGGTCGGCGGCCTCGATCAGCGCCTTGGCGCGCGGGGTGAGGCCCGCGGTGGCGGCGGCGTCCGCCGCGGCGGCGAGGCGGCGCGCTCGCGCGGCCGGGTCGCGGGTCAGCTCGGCGGAGCGCTCCAGGGCCGCGGCGGTGCCGGCGTGTCCGTGGCGCTCCCTGGCCCGGCCGGCGGCCTGCTCCAGGGCGAGTGCCGCCTCCTCGTCGGGGCCGGTCGCCGCCGCGGCCAGGTGCCAGGCCCGCCGGTCCGGCTGCTCCCGCAGCACCTCGGCGAGCGCCCGGTGGGCCGCCAGGCGCGACGGGCGGGAGGCGGCGTGGAACGCGGCGCCGCGCATCAGCGGGTGGACGAACGACACCCGCCCGGCGGCGACGTGGATCATCCCGGCCCGCTCGGCCGGGTCCAGCGCGTCGGGTCCCGCGCCCACGTCCGCGGCCGCGCGCACGATCACGTCCAGCTCGCCGCCGTCCTCGGCGGCGGCGATCAGCAGGGCTGTCCGGGTCCCGGCGGGCAGCGCCGCGATCCGTGCGCGGTACGCCTCCTGGATGCGGTGCGGCAGCGGCAGCGGCTGCGGGCCGTACGCGTCGGCCGTGCGGGGCAGCGCGAGCAGGGCGAGGGGGTTGCCCGCGCTCTCCTCCATGATCCGGCGGCGCAGCGGGGGGCCGAGCTCCGGTGACCGCTCCGCCAGCAGCCGTGCACTGCTCGCGGGGTCCAGGCCGGCCAGCCGGAGTTCGGGCAGCCCGCCCGGGTCGAAGCCGTCGCGGGCGCCGAGGACCAGGGCGATGCCCTCGGCCTGCAGCCGGCGCGCGGCGAACAGCAGGGCGCGGGCCGAGGCGTGGTCGAGCCAGTGCGCGTCGTCGACCAGGCAGAGCAGGGGTGCGTCGGCGGCCAGTTCCGCCAGCAGGGACAGCACCGCCAGACCGACCGTCAGCTGATCGCCGCTGCTGCCGGGGCCCAGGCCGAACGCGGCCCGGAGGGCGGCGGCTTGCGGTTCCGGCAGCGCGTCGATCCGGTCGAGCGCGGGACGCAGCAGCAGGTGCAACGAGGCGAACGGGATCTCGGCCTCGGTCTCGATGCCGGTGGTCCGCACGACGGCGACCCGGTGCCGGTGCCGGGCCTGGTCCTCGGCGTACCCCAGCAGCGCGGTCTTGCCGATCCCCGGCTCGCCCCGCACCACCAGCACGCCGCTGCGGCCGGCGGCCGCGCCGTCCAGCAGCGCGTCGAGCACCCGCTGCTCCGCCGCCCGCCCCCGAAGCGTCATGTGGCCGTGCCCCTCACCCCGATCGTCCGGGCCGATCCTAGTCACCTGTCCGATACCGGCCTCGCCGTGGCCCTCGTAGCGTCCTGGGCACGGCGGAGCGCCCCGGGGGCGCGGTGAAACGGGACGGATGTGCGGTGCGGTGAAAGCCATGGACGGAATCGATACCTCGGTCGTACTGGAGTCGGTGACCAGGAGCTATCCCAACGGGGACGGAAGGATCACCGCGCTCGACGGGCTGACGGCCCGCTTCGCCCACGGCACCTTCACCGCGGTGATGGGCCCGTCGGGTTCGGGCAAGTCGACGCTGCTGCAGTGCGCCGCCGGACTCGAACGGCCCACCTCGGGCCGCGTCGTCGTGGCAGGCCAGGACCTGGCGCGACTGAACGACCGGAAGCTGACGCGGTTGCGGCGTGACCGGATCGGGTTCGTCTTCCAGGCGTTCAACCTGATGCCGTCGCTGACGGCGGCGCAGAACGTCGCCCTGCCGCTGCGGTTGGCCGGCCGGCGGCCCGACCCGCACACCGTCCGGCAGGGTCTGGCGGCGGTGGGACTGGCCGACCGGGCGGGTCACCGGCCGGCGGAGCTGTCCGGGGGCCAGCAGCAGCGGGTGGCGATCGCCAGGGCGCTGGTGACCAGGCCGGCCGTGCTGTTCGCGGACGAGCCGACCGGCGCCCTGGACGCGGGTACCAGCCGCGAGGTGCTGCACCTGCTGCGCACGCTGGTCGACCGGCACGCGCAGACCCTGGTGATGGTCACCCACGACCCGGCCGCGGCCGCCTGTGCCGACCGGGTCCTGTTCCTCGCCGACGGGCAGGTCCGCGGCGAGCTCACCGACCCGGACCCGGACGCGGTCGTGGCCCGGATGCTGCTGCTGGAGGCGTCGTGCTGACCATCACCCTGGGCACGCTGCGGACCCGCTGGGTCTCCTTCCTGGGCTGCTTCGCCGCGCTGGCCCTCGGCACGGCACTGATCGCCGCGATGGGGCAGGTGCTGGCGAGCACCGTCGGCACACCGGACCGCGCGCCGCAGCGGTACGCCGCCGCACCGGTCGTCGTCGTCCCGGACGGGCAACTGACCGTGCGGCGGCAGCGGGGCACGACCGCCGAGCCGCTCGCGGAGCCGCCCGGCCTTCCCGCCGGGCTGGCCGCCGCCTTCCCCGGCGCGGTCGTGGACCGGGTCTTCCCCGCCCGCCTCGACGGCGGTCCGCCGGCCGTCGGCCGCCCCTGGTCGGCCGCGCGCACCGCGCCGCAGCGGCTCACCCAGGGCCGCGCACCGGTGGGCAACGACGAGATCGCGGTGAGTGCGTCGGCCCTCGCGGCCGCCGACGCCGCGCCGGTCGGCCACCGCGTCGCGGTCGTCACCGCCGACGGCGCGCGGGCGTACACCGTCGTGGGGGTCACCACCGCGGGCCCGCAGGGCACGGTCTTCTTCGCCGACGCGCACGCCGCGGCGCTCTCGCCCCGCGTCGACGCCCTCGCGCTGTGGCAGCCGGCCGCCGCGGTGCGTGCCGCGGTCGGCGACCGCGCGAGGGTCCTCTCCGGCCAGGACCGTGCGCTGCCCGACCCGGCGCGCTCCCAGGACCGCGCCGCGAGGAACAACGCCGACACCGTCGTCGGGATCGCCGGCGGGTTCGCCGCGTTCGTCTCGGTGTTCGTGGTCTCGTCCACCTTCGCGTTCGCCGTCTCGCAGCGCCGCCGCGAGTTCGCGCTGCTGCGGACGGTCGGGGCGACCCGGCGCCAGGTACGCCGCATGGTGCACGCCGAGGCGTGGTCCATCGCGCTCGTCGCCTCCGCACTGGGCGCCCTGATCGGCCCGAGCGCCACCGCACCGCTGCTGCACTGGCTGATCGGCCACGAGATGGCGCCCGCGTGGACGGTGCCGAGCGGCTCGCTCGTCCCGTCGCTCGTCGCGTTCCCCACCGGGGTGCTCGTCGCGTTGCTGGGGGCGGCGGCCGCGGCCCGGCGGGCCGGGCGGGTGGCCGCGGCCGAAGCCCTGCGGGAGGCCGCGGTGGAGTCGCGGGCGATGACGCCGACCCGCTGGGTGCTGGGCCTGGGCGCGCTCGGCACGGCGCTGGTCTGCATGGCGGTGGCCGCGGTCGGCGATCCCGCGTCGGCCGCCCACAACAAGTCGGCGATGCCCAACGTCATGCTGCTGCTCGCCGCCGCCGGACTGCTCGCCCCCGTGGTCGTCGGTCCCGTCACCCGGCTGCTCACCGCGCCGCTGCGGCGGTCGCGGGGCGCCACCGCGACCGTCGTTCCCGCCGCCGTGCTCGCCTCGGCCCGGCAGGCCGCCATGACGGCCGCGCCCGTCCTGATCACGGTCGGACTGACCGCCGCGCTGCTGGGCGGGGCCGCGATGGGCGACGCGGCGAAGGCCGCGATGCGGACGCGGCCCGTGCGGGCGGAGTACCTCGTGCTGCCCGCCGCCGGGTCGGGCCTGGACCGGCAACTCGTCGATCGGCTGCGCGCGTTGCCGGGTGTGGAGGTCGCCACCGCGGCACAGACCAGCCTGTACACCCTGGAGGGCGGCACCGCGCTCATCCAGCGCCCCGTCGAGGCCGTCGACCCGGCGACCCTGCCGGCCGTGCTCGACGTCCCCCTGGCGGCCGGCTCGTTCGACGGCCTGGACGACCGTACCCTGGTGGTCTCCGCCGACTGGGGCCGGCGGATCGGTGACAGCGTGCCGCTGTGGCGCGCCGACGGCAGCAGGACCGCCCTGACCGTGGTCGGCGTGCTCGGCAACGGCGCCGACGCGGAGGCCTACGTGACGCGGGCCCACGCGTTCTCGGCGCTGCCGTCGATCGCCTACGTCAAGCTGCGCGCCGGGACCTCGCCCGCCACCGCCGAGGCCCTCCTGCGGGAGACGACCGCCGGGCACAACGCGCACGCGGTGACCAGGGCTGCGTGGATCCGGGACACCGGGGTCGGCCGGCAGTCCGCGAGCCGCGTCGGCCTGTTGGCCGTCCTCGCCATCATCCTCGCCTACACCACGATCGCCCTGGTCAACACCGTGCTGATGGCGGCGGCCGACCGGGCGCCCGAGCGGCGTGCGCTGCGCCTGCTCGGCGCGCAGCGGACTCAGGTCCTGGGCTTCGTCGCGGCGGAGGCGCTGCTGGTCGTGGCGATCGGCGTGGTGCTGGCCGGCGGCACGGCGCTGCTCGCCTTCGCGGGCCTGTGGGTTTCCCTGGTCCAGGTCGCGGGTCCCATCGGTGTCGGCCTGCCCTGGCCGGCGCTCGCCGCGGTCACGGCGGGCTGCACCGTCCTCGCGGTGCTGGCCTCGGTCGGGTCGGCGGTGCTCGCCGACCGTGGCGGCCCGGTGGCCGGGGGCTGATCCGCGCGGCGGGCTACTGCGGGCCGATGGCGGTCTCGAGGTGGGCCAGCTGGGCGGCGAGGATCTCCTCGAACGCGGCGCGGCGGTCCACTCCCAGGGGGCGGAGGTCGCGGGCGAAGTGGGCCAGGGCCGGGAAGTGTTCGGGGTCGGCGCCGAGTACCGCGACGCGGAACAGCTCCCGGCCCTGTTCCAGCTCCGCGGGGGTGACGGTGCTGATCCCGGCCTCGGAGGCGATCAACGCGGAGATGAGGACGGCCATGCGGTGGTAGTACGCCGGGATCGCCGCGTCGGGCAGGCCCGACGCGCGCAGCGCCTGCAGCACCTCCTCCATGACCAGCCGGGATCCGGTGCCGCTCGACGCGTAGCGCCCCCAGATCGAGGCGAGTTGCGGCTGCTCGCCGAAGGCTTCGCGCAGGTGCAGGGCGAGGGCCAGCAGGCGCTGCTTCCAGTCGCCCTCGGCGCGGTAGCCGTTCATGGCGGACAGCAGGATCCGGTCGGCGACCGCGCGCAGCAGTTCGGTCTTGCTGCGGAAGTGCCGGTACAGGCTGGAGGAGTCGGTGCCGAGCGCTGCCGCGAGCTTGCGCACGCTGAACGTCTCGGCGTCGTCCGTGCGCAGCAGTTCCGCCGCCGCGTCCAGGATCTCCTCGGTCGACCAGCGCCTTCGGCCTGTCATCGGACCCCTCTCGTCGGATTTCAGCCTAGCCTATGCACTTGGTGTTGCACGCACTGCGTGCATAATGAGGACATGGGCGTGCCGCCCGGCCCGCCGCCGACGAGGGGACGCGTGTCATGGGGAAGCCACTGGATCCGGCGGCGTTGGACGCCGCACTGCGCAACGTCCACCGCGCCGGGATGCCCGGCCTGTTCGCCGAGGTGCGGGACGGCGAGCAGGTCTGGCGCGGCGCCGCGGGGGTCGCCGATGTCGCCACCGGCCGCCCCGTCACCGCCGATCTGCGCCACCGCGTCGGCAGCATCACCAAGACCTTCACGGCGGCGGCGATCCTGCAGCAGGTCGAGGGCGGCCTGATCGGTCTGGACGCGCCGATCGGCCGGTACCTGCCGAAGCTGGTGCCCGGCGAGCGCGGTGACGCGATCACCGTGCGGATGCTGCTCAACCACACCAGCGGCCTCGCCGAGTACCTCCCGTACGCCTATCCCTCGCTCCGGGCGTTCCCCGACCTCGCGAAGACCACGCCGCAGAGCCTGGACGACCACCGGTTCACCCGCTTCGACCCCGTCGAGCTGATCGCGATGGGCGTCTCCGCGCCCGCCGTCGGCACCCCGGGCGGCGCGCTGGGGCTGTACTCCAACACCAATTACCTGCTGCTCGGGGAGCTGCTGGAAGAGGTGACGGGCACGACGGCCGCGCGGTACCTCACCGAGAACGTCATCGACCGCGCCGGGCTGTGCGACACCGAACTGCCCGCAGGACCCCATCCGCGCGGGCCGCACTCGCAGCTGTACGAGGCATGGTTCGGCATGATCGACCCGCCGCGCGACTTCAGCGTCTTCGACATGTCCTGGGTCGGGCCGGCGGCCTCGCTGATCTCGACCGTCGCGGACCTCAACCGGTTCTTCCGCCGGCTGCTCGCCGGCGAGATCGTCAGCCCCGCGTCGCTGGCGCAGATGCAGCGCACCGTCCGGGTCGTCTCCCAGGAGGGCAGGACGATCGACTACGGCCTGGGCCTGCACCCGATGGAGGGCACCGCCGGTGGGGACACCTTCTGGGGCCACGGCGGCACGGTCTGGGGCGCCGGCGCGCTGACCATGATCCGTGCCGACGGCGCGCGGCAGCTGTCGGTCGCGGTGAACCTGCAGCGGTGGAACCGGCTGGACGCCGCGGGCAGGCCGCAGCCGCACCCCGTCGACGGGGCGCTGGCGGAGCTGTACCGCGTGGCGCTGCACGGCTGACGGGTGCGGGCCTGCCCGGTGTCACTGCTCGGTGGGGCCCAGGTCCGGGGTCGGGCGCAGAGCGACGGTCCGGGGGCGGTGGGCGGCGTGCAGTTCGAGCACGACGATGTCGTTGGCGCCAGCCCGCAGCACCGGCCCCGGCACGTACAGCGACCGCTGGGGGCCGCGTGACCAGTAGCGGCCCAGGGCGAACCCGTTGATCCAGGCGTTGCCCTTCGTCCAGCCGTCCAGGTGCAGGAAGGTGTCGGCGGGCTCGGCGAGGTCGACGGTGCCGCGGTGGAAGGTGGGCCCGGTCGGCGTCGTGGTGGTGGTCGTGAACGGCAGGCGTGCCAGGGAGGTCAGCGGCAGCGGCCGGCTGGTCCACGCGGTCAGCGCGGCGCCGTCCAGCAGGACGGCGCCGAGCAGGCCCTTGCGGTCGTGGATGCCCGGACCGTAGTTGACCCGGCCCTGGTTCTCCACCAGGACGCTGAGTACGGCGCCCGCGCGCGGCACGTCGAAGGCGAGGGCCCGCTCGTGGTTCTCGCGCTCCAGCACCCCGGCGGGCCGGCCGTCGACGAACACCTGGGCACGGTCGCGGATCCGCTCCACCTCCAGCAGCGCCGGCCCCGCCGCCGGCAGCACGGTCTCGTACAGCACGAACCCGAAGTCCTGCCCGAGCTCCTCCATCGTCAGCGGCCGCTGGGACGCCACCGCGTCGCCCAGGTCGCCGGCGCAGGCGAGCAGGGAGGCACTGTCGGTGAGCGCGACGCTGTGCGGGGCGAGTTTGGGCCCGGGGTCGGGGACGGGCTCCGCGGGAACCGGGGCGTACTTGGCGAGGACCCGGCGGAACGCGGTGAACTTCTCGGTGGGGTCGCCGGCTTCGTCCAGGGGCGCGTCGTAGTCGTAGGAGGTGACGGTCGGACGGTAGGTGTGCTTGTCGTTGGCGCCGTTGGTGAAACCGAAGTTGGTGCCGCCGTGGAACATGTAGAAGTTGACCGAGGCCCCGGTCGCGAGCAGTTCGTCCAGCTCCTGGGCGGCCTGGGCCGGATCGCGTACGACGTGGTGGGCGCCCCAGCGGTCGAACCAGCCGTTCCAGAACTCGGCGCACAGCAGCGGGCCGTCCGGCTGGTGGGCGCGCAGGGCGGCCAGGCCCTGCGTCGAGCGGCTGCCGAAGTTGGCCGTCGCGAGCACTCCCGGCAGGGCGCCGCGCTCCAGGTCGTCCGGCTGGTCGCAGGTGAACAGCGGTACGTCGACCCCGCACCGGCGCAGCGTGGCGGCCAGGTGCTCCAGGTAGCCGGTGTCGTCGCCGTAGGCCCCGTACTCGTTCTCCACCTGCACCGCGAGCACCGGGCCGCCGCGGCCGGCGACGTAGGGCCGCAGGGGGGCGAGCAGTTGGGCCAGGTAGCGGTCGAGTGCCGCCAGGAAACGGGGGTCGCGGCTGCGCAGGGCGATGTCCGGCTCGGCCAGCAGCCAGGACGGCAGGCCGCCGCCTTCCCACTCGGCGCAGATGTACGGGCCCGGTCGGAGCAGCACGTGCAGCCCCTCGGCCGCGGCCAGCTCCAGGAAGGCCGGCAGGTCCAGTCCGCCGTCCATCCGAAAGGTGCCCGGGCGCGGCTCGTGCAGGTTCCACGGCACGTACGTCTCGACGGTGTTCAGGCCCATCAGGCGGGCCTTTCGCAGGCGGTCCGCCCACTGCTCCGGGTGGACGCGGAAATAGTGCAGTCCTCCGGACAGGACCCGGAAGGGTGCGCCGTCGAGCCGAAACCCGTCGTCGTCGAAGTCAAGAACGGGCATCTGCGAGTGCTCCTGTGCCGAAGGGGGTGGGCGGGTGCCGGCCGCGCGGAGATGGTCCGCGCGGCCGGCCCCGTGGTCGTGCAGGCTGCTGGGGTGCTGGGCGGGGGAGTGCTACAGGGTCTGCCACCGCTGGTTGTCGCCCGCCCAGCAGTCGTAGAGCTGACCCTTGGAGGTGGCCTGGTCCAGGTCGAGGCAGCGGCCCGACTGCACGCCGCGGATCGTGCCGTCGGAGGAGAAGGTCCACTGCTGGTTGGCGCCGCCGTTGCAGTCGTAGATGCCCACCGCGCTGCCGTTGGCCGTGGCCTGGCCGCCGACGTCCAGGCGCTTCGTGCCGTTGTAGACGGTGAGCCCGCCCGACGGCGTCCTGGTCCAGCGCTGGTTGGCGCCGCCGTTGCAGGTCCAGCCCTGCACCTGGGTGCTGTTGGTGTGGGTGGCGCCGGGGACGTCGAGGCAGCGGTCGGCGCCGCCGAGGCTGCGCAGCGGGCCCGTGTGCGCACCGGGATCGGCGCCCCAGGCGTACCGGAGCCGGTCGATGCCGCTGATGTTGCGCACACCCAGTGACAGGTCGGTACCGCTGCCCTGGAGGGTGAACAGGGAGTAGTAGTCGTAGGTGGGCCGCTCGTGGTGCGGGCCGCCGAGGGCGGGCCAGTAGACCGCGCCCAGGCCGAGGGCGCGGACGGTGTCGGTGTCGGCGCGCAGGTAGCGGACGAAGTTGTCGGTGCTGTTGGTCGCGTTGTAGTCCGTGCCGTCGTCCATCGGTGCCCCGAACTCGTCGAGGACGGTGCGGGAGGCGCAGCCGCCGATGCCGTCCTTGAAGTGGGCGACCCACTGCTCGTAGGTTTTGGCGCCGCTCATGAAGGCGTAGTGGTGGTAGGACAGGTACGTGCCGTCCAGGCGGCTGTCGCCGCACACGGGCTTGACGTCCCCGTTGTAGCCGGCGCCGCTGACGAAGACCCGGTTGCGGGGGACCGCGGGGCGGTCGGCGAGCCAGGTGGCGGCGACGTTCGCCCACTCGGTGGCGCTGTAGCCGTGGGGCTCGTTCATCGGCTCGAAGTAGACCAGGCCGTTGGCGCCGTACTGGGCGATCACGGTGTTCCACATGGTGTTGTAGGCGGCCGTGTCGACGATCCGGCCGCCCGAGGACGCGCCGTCCTCCCAGTAGGACAGCACGACCTTGAAGCCCTTGGCGGTCGCGGCGTCGATCGCACCGGTGTAGGCGTTCCACCAGGTGGTGCCGACGGAGCGGGTGTTGACGGGCAGCCGCACGGTGTTGGCGCCGAGGGTGCTGAGGAACCCGTCGTAGACGGCGTCCGCCTTGGCCCGGACGGTGGCGTAGCTGTCGGTGGCGCTCAGCCCTTCGAGGACGAGGGGCCCGTCGACGTAGTTGTCGCCGGGCCGCGCCCAGTTCACCCCCTGGAACTGGGCGGCGGCCAGTTGCGGGGTGTCGGCCGCGGCCGGGGACGTGCCGGACAGAGCGGTGAGCGGTGCGAGCAGCGGGACGGCCAGCAGGCAGGCCAGGACGCGGCGGACGGTGCGGGACAGTACGGTGCGGGACGGGACGGGGGAGGGGCGGCGCAGGAGGACGGGACGGGGCATGGCTCTCCCTTTCTGTGAGGCGGTGCCTCGGGGCTACTTGACGGTGAAGCCCTGGTCCTTGGCGTACTTGAGGGAGGCGTCCTGCCACGCCTTGAGCCCGCTGTCCAAGGTGGTGCCGCTGACGTACGCCTTGCCGACGGTGTCGTTGAAGACGCTGTTGGCGTAGACCTGGAAGGGCAGGTAGGACCATCCGGGGGCGACCTGGGCGGCCGACTGCGCGAGCACCTGGTTGATCTTCTGGTTGCCGAAGTAGGGGTCCTGCTTGTTCTGGAACGCCGGGGAGTCGAGCTGCCGGGTGGTGGCGGGGAACGCGCCGGCGTCGACCCGGCTCTGCGCGCCCGCGTCGACGGTGGCGTACCGCAGGAAGGCGTAGGCGAGCTTCTTGTTGCCACTCGCCTCGGTGAGGGCCAGCGAGCTGCCGCCGTTCTCGGCGGTGGTCCTCCCGCCGCTCCGCCACTGCGGCATGGGTGCGACGCGCCACTTGCCGGCGCCGCCCTTGACTCCGGATTCGAGCGGTCCGGGCATCCAGGCACCGGTGACGAGTGAGGCGATGGTGCCGTCGCCCAGCCCCTGGTACCAGGCATCGCTCCAGGCGGTGACGGGGGAGAGCAGCTTGCCGCTGACGAGCTGCTGCCAGGTGGCGGTGAACTTCCTGGTGCCGGCCTCGTCGAAGTTCACGCCGACCTGGGTGCCGTCGACGGTGTAGGGCTTGCCGCCGGCCTGCCAGATCATGCTGGTGGTGAATCCGGCATCGCCGGTGTCACCGGTGAGGTACGCCTTGGGGTCGGCCGCGTGCAGCTTCCTGGCCGCGGTGAGGTACTCGTCCCATGTCGTCGGCACCGCGATCCGGTGCTTGTCGAAGACTTCCTTGTTGTAGAACAGCGCCATCGGGCCGGAGTCCATCGGCAGGCCGTACACGCCCTTGCCGCCACCGTGCACCGCTCCCCACGGGCCGGGGGTGAAGGTGGCTTTGAGCTGGTCCGCGCCGAACGGCGTGAGGTCGGCGACGGACTTGGCGAGCGTGAACTGCGGCAGGGCGTAGTACTCGATCTGCGCCAGGTCCGGGACCCCCTTGCCGGCCTTGACCGCGTTCTGCAGCGCCGTGTACTGGTCCTTGTTGGTGCCGGCGTTGACCAGCTTGACCTTGACCTTGGGGTACTTGGCCTGGAAGTCGGTGACGACCTTCTGCAGGGTCGGCTCCCACGCCCAGACCGTGATGCTGCCACCGGTGTCCAGGGCGGCCTGGAGGTCGGCGGCGGACGCGGGCTGCGCGCCGGCCGCGTCCGGGGAGTCGGAGGATCCGCAGGCGGTCGCGGTGAGAGCGACCGACAGGACGGCCGCGCCCAGCAGGAGGGCGCGACGGCGGGCTATCGCCATGGAGGAAGTCCTTTTCATGAGGGTGTCGTCAGGCGGGGAACGGGTGCGGGGAGGAGTGGAGGGCTGGTGCCGTGCGCCGGCTACCCCTTGACGCTTCCGGCGGCCAGACCCGACTGCCAGTACCGCTGCAGCAGCAGGAACGCCGCGATCAGGGGCACGATGGTCAGTAGCGAACCGGTGATGACGAGGTTGAACACCACATCCCCGCCGACGGTGGCGGCCTGGGCGTTCCAGCTGTTGAGGCCGAGGGTCAGCGGATACCAGTCGGGGTCCTTCAGCATGATCAGCGGCAGGAAGTAGTTGTTCCAGGTGGCGACCACGTTGAAGAGCAGGACGGTGACCATGCCCGGTGCCAGCATCGGCATGCTGATGGAGAAGAACGCGCGGAACTCACCGGCGCCGTCGATGCGGGCCGACTCGAGGATCTCCTTCGGGACGGCGTCGGTGGCGAAGGTCCACATCAGGTACAGGCCGAACGGCGAGATCAGCGATGGGATGATGATCGCCCACGGAGTGTCGGTCAGCCCCAGCTCGGAGAACAGCAGGAACGTGGGGACCGCCAGCGCCGTACCGGGCACCGCGACCGCTCCGATGACGGTGGCGAAGACGGCCTTCTTGCCGGCGAAGTCGAACTTGGCGAGCCCGTACCCGGCGAGCGTGGCGAGCAGGGTCGCGCCGCCCGCGCCGACCACCACGTACAGCAGGGTGTTGAGCAGCCAGCGGGTGAAGATCCCGTCGTTGTAGGTGAAGGTGTCGGCGATGTTGCCGAACAGGGCGAAGTCGCCGTCGAACCACAGCCCGAAGGAGCCGAACAGGCCCTGCTGCGTCTTGGTCGCGTTGATCGCCAGCCAGGCCAGCGGCAGCAGCGTGTAGACGAGCATGATCGCCGCCAGGGCGGTCAGGGTGGCGCTGCGCCGCGTGGGGCGAGCGCTGCGGCGGGTGGCGCGGAGGGTGAGCGGGCCGGACGGCGACCGGGCGCCGGGGCGCCGGGTCGGGCGGGGCCGGTGGCCGAGGCGGGGAGTGGTGGTCGCCATGGTCAGAGTTCCTTCCGCATGCCGCGCAGCTGGACGGCGTAGGCGATGACCATGGTGATCACGCCCATGACGATGGCGATGGTCGCCGCGTAGTTGAACTGCTGGCCGGCGAAGGACAGCGAGAAGGCGTACAGGTTGGGGGTGAAGTCGGACGTGATCGCGTTCGGTGCCAGGTTCTTGAGGATGCTCGGCTCGTTGAAGAGCTGGAAGCTCCCGATGATCGAGAAGATCGTCGCGATGATCAGCGCTCCGCGCAGCGCCGGGAGTTTGATCGCCCGGACGATCCGCAGCTGTCCCGCACCGTCGATCTCCGCGGCCTCGTACAGCGCCGGATCGACCGTCCGCAGCGCCGAGTAGAGGATCAGCATGTTGTAGCCCACGAACTGCCAGGTCACGATGTTGCCGATGGACGCCAGCACCAGGTCGGGCGAGAGCGGGTCCGGGAGGGTGATCCCGAACGCGTCGTTGAGGTTGCCCACCAGGCCGAAGCGCGTGCCGTACATGAAGCCCCACAGGAGCGTGGCGACGACGGCCGGCACCGCGTAGGGCAGGAACACCGCGATCCGGAAGAAGCTCGATCCGTACAGGCGCCCGCTGTCGACGGCCAGGGCGAGCAGGAGCGCGAGGAACAGCATGATCGGCACCTGGACGGCCAGGAAGGCCGCCACCCGGGCGAAGGACGACCAGAACTGCGCGTCGCCGAACGCCTCTGTGTAGTTGTCGGCGCCGACGAAGCTCGTGCCGCCGATCAGCCGGGTCCGGTACAGGCTCAGGTGGATCGAGTATCCGATCGGCGCCAGGAAGACCAGGGCGAACACCGCCATGAACGGCCCGACGAACTGCCAGCCGGTCCACGACCGCCGCCCCGCCCGCGACCGCTGCCCGGAGGCCGTCGGCCGTGCCGGGGCCGGCGGCCGTGCGGCGGGGCGCGCCCCTGCCTGTGGTAGTGCGGCCACCATGTCGCTCCTCGCTCCTCGCTCCCGGGGCACCCGCCGTCCGTCCGGGCGGCGCGCTGGTGTTTACGTAAACATCGTGCCGAGCACAAGGCGCCGATCCGAGCCGTGCGGGGAGGCAGGGCAGCCGGGGCGGCGCGATGTTTACGTAAACTTGTGCGGTAGCGTGGCACCCGTCACGGCGATCGGTCAAGGTTTCGCGGACGTTACGTTTGCGCCGCCGCGCCGGACGGCGACGGGTGGACGGACAGGAGTGAAGGGGCGATGGACCTGAGTGAGCGGGGAGCACAAGATCCTGTTCCTGCCGGCGGCGCGCAGCGCGGCGGCTCGGGCATACCGGGCGGACGCCGCAAGCAGCGGGTGTCCATGGCCGACGTCGCCCAGCGGGCGGGGGTGTCCTCCCAGACCGTGTCGCGGGTGTCCAACGGCCATCCCGGAGTCATCGGCTCGACCCGCGAGCAGGTGCTCACGGCGATGCGCGACCTGGGCTACCGTCCCAACAGCGCGGCGCGCGCCCTGCGGTACGGGCAGTTCAACACCATCGGCGTGATCCTGCACGGCCTGTCGACCACCGGCAACAGCAACACCGTGGAGGCGATCGCGACCCAGGCCGCCGCCGAGGGATACGCGATCACGCTGATCCCCGTCGACATCCCGACCCAGGACAACGTGCTCGGTGCCTTCACGCGGATGGGCGAACTGGCCGTCGACGCCGTCATCGTCTTCATGGAGATCCACCTGCTCGACGCCGGCAGCGTGGCGCTGCCGCCCGGCGTGCACGTGGTCGTCGTGGACTCCGACGCCGGCGACCGCTACCCGGTCGTCGACACCGACCAGGCGGGCGGTGCCCGCCGTGCCGTCAGCCATCTGCTCGACCTGGGACACACGACCGTCTGGCACGTGACCGGCCCGGAGTCGTCGTACGCGAGCGAGCGCCGGGCCCGCGCGTGGCGCGCGGTCCTGGAGGACGCCGGGCGGCCGGTGCCGCCGCCGCTGCGCGGCGACTGGTCGGCCGACTCGGGCTACGCCGCCGGCCTCGTCCTCGCCGACGAGCCGCAGTGCACCGCGGTGTTCGCCGCCAACGACCAGATGGCCCTCGGCCTGCTGCGCGCCTTCCACGAGCGCGGCCGGGCGGTCCCCGGCGACATCAGCGTGGTCGGCTTCGACGACATCCCGGACGCGGCCCACTTCATCCCGCCCCTGACCACCGTGCACCAGGACTTCGCGGAGGTCGGCCGCCGCAGCGTGCAGGAAGTCCTGCGCCAGATCCGCGAACACGACGTCCCGCGCTCCGGCACCGACATCGTCGCGACGCGCCTGACGGTCCGCGACAGCACGGCGCCGCCGCCGGGGCCCGCGTAGCGGCGCGGCGCCCCGTCAGCCGGGCTCCTGCGTGGGGCGGTTCCGGTCCTGCGGGGCGTCGTTGATCGCGGCGCCGGTCAGGATGGCGCTCGCGACGACGTCGAAGAGGCGGTCCGCGCGGGGCGTGAGCGAGGGCTGGTCGCCGAGCCAGGCGAGCATGGCGATCAGCGCGAACAGGTCGGCGCCGTCGATATCGGTGCGCGCCGTGCCCGCCTCCTGGGCGCGGGTGAGGAGTCGCGCGCCGGCAGCGCGCAAGGTGACGCACGAGGCGTGGAGGGCGGAGTCGGTGTCCTCGATGGCGGCCGCCATCAGCACGGTCACGCCGCGGTACTCGGTGGTCCAGGCGACGCAGTCGCGCAGCCACACGACGAGAGCCTCCTCGGGCGAGCCGGACGTCTCCAGCTCGCCCGCCTTCGCCGTCAGTTCGCCGAAGCTCGTGTGGAGCAGCGCCTCCAGCAGCGCCTCGCGGGTCGGGAAGTGGCGCAGCAGCGTCGCGAGCCCGACGTCGGCCCGGCGCGCGATGTCGCGCAGCGACACGTCGACGCCCTGCTCGGTGATGGCGCTGCCCGCTACCGCGAGCACCTGGTCGCGGTTCTTCCTGGCGTCGGCCCGCATCTGCCCCTCTTGACTATCCGGATCACTGGTCCATATATTCGGATCAGTGGTTCATTTATTTGGATCGCTGATCCGGATAAGACTATCCCGCAGCGGGGCAGGAGCGAACAATGACGACACACACGATGAGGGCGATCCGGCTGCACGAGCACGGCGGCCCTGAGGTGCTGCGCTACGACGAGGCCCCGATGCCCGAGCCGGGGCCGGGTGAAGTGCTGGTCCGCGTGCACGCGGCCGGCGTCAATCCTCCCGACTGGTACCTGCGCGGCGGGCTGACCACCATGCCCGGCGAGACGGAGTCGACGGTCCGCCTGCCGGTGATCCCGGGCACGGACGTGTCGGGCGTGGTCGCCGCCGTCGCCGCGGACGTCGACACCTTCGCCGTGGGCGACGCGGTCTTCGGCCTCCTGCGCTTTCCCAGCTTCCACGGCAGCGGGTACGCCGAGTACGTGGCCGCGCCCGCGGCGGACCTCGCCCGCAAGCCGCCCGGCCTCGACCACGTGCACGCCGCCGGGGCGCCGATGGCGGGGCTGACGGCGTGGCAGTTCCTGATCGCGGCCGGACACGACCACCCGTCGCCCTTCCAGGCGGCACCCCATCGCCCCACCGCGCTCGGCGCCGGCACGACGGTGCTCGTCAACGGCGCCGCGGGCGGCGTGGGGCACCTCGCACTGCAGCTGGCGAAGGGGAAGGGCGCGCGGGTCATCGCGGTGGCATCGGGCGCGCACGAGGCGTTCCTGCGCGACCTCGGCGCCGACGAGTTCATCGACTACACCAAGAGCCGTCCCGAGGACCTCGTACACGACATCGACCTCGTCCTCGACACCGTCGGCGGCCCCCACAGCAGCCGTTTCCTACGCACGCTCAAGCGCGGCGGCGCCCAGTTCCCCGTGCTTCCGGGGGACTTCGACGCGGAGGAGGTCGCGAAGCTGGGCGTGACGGTCTCCAGCGCCCAAGTCCGGTCGAGCGGCGCACAACTCGCCGAACTGGCGGGCCTGCTCGACGCGGGCACGATCCGCGTCGCGATCGACAGCACCTTCGCCCTCGCCGACGCCCGGGCCGCGCACGAGCGCGCCGCCCGGGGCCATATCCGGGGCAAGATCGTCCTCACGGTCGCCTGAAAGCCCGGGGGACGGGGGCGAGGCGGTGGCGGCCGGCGGGTCTCACGGCGGGGTGCGGCGGGCCGGCGCGGGGTGGTCGGCACGGCGGTGGAACAGCGCGCGGTACTCCCGCGGCCGGCGGTCCGTGTGCCGGGCGAAGATGTCGCTGAACGCGCCCGCGTCGCGGTACCCGACGTCGGCGGCGATGCTCGCGACGGTCCTGTCGGTCGTCTCCAGCAGGTGCCTGGCCCGCCGCACCCGGGCGGACTGCAGGTAGGCCAGCGGGCTCTCACCGGCTTCGTCGCCGAAGCGCCGCAGCAGGGTCCGCGTGCTGACGTGGAACTCCTGGGCGAGCGCGGGCAGGTCGTAGCGGGCACCGAGGTGCTGGTCGAGCCACCGCTTGACGCCGAGTGAGAAGGCCCGGCCCACCGTGGGGATCAGCGCGGAGTCGACGTAGGGGGCCTGCGTGGAGCGGGCGTCGTCCACCAGCGCGATGCGGGCGGTGCTGCGGGCGATGCGGGGGCCGTGGTGCTCGCGGACGAACCGCAGCGCGAAGTCGTACATGGCGCTGAAGGCCGCCGTGGTGGTCACCCCCCGGTCGGTCACGACCAGCCGCTCCGCGCGCAGGCGCACATCGGGGTACCGGCGGGCGAACCGGTCGGCGAACAGCCAGGACGTCGTCGCCTCCCGCCCGTCGAGCAGCCCGGCCTCGGCGAGGAGGAAGGCGCCCACGCAGATCGAGACGACCGCGGTCCCCGAGGCCGCCTGCGATCGGATCGACGCCACTTCCGGCCCCAGGGCCGCCAGGGTCGCGTCGAGATCGAGTGCCGGCGAGAGCTCGAAGCCCGGCACGATCAGGACGTCCACCGGGCGGACCGCCGAGACGTCGAGGACCGAGCCGCCGGACGCGCGCACCCGCCGCCGGGGCGAGAGGACCGTCGTCGCGTAGGCCGGCTGCGGCGACCCGTGGCCGGCGGCGACGTGCGCGGCCATGGTCAGCAGGTCGGGCACCCCGAAGACCTCCGAAGCGAAGCAGCCGGGATAGGCCAGGACGCCGATGGTCAGCGGACTCATACGACCCCTCCGGTGCCTGCGAGCGGATGGCGATATTACCGGGATACCTGGCGATGCCGCCGCTTCTGCGGTGGGCCGCCGCTCCTCATCATGGCGGTCATGACCATCACACGAGGGCAGCACGACCCCCTGGACGACTTCGCGCGGAGGACCGTCCGCGTCGATGACGTGGACAAGACCGTGTACGTGACCGGGTCGGGGCCGGCCGTCGTCCTGATGCCCGAGATGCCGGGCATCAGCCCCGACGTCGCACGGTTCGCGCGCTGGGTGCGCGACGCCGGCTTCTCCGTCTACCTGCCCTCGCTGTTCGGTATCGACGGGGCCTACCCACTCGCCGAGGCGCGCGAGACCGTCGTCCGACGCGCGTGCGTCAGCGCCGAGTTCCGGGCGTTCGCCGGCGGCGGCACCAGCCCCGTCGTCGGCTGGCTGCGCGGCCTGGCGCGCCTGGCGCACGCCGAGCGGGGCGGGCCGGGAGTCGGCGCCGTCGGCCTGTGCTTCACCGGCAACTTCGCCCTGACCATGGCGCTCGAACCCGCCGTCATCGCCCCGGTGGTCAACCATCCGTCGCTGCCGCTCGACGACCCCGGCGGCCTGGAGATCAGCGACGAGGACGCGGCCGCCGTGGCCGAACGGGTGGCGCGCGACGGCCTGAAGGTGCTCGCCTACCGCTTCGACAAGGACACCTGGTGCACCGGACAGCGGTTCGCGGCCTACCGGGCGCTGCTCGGGGACGCGTTCGACGGGCGCGTACTCGCGGCCGGCACGGCCAACACCGACCCCCCGCCGTTCTTCCGCGAGGTCGTCGGCTGCGCCCACAGCGTCGTCACGGCGCACCTCGTCGACCAGGAGGGCCACCCCACCGTGCGGGCCCGCGACGAGATCATCGCCTTTCTGGCCGAGCGGTTGGGGGTGCGACCGTCGGTCCGCCCGGCGGCCCGCCCATCGAGAGGGCCAGGCCCTCGGTGAGCCACTGGTGCGCCACCGTCATGTTCAGCACGCGTCCGCCGGTGACGGTGCCGACCAGGGACCAGTAGCGTTCCAGGCGGGGGTCGAAGCCGGACGACCGCGACACCAGGGCGTGCAGCTGGGTGCGGAACGCGGGGGAGTCGGACTCCCGGCGAGCGCGTGCGTGGGCGGCCACGAAGGCGTTCACCGCGGCCCCGGGCTGGGGCGGCAGCCCGCGCGCCACGGCGGCGGCCGTCAGGGCGGCGGCCTCGTCGATCGCCCCGTAGAAGGCCGGGGCGTCCCGCATCTCCTGGCCGTGGTCCTGCGTCCAGCGGTTGAAACTCGGGGTGGAGACGAGCAGGTGCAACTGGGCGTAGGCCAGCGCCGTGGTGGCATCGGGATCCCGCGGCGGGTCGGGGGACAGCATGGCGATCATGATGTCGAGCCGGTGCCGCGGCATGGAGGCGGACAGCTCGCGGTACCAGTGGTCGGTGAGGGCGCGCCGCGCCTGCGGCAGCCGCGGCACGCGCGCGAGGATCTCCAGACGCCGGAGCCGTTCCTCGCCCGGACAGTCGTCGAGGGACTGCAGGGTGGCCTGGCGCCACCGCAGTTCGGTCAGCCGTTCCTGCACCGCGTCGAGCTCGGTCGCCACCAGCTCGCCCAGCGAGCACTCACCGGTGACCACCCGCGTGATGGTCGCGATCGGGGTGTCCAGCGCGCGCAACCGCCGGATGAGACGGATCCGCTCCCACGCGTCGGGACCGTAGCGCCGGTGACCACCGGTGCTCCGGGCGGCCACGGGCAGCAGGCCGCTGTCGGAGTAGTAGCGGAGCGTCTTCACCGGGACCCCGGTCCCGGCGGCGAGCTCCCCGATGCTCCACGTGTCCTGCGTCACAGTGCCTTGAACCTCCAGTGCGGGGGAGCTCCTAGCGTAGGGACCACAGACCGACACCCCCTCCGACCACGAACGGTGGGTACGCATGTCCCCGACCCCGGCAGCCCCACGCCCCGGCCACAGAGCCGGACTCCGTGCGGTGCTCCTTCCCCTCCTGAGCGCGGCGGCCCTGCTGGCGGCCACCGCCGTACCGGCGACCGGCGCAGCCGCCTCCCCGCACTCCGCGCGGCAGGGCGACCCCGTCGTGCGGACCGACCGCGGCCTGATTCGCGGCGTGGACCACGGCTCGTACAGCACCTTCGACGGCGTTCCCTACGCCGCGCCGCCGACCGGCCCGCTGCGCTGGCGCGCCCCGCGGCCCGCCACCGCGTGGCGGGGAGTGCGGGACGCGACGACGGCGGCGCAGCGGTGCGTGCAGATGCCGGCACCCGGCGCCGGGGCCGTGGTCGGGTCGGAGGACTGCCTCTATCTCAACGTCACCCGGCCGGCGGCCGAGCCGGCCGGGCACCGGCGGCCCGTGCTGGTGTGGATGCACGGCGGCGCCTTCCTGGGCGGCGCCGGCAGCGACTACCGCCCCGAACAGCTGGCGGTCCGCGGCGACACGGTCGTCGTCACGGTCAACTACCGGCTGGGGATCTTCGGCTACTTCGGCCACCCCGGGCTGGGCGCCGCCCCGCCGTTCGGCCTGGCGGACCAGCAGGCCGCCCTGCGCTGGGTGCGGGCGAACGCGGAGCGCTTCGGCGGTGATCCGGGCAGCGTCACGCTGTTCGGCGAGTCCGCGGGCGCCCTCAGCATCTGCGCGCACCTCACCTCGCCGCCGGCCGCCGGACTCTTCCAGCGGGCGGTGCTCCAGAGCGGCTCGTGCCGCATGTCCTTCCCCCGCGGCGCCCTGGGACCCGGCACCCCGGCGTACCAGCCGTTCGCCTCGCAGCGCGAGGTCCAGGCCGTCGGCACGGAGGCCGCCCGGCAGCTGGGCTGCGCGGCGGGCGGCGCGGACGCGGTGCCGGCGTGCCTGCGCGGGCTGAGCACGGACCGCCTGGCCACCGCGCAGCTGATGCAGTCCTTCAACCGGCCCGCCTACGGCAACGCGCTGCTGCCCATGGCGCCGGACCGGGCGCTGGCGTCGGGACGCTTCCACCGCGTGCCGCTCGTGCAGGGCACCAACCACGACGAGATGCGGATGTTCGTCGGCCTGTCCCTCGCCGCGTTCCCGATCCGCACCGAGGACGACTACCGCGCCCGGCTGGCCGACGCCTTCGGCTCCGCGGCCCCGGCCGTCGAGGCGCGGTACCCGGCGGCGGCGTACCCCACGCCCGCTCTGGCCTGGGCCGCGGTGCTCACCGACCGGTCGCTGGCGTGCACCACGCCGGCCGCCGGCCGGACCATCGCCGCCCACGCCCCGGGCCTTGCCCTCTACGGATACGAGTTCGGCGACCCGGACGCCCCGGTCCTCGCCGGCCTGCCGGCCGACCCGGACTTCCCCTACGGCGCGGCGCACGGCTTCGAGATGCCGTACCTGTTCTCCTCGTTCCCCACCGAGCGGCCGCTGACCGACGCCCAGCGCGCGCTGTCCGACCGGATGGTCGACTACTGGGCGGCCTTCGCGCACACCGGCGACCCGAACACCCCCGGTGCCCCGTTCTGGCCCGCCCTGGGCTCCCCGTCACCCCTCGCCCGGCCGGTCCAGTCGCTGGCTCCCGGACCCGGCGGCATCCACCCCGTCGACGCGGGGTCCGTGCACCACTGCGCGTTCTGGGACGCGATGGGTGGGTGAGGCGGCGGCCGGGAACGCAGGTGCGCCCCTTGCCGGACCCGCCGTGTGCGGGTCCGGCCGGGGGCGCGGGGCGCGGGGCCCTGCGCGGGGCTCGGGTCCGTTAGCCCTCGCCGATGACGTTGCTCTGCGAGGCGGGGAAGCAGGTGGGCTCGCCCTTGGCCAGCAGGACCTCCATGGAGCCCATGAGGTTCGGGTGCTGGGTGCCCTTGAGGTCGGCCTGCACCAGGAGCAGGCTGTCGCCGTGCGGGATGGCGCTGGGCCGGATCACCATCAGGCGTCCGTTCTGCGGGTCCTGGGTGGAGACCGTTTCGAGGTGGGCGTTGTCGGTGCGGACCTTGGCGGGGCAGGTGTCCGAGACCCGCAGCACCACGGCCGGCACGCCCAGGCTGCGCAGCGCCGCCTGCAGTCCGGACACCTCCGCGCCCGTCACCTGGATGGTGACGGTTCCGTCCTTGCGCGGAGTCACCGTGTAGGAGGCGTTGCTCAGAACCGCCGTTCCGCCGCCGTGCACCTGGGCGCCGGGGTCGGCGCCCGCCTGCGGGGCGGCGGTGGGGGCGTCGTGCGGGATGAGCAGCACGGCGGTGGCCGCCGCCGCCAGTCCCAGCGCGGTGACCGCGATGCGCCGGGTGTGGCGTGCCCGCACCGGCACCGCGGGCGCGGGCGGCAGGGACTGGGCGTGGGCGGTGAGCTCCTCGGCGAGCCGGTCCTTGAAGTGCACGGGGGTGGTCATGAGTGGGCCTCCGAGATCGCGTGCAGGGATGTCGTGCTCTGCTGGTCGGCGCGCTGCAGGGCCATGCGGGCACGGTGCAGGCGCACCCGGGCCGTCGCCGAGCTGATGTCCAGGGCCTGTGCGGCCTCGCGGGTGGTCAGGGCGTCGACGACCACCAGGTCCAGCACCGCGCGCAGCGGCTCGGACAGGGCGGCGTGCCGCTCGGCCAGCTGCCGGGCGTCGCGGGCCGCGTCGATGCGGGCCTCGATCGCGCTGACGTCCTGCTCGTCCAGCAGCCGCCGCCCGGCGAGCTGGGCGGTGGCCCGCTGCTCGCGGGCGCTGCCCCGGAAGTGCGCGGCCAGGACGTTGCGGGAGATGCCGTAGAGCCAGGCGACCGGTGCGCCGCGCTTCGCGTCGTAGGTGTGGGCCTGCTCCAGCGCGGCCAGGAAGATGTCGGCGGTCAGATCCGCCGCCAGGTGCGGGCTGTCGGTGCGCCGGGTCACGAAGCCGAGCACCGTGTCGAACTGCTGCTGGTAGAACACGGCGAACCCGACCGGATCACGTACGGGTGGCGCTGGTGAATGCTCCGCTTGCACGGACGACTCCTTGAACGGACGAGCACTGCCTTACATCTCTACTTGGCTCGGGCCGTGGAAAGCGTTACACGCCACCTCCGCCGCCAGGCGCCCGACCACCGCGCCCGGAGCGGCACCCCCGTGCGGCGCCCGGTGGCGGGCGGCCCGGTGTGAGCGAGATCTCGGCCGCGCGCATGCCACGTCCGCGTCCCCGGGCCGGCCGTGCGCCACTCGAAAGAGGGCCGATCGGGTCGAACCCCGCGCCGCGGGGGCCGCGGTGTGCAAGGCTCCGCGTGCGCCGCACCGGGGGCGGCATTGCAGGGCGGGGGAGCGCGGCAGGCCCAGGCGCCGGCGGTGCCCGTACGCGTGCGCGTCAGGGGAATCGCGGACCGGAGGGGTGTTTCATCATGCTCGCTGACCTCAGGCAGCTGGAACGGATCGTGGGACGGCGGGCGGCGCTCAAGTACGCGGGGATCGGGCTGGTGACGGCCGCCGTGGCCGCCTGCGGCGGGAAGAAGGACGACGGCCGCCCGGGCGACAAGCTCTCCGTCGGGGCGGTCGCCCTGGACGCGTTCGCGCGCGGCACCTGGAAGCTGACGATGACCCCGGCGGGCACGACCCACGACACGTACGCGACCATCACCATCGCGGCCGGGGCCTGGCACATGGATGACGCCGCACGGTCGGGGACGTACAGCTTCTCGGCGGGGACGCTGTCCGTCGTCGACCCGGGGAACGACAACGGCAGTGAGGCGACCGGGTGGACCGGGACCGGGGTGCCGGCCCAGGTCGCGGGGCGGGAGTCCGTCACTCTCGGCTGGTCGCCGGCCCTTTCGACCGACCCGGCGAAGGAGCTTCCCGTCACCTGGGACGGCACCACACTCACGCTCCGGCTGATGCCCGGTGCCCGGAGCCGGTCGGCTCCCGTGGTCATCACGGCCGTCCGGGCGTGACGACCACGGGCCCTGGGCCTGCCGCGGACGTCAGCCGGTGGCCAGGGAGCGGTCCAGGAGGGGCAGCAGGCGGTCCCAGTGGTGCCGCAGGGCGGTGGGGTCGAAGGCGTCGGTGTCGGACATCGTGAAGCCGTGGACGGTGCCGGGATAGATCTCGGAGGTGTAGTCGACACCCGCGGCGTCCAGCGCCCGGTTGAGCTCGCCGAGCTCCTCGGGCGTCAGGTCCGTCTCGGCGTGGCCGAAGTGGACCGCCGCGGTGAGGCGGCGCAGGCTGTCGGGCCCGTCGGCGTGCACCGGGCCGTGGAACGCGGCGACGGCGGCCACCCGGTCGGGGTGGGCGGCGGCGGTGCGGACCGCCAGCAGGCCGCCGATGCAGTAGCCGGTCACCGCGACCGGCCCTGCGGCGACTTCGGGCCGGGCGGCGAGGAAGCCGAGGTAGGCGTCGGCGTCGCGCCCGACCCGTTCGGGGGTGTGTGTCTCGATCAGGGGCATCACCTGCGCGATGAGCGCGGACCGGGCCTCACCGCCGATATGCGCGGGCAGCGCGGTGACCGGTGCCGGGCCGTGGCGGTAGAAGACGTTGGGGACGAGGACGTAGTAGCCGTGACGGGCCAGATCACAGGCCATCGTCCGGAGCGCGGGCCGGATGCCGAAGGCGTCCGCGTACATCAGCACCGCCGGGTGCCGCCCGCCGCCGTCGGGGAAGGCGGCGAAGGCGTCGGCCCGGCCGTCGGCGGTGGGAATGTGCAGCGTTGTGGTGCGCATGGGGTCTCCTGTTGTGGTCGACGTGTTGAACTGCGGTCGGCACGACAGGAGGCGGGGCGCGGGCGGCCGCGCCGGATCCCCGACGCGGCAGCGGGCCGGAACCGGCCCGTACGGCGCTCAGCGGAGCGCCGGGTAACCGAATCGTGAGTGGCGCGAGGCCGTCCCGGTAGTCATCGCCGCACAACGTAGCCCATTGGGCGCGATCGGTGCCGGCCTTCCCCTTCCCGGCCCGGGGGCGGAACGGCGCTGGTCCGAGGGATCCTTGTGCGACGTCCCCGCGGAACGCAGACTGCTGTTGGCCACATGGCGAGGCGTAAGGGGCGCTCGGTGAAACGCATCCACTTCACGGCGGAGGACCTGGCACGGACCCGGGTGGGCGCGACGATCGGCGTGGCGGCGGAGACGCTGGACAGCATCAAGCTGCTGCGGGACCGCGACGCGGGCCTGGCCTTCCGCCGCTGGCAGACGTCGGTCCGCGGACGGCTGGGCGAACAGGTCGGCCCCCTCGCCGCGCTGCTGCCCGCACACGGGCCGCCGGTCGACATGGCGAGCCTGACGGGGCACACCCCGTGCATCGACGAAGCGGTGGAGCACTTCCTGGGGGCTTCCCGTACCCTGCTGCGCCTGGAGTTGCAGGACATCGAGTTCCGGCCCGCGCACCGCTCCTGGGCCCGGAACCTGGCGGACGGCGACCGGGAGGCCCGCCTGCAGGTGGCCGCCGCACTCAAGGCCTGCCACAGCACGGCCCTCGCCCCCTACTGGAGCGGGGTGCGCTCGCATCTGAGTCAGGTTCGGGCCGGGTACGCGGGCGCGATGGCCGACGGCGGGGTCGAGCAGCTCCTCACCGAACTGGGCGGCCCGCTGGTCCGCTGGCAGCCGCCCGTGCTCCACGTGGCCCACCCCCGCGACGGGGACGTCCACCTGGACGGGCGAGGGCTCGTCATCGTGCCCACGATGTTCTCCACCCGGTACGTCGAAGTGCTGCACGCCCCGCTGGATCCGGGCCGCGCGCCGATCCTGGCGGTGCCCAGCGTCCATGGCGCCGAACTCGGCAGCGCGCTGTGGGAGAGCGTCGACGAGCCCGCCACCCCGCCCCTCGACGACCTGCTGGGACGTACCCGGGCCGCCGTGCTGGGGGCGGCCGTCGGCGGATGCGGCACCACGGAGCTGGCCCGCCGCCTGAACATCTCGCCCGCGGCCGCGAGTTACCACGCGACGGTGCTGCGCAACGCCCACCTGATCAGCACCGTGCGCGAGGGCAAGGCCGTTCTGCACACGGTCACGTCCCTGGGCCTGGCCGTGCTGGAGCAGCAGCGCCCCCTCGCCTGACGGCGGTCCGCCGGGCACGGCCGCGCGGGGGAGCGCGGCCGTGCCCGGCGGACCGGGAGCGGGACGGATCAGCCCTTGGGCAGGGTGTAGGTCCGCACGGCGGGCACCTCGTGGGCCGGTTCGACGGTCACCAGGCCGCCCGGGGCCTGCTTGGACGGCTTCTGGATGAAGGACCGGTAGGTGGACGGCTTGGCGCGGTCGGAGAAGTCGAGGGACACGCCGAGGATGCTGAGGCCGGTCTGCTTGCGGTGCGCTTCGACGATCCCTTCCCGGGTGAGGTTCTTGGCCTTGCACGCCGCCTTGAGGTCCTCACCGAGGACGCTGATGGTGTCCCAGCCGCTGATGACACCCGTGTCCAGCGTGTCCTTGGGGTACTTGGCCTTGTAGTCGTCGGCGAGCTTCTTGATGCCGGGCTCGTCGGATCCGAAGGCCGGAGCGGGGCTGACCAGGAAGAGCTGCTTCTCCAGGGCGGGCCCGACCGGCGTGGCCAGCAACTGCGGTGCGAATCCTGGCGCGTTGCTGATGACCGGGACGGCGAAGCCCTGCGCGGCGGCGGTGCCGACCAGCGCGGCGGTCTGCTTGGGCCCCGCGCTCAGCAGGATGGCCTTGACGCCGGCCTGCTTCAGGGCGGTGACCTGCGCCGTCAGGTCCTGGTCGGTCGGCTTGATCTTCTGCCCGACGATGCTGAGCTTGTGCTGCTGCGCGGCGTAGGTGGCTCCGGCCAGGGCGTTCTCACCGTACTCGCCCTCGAAGTAGACATGGCCGATCTTGTCGCCGGGCTGCAGCTTCGCGGTCCGGGCGATGAAGTCGACGCCGTTGATCATGTCGATGTCGTAGGTGGAGCCGACGACCTGGACGTACTCGTTGCCCAGCAGGCTGGAGGCCCACGCCAGCGGGAGCGTCAGCAGGTGCTTGGCTTCGATGTCCTGCCGCAGCGAGGCCACGATGGGGGAGCCGATCACCTGGGACAGGGCGGCCACGTTCGGCTCGGTCTCGGTGAACGCGGACACCGCCTTCTGCACGTCGTAGCCGTGGTCCTTGACGGTGATCCGCACCTGGCGGCCGCACACCCCGCCGGCGGCGTTGATCTGGTCGACGTAGAGCTGCTGGGCGTTGACGATGCTCTTGCCGAGCGAGGCGTAGGGGCCGGTGAGGTCGGTCAGGGCGCCCAGGGTGATGGTCGTGTCCGTCACGCCCGGCCCGGTCTTCAGGCCGTCGCTGCCCGGTGCGTCGGTTGCGGTGTCGCCCTTGGTGCTGCAGGCGGAGGCGCCGAGGACGAGGACGACCAGGGCGGCTGCGGCGGGGACGAGGCGAGGGTGTCTCACGGTGTGTGCTCCTTCGAGGAAAGTGCTTCGGCGCCCTGGGGCTCGGAAGTGGTGCGGTGCAGGAGAGGAAGGCGCCCGTTGCGGCGCGCGGTGTCGTTGCGGGAGCGGGGGCGCCGGTGGGCCAGTGCGGCCAGGCCGCCCGGTGCGAAGACCAGGATCAGGACGATCGCGGCGCCGTAGAGGTAGCGCGCCGCGTCGCCCGGGGTCAGGCCGGATCCGGCCGTCCCGGGGGCGGTGAGCAGCGGCAGGTGGTCGGCGTACTTGGTGAGGAGCTGCGGCATCAGGGAGACGAAGACCGCGCCGGCGACGGCGCCGCCGACCGAACCGAGGCCGCCGATGACGATCATCGCCAGGTAGTCGATGGACAGCAGCAGCCCGAAGTGGTCGGGGACGACGCGCTTGAACACCAGGGCCAGCAGGGCGCCGGCGGTGCCGGCGTACATGGAGGAGACGATGAAGGCGCCGGAGCGGTAGCGGGCGATCGGGACCCCCATGACCGCCGCGGCGATCTCGCTGTCGCGGATGGCGGCCAGGGCCCGGCCGGGGCGTCCGCGCAGCAGGTTGCGCGCGGTGAGGTAGGCCACGGCCACCAGGGCCAGGCCGAGGTACCACAGGCGCTCCAGTCCGCCGAAGGGGACGCCGAGGACGGCGAGCCCCGCGGGCGAGGTGTCGGTGAAGGAGAACCCGAACAGCTCCATCGCCGGTACGGAGCGGCCGTTGAACCCGCCGGTGATCTCCCGGGCGTTGAGCATCACGTGGTGCCCGAGGAAGACCAGGGCGAGCGTGGCGATGCCCAGGTACATCCCGCGCAGCCGGCCGGCGATGGGACTGAACAGGCCGCCCGCGGCGCCGGTGAGGGCGACGGCGAGCACCAGGGCGACCAGGGGCGGCAGGCCGAGCCCGGACAGGTGGGAGGTGCCGGTGCCGGACGGATCCCCGGCCAGCCACACGTAGCCGTAGGCGCCGACGGCGAGGAAGAAGGCGTGGCCCAGGGAGAGTTGGCCGGTGGTCCCGGAGAGCAGGTTCAGGCCGATGGCGCCGATGACGGCGGCCATGGCGAACAGCCCGGTCTGCAGCCAGAACGAGGAGACGTAGAAGGGCAGGGCGAGCAGCAGCAGGACGGCGGTGGCGATGGCCACGCGGGGCGCGCGGCCGGTGCGGCGGGCGCCGCCCGGCCCGGCGGGCGCGGCCGGCGCGGGGGCCGGGGAGAGGTCGGGTGACAGGGTTTCAGACACGGGTCAGCTCCTTGGATCCCAGGAGACCGGTCGGCCGGACCAGGAGCACGAGGACCATCACGAGGTAGGGCGCCACATCGGAGATGCCGCTGCCCAGGGCGCTCAGCTCGCTCTGGTAGCCGGCGGCCAGCGCCGAGGTGAGGCCGACGATGAAGCTTCCGACGAGGGCGCCGGCGGCCGAGTCCATCCCGCCGAGGATCGCGGCGGGGAAGGCGCTCAGTGCCACCTGGCTGGTCGTGCGGTCCAGGCCCGGGGCGGGGAAGGCGGCGAGGAACACCGCGGCGACCGCCGCCAGGGCGCCGGCGACACCCCAGGCGATGAGCCGTACGCGGTCCAGCCGGATGCCCATCAGGCACGCGGCTTCCGGATCGGCCGCCGCCGCCCGCATCGACAGGCCCCAGCGGGACCAGCGGAAGACCGCGAAGAAGACGCTGATGAGGACGACGGCCACCACGATGGCGGCGATCCGGGCCTCGGCGACGGTGACGCCGCCCAGCTGTACGACCTCCGAGCCCCAGGGATCGCCCATGCTGAGGAAGTCCGCGCCGACCCGGCGGTTGAGTTCGGTGCCGATCAGGACGTCCACGCCGATCGTCAGGATGGTCAGGGTGTGGATCTCCGCCCCGCGCAGCCCCCGCGCGGCCAGCACCTGCACCAGCCCTGCCAGCGCCGCCGCCAGCGCGGCCCCGATGACGACGGCCGCGAGGAAGCCGACCGTGTCGTGCAGGCGCGCCACGACGTAGCCGCCGAACAGCAGCAGCGAGCCGTGGGCGAAGTTCATGACGCCCGACGCCTTGAAGATCACGACGAAGCCCAGGGCTATCAGGGCGTAGATGGCGCCCAGCGCCAGCCCGTTCAGCATGATTTCGGCCAGCTTGGTCACAGGTGGGTCCCTTCGTCGTGCGCGCCGCCGTCCGGGGCGGCGGCGGTCGCGGCCGGCGGGCCCTCGCCCGTCCTGGCCGGCTCCGTCCCGGCCGGGTCCGGCGGGTCCTCGTCCGTCCGGCCGAGGTAGGCGTTGATGACGGCCGGGTCGCGCTGGATGCTCTCGGGCGGGCCGTCGGCGATGAGCCGGCCGAAGTCCAGCACGGTCACCGCGTCGGCGATCCGCATGATCAGCCCCATGTCGTGCTCGACGATGAGGATCGAGATGCCCAGGGCGTCGCGGACCGAGGCGATGGTCTCGGCCATGGCCGCCCGCTCGGTGGGGTGCATGCCGGCCACCGGCTCGTCCAGCAGCAGCAGTTGCGGTTCCATGCACAGCGCGCGCGCCATCTCCACGCGCTTGCGGTCGCCGTAGGCCAGCGAGCCGACCGGCTGGTCGAAGACGGGCCCCAGGCCGAGGAAGTCCGCGATCTCGGCCGCGCGCTCCCGGTGGCGGCGCTGCTCGCGCACCGCCGCGGGCAGGCGCAGCGCGGTGGTCGCGAAGCCCGCCCGGGTCAGGCTGTGCCGGCCGAGCATGAGGTTCTCGGCCACGCTTCCGTTGGTGAGCACGATGTTCTGGAAGGTGCGGGCCACGCCCAGCCGGGCGATGCGGTGCGGTGACAGGCGGGTGAGGTCCTGGTCCGCGTACCGGACCGAGCCGGCCGTGGCGCGGTACACCCCGGACACGACGTTGAAGCAGGTCGACTTGCCCGCGCCGTTGGGTCCGATCAGGGCGTGGATCGCACCGGGCGCCACCGTGAACGAGACGTTGTCCAGGGCGACGAGGCCGGAGAAGCGGACGGTCAGCGCGTCGACCGTCAGGACGGGCACCGGCTGGGGCAGGCCCTGCGGGTCCGGCTCCGGGGCGCTCGCGCGCGCCGTGCCGACGGCGTCGCGGCTCATCCGTTCCACCGGCCCAGCTCGGTGAGCTTGGGTCCGGTCGCGGACAGCGCGGGGGCGGAGCCGGCGGCGGGCACGACCTGCTCCTTCTCTGTGTCGGGGTCGCTGACCTCGCCCAGGTACAGCCGGCGTACCTCATCGGTGCCGGCCAGCTCGGCCGACGGTCCCTCCAGCCGCACCTGGCCCACGTCCAGCACCGAGGCGCGGTCGGACAGCTCCAGTGCCATGGCGGCGTTCTGCTCCACGAGCAGCACCGACGTGCCCTGGGCATTGATCTCGCGGATGATCCCGGCGATGCGCTGGACCATCAGCGGTGCCAGTCCCAGGGAGGGCTCGTCGAGCAGCAGGAGCCGCGGGCCGGCCATCAGCGCGCGGCCCATCGCGAGCATCTGCTGCTCGCCGCCGGACATCAGCCCCGCGGCCTGCCGCCGCCGTTCTGCCAGCACGGGGAAGAGGGCGAAGACGCGTTCGCGGGCCGCCCGCCGCTCGGCGGCGCCGCGGCGGCGGGCCCCGAGGAAGCCGGCCCGCAGGTTCTCCTCCACCGACAGGGCGCCGAAGACCCGGCGGCCCTCGGGCACCTGCACCACACCGGCGGCCACGGACTGCGCGGAGTCGCCCGTCAGGCGGGTGTCGCCGAAGTGCACCGTGCCGCGGTCCACCGTGCCCCGGTGGAGTGCGAGCGTGCCGGAGACGGCCCGCAGGAGCGTGGTCTTGCCCGCGCCGTTGGACCCCAGGACAGCGACGATGCGCCCGTGCGGGACGGTCAACGACACCCCGTGCAGGGCGCGCACGGACCGTCCGTACGTGACGTGGAGATCACTGACTGACAGGGATCCGGCCTGACCCGGTGGAAGGCTCATCAAGGTCTCCTCGTGGACCAGTGGCGCACGAGCGGGGTCGGCGCCAACTGGCCGTTACGAGAGCACGGGCGGCCGGAGCAGGTCCATGGCCGTCCGCAGAGCCGCTGTCCGCTCCCATCCGGAGGCCTTCCGGCTTGTGACCGGACACAACCGTCCGCCCGTGGTGCGGCTTCATCACGGTTTGGTTGAGCCCTCGCCCTCGGGTAAGCAACTGCTTAGCATGTGGTCCGCGGTGTCTCACACGCCCTGTCCATCTGGAGGGTCCATGCAGCACACCAGTTCCATCCCCCGCACCGCCCGCACCCCTGCGGGCATCCGCCCCGTCGTCGGCCCGACCGGTGACGTCACCATCCAGGGGGTGACCTTGGCCGCGCCGGCTGTCGAGCTGCTCGAGCACGTCTGCCGGCACCTGTTGCGGCAGGGCACGGCCCTCGCCGACACCGTGGCGGCGCGGATCCGCGCCGAGGTGCCGTACTACACCGACCCCGTCCTCGCCCCGCCGGACATGCGGCGGACCGTGGGCATCGGCGTACGGTACGCACTCGAGGCCACGCTGGACCCGGACGCGATCGTCGACGTCGAGCGGTACACCAGGGAACTCGGCACCCGGCGCGCGGAGCAGGGCCGTCCGCTCGACGAGGTGCTGCACGCCTACCGCGTCGCCGGATCCAGCGTGTGGAACGGGATCGTCCACGCGGTGGAGCGGAACCAGCTCGGCGACGCCCACCAGCTGGTCCACGTCGCCGAGCTGGTGTGGAGGAACAACGACCGCGACGCCGTCCTGGTCGCCGACGCCTACCGGCAGGCAGCCAAGGGCGTCGCCAGCCGGCACGGCGAACGCGTCCGCCTGATCCTCGCCGCGCTCCTGGAGAGCCGCAACGATCCGGAGTTCACCCGGGACGCGGCGGCCATCCTCGATCTGCCCGTCGACGGGCGCTACGCGGTCGCGGTGGCCACCGCCACCCCGCCGCACGGTCGCACGCCCTCCACACTCCCGGAGGTCGCCGGCATCCGGATCCTGCGCCACGCCTACGGCGCCCGGGACGTCTTCGTCGCCCACCTGGGCGCCCACAGCCTGGACGAGCTCGTCGCCGGCCTGTCCGCCGGGCCCGGGGTCCGCATCGGGATCAGCCCCGTCATCCAGGGGCTGCAGCACCTGGCCCGCGCCCGTGACCTGGCCGAACTCGCCCTGCGCACCTGCCGGAGCGACGGCGAGGTCGCCCGGCTCGACGCCCGACTGCCCGACGGGCTGATCATCTCGCGGCCCGACCTGTCCGCCGAGATCGCCCACCGCGTGCTGCGGCCCCTGTACGACCTGGAGCCCGCCGACCGCGAGACGCTCTTCGACACCCTCACGATCTGGATCGAGAACGGCGGCTCCGCCGTCCAGGCGGCCCGGCACATGTTCTGCCACCGCAACACCGTGCTCAACCGGCTGCGCCGTTTCGAGCAGCTCACCGGACTGGCGCTGTCCCGCCCCCGCGACCTGGTGCACCTCACCCTCGCCCTGGACGCCCACCGCCTGCTGGGGCCGGCCGCCGTGCTGGGCACCGCCGGCTACGAATCGGAGGCCGTGCTCCGGCTGCCTGGCTGAATGTGCATCAGCACACTGGCGCACGGGGGGTTTGGGACGCGGCAACGGTCTGCGCACCGCGCATGGACCCGGTCGGCGGCGCGTGTTCGGGTGATCCCCGCACACCGAGTGCCCCACCCGCACCCACGCCCGCCAGGAGAACCGCCATGTCCGAGCAGTACGCGCCCCGGCTCCACCACCGACCACGACCACACCGTCCGGGCCTGGTGTTCGCCCTGGTCAACGGGGGCGTGTTCGGTGTCCACCTGCTGTTCGCGAGCTTTGGCGCCGACCTGATGGCCACCCGGGTCTGGGGGCAGACCACGGTGGGAGTGCTGGCGCTGCTCGCGCAGGGCGCCCTGCTGCTGTGGACGGCGGCGCGCTACGACGTGCGTGCCGGCGCCCAGGGCGACGTCCGGAAGGGGCGCGGCGATGAGAACTGAGGTGCTGCTCGCCACGCCCGGCGTCCTGGACCGGGACACCCGCTCCATGGTCCTCATGGCCTTCCTGGCGTTCATCGTCGCCATGCTCTTCGTCTGCGTCCTCGTCGGCCCCGAGACCGACCGGGTCGGCGACTTCTACACAGCGGGCCGCACGATGCCGCCGCTGCGCGGGGCCCTCGTCCTGTCGGGCGTCTACCTGTCCGCGGCCACGGTGCTCGGCACGCCGGGAAGCGTCGCCGTCTACGGCTACGACGGGCTGTTCATCGCCCTGTGCACCGTGCTGTCCCTGGGCGTGCTGCTGCTCCTGGCGGCCCCTCTGCGCCGCACCGGCAACTACACCCTGGGCGACACCTTCGCGCTGCGCGCTCCCGGGCCCGCGGTACGGATCGCGGTCGCCGTGGTGACCTTGAGCGCGTGCGTGCCCTATCTGGTCGTCCAGCTCTCCGGCGCGGGAGTCACCACCACCGTGCTGCTGGGGCTGTCCGGGCCGGGCGCCGTGCAGGTGGCCATCATCATGATCGGCGTCCTGGTCGTGTCCGCGACCGTGTTCGGCGGGATGCGCGGCACGGCCGTCCTCCAGGTGATCAAGACGATCCTGCTGCTCTGCACGGCCCTGGTCATCACCGTGGTGCTCTTCCACCGCTTCGGCTGGAGCACCGACTCCCTGATCGACGCCGGGCGCACCGGCAGCGGCCGCCCCGCCGCCTATCTGCGGCCCGGACTGCGCTTCGCCGACTCCAGCGCTCCCGGCAGCACCGTGGACTTCATCGGCCTGATGGTCACCATCGTGCTGGGGGTGGCCTGCATGCCCCATGTCGCCATGCAGCTCAACACGGCCCCCGACGCGGCCACCGCCCGCCGCACCGTGCGCCACACCATCGCCATCGTCGGCGGATTCTGCCTCGCGACCGCCGTCATGGGCTTCGGGGCGGCGGCGCTGATCGGCGCTCCGGTGATCCTGGCGGCGGATCCGGGGGCCAACAGCTCCCTGCTGATGCTCACCGGCGAGCTGGCGGGCGGGTCGTCCACCCATCCGATCGGGGCACTGCTCGTCGTCCTGGTCGCGTCGGCGACCTTCCTCACCACCCTGGCCGTCGTGGCGAGCATCACCCTGGCGGCCGCCGGCGCGGTCGCCCACGACCTGTACACCCATGTCTTCGGCCGGGGGCGCACGACCGAGGGCCGGGAGGTGGCGGCCGCCCGCTGGGCGTCCGCGGCGGTCGGGGCGCTGAGCATCGCGCTGGCGGTCTGGGCGCAGGGCTGGAACGTGCTGATCCTGTCCGCCCTCGCCCTCGCCGTCGCGGCCTCCTGCGTCCTGCCGGCCCTGGTGTACTCCCTGTTCTGGAAGGGCTACACCCGCACGGGGCTGCTGTGGACGCTGTACGGAGGCCTCGGCTCCGCCGTCGGACTGCAGATCTGCGGACCGACCTTCTCCGGATCGCCCGTGGCGCTGTTCCCCGACTGGCACCTCAACTGGTTCCCGCTGCAGACCGTCGTCCTGCTGTCGATGCCCACCGCGTTCCTGCTCGGCTTCCTGGGCAGCGCCCGGGGCAGAGCGACGCGGAGCGGCGAGCGGGCGGTGCGCCGGCGGCTGCCCGTCGCCAGGGAGTGAGGGACCGGGGGCGGCCCGGCGGCCCGGCGCCCGCACGGCACGGCGGGCGCGCCCCCGTGGGCTGAACCTCGACCGGATCGGCACACCGTACTGTCGGCGCCATGACGCACTCCTCAGCTGCACCGACGCCCTCCCGCGGGGAGGACACGAGCGTGGCACGCCTGGTCGCCCTGGCCGACGGGATCTACGCCATCGCGATGACGCTGCTCGTCATCGACGTGGCGATCCCCGAGAACCTGGGCGACGCCGCGTTCCACCAGGCGCTGCACGACGCGCTCCCCAAGGTCGGTGCGTTCGCGCTGAGCTTTGCCCTCATCTCCGGATTCTGGCGCGACCACCGCCGCATCCTGACCGGCCTGCCCACCGGCAGCACCCTGGTGACCCGGGTGACCCTCGCCGGCCTCGGCCTGGTCGCCCTGCTGCCCTTCCCGACGTCGCTGCTCGCGGAGTACGCCTCGCAGCCCGACGCGGTCGCCCTGTACGCGGCGGCCATGGCCGCGATCCACGCCGTGCACGTCGTCCTGCTGCTGCTCACCCAGCACCGGATACACCCCTCGGCCGCCGCGCCCGCCGCAGCGGAACGCCGTCGCTTCACCATCCGGCTCGCCGCCAGTGTGCTGGTCTTCGTCCTGTCCATTCCGCTGGCCTACGTCGACACGGCCGCCGCCATGTGGTTCTGGCTGGCACTGATCCCCGCCCACTACGGCGCCCGCTTTCTCGGACCACGGACCGGCGGGCCGGCCTGACCCGCGCACCTTTTTGGTTATATGAACAGTTTGCGCATCCTGATGACGGGAAGCCGGAAAAGGTCGGAACATCACGTTCCGCTTGCTCCCGCCCCCGTCGTTCTGGAGATCGCATGTCAGACCAGCGCAAGAGCTCGTTCGCGACCGTGAACCCCTGCACCGGCGAGACTCTCGCGGAGTTCCCGGCCATCGAGGGCGCGCAGGTCGACACGGCGGTGGAAACCGCCGACCACGCGTTCCGCGCCTGGCGGCGGCGCCCGATCGCGGAGCGTGCCGCCGTGGTGGGACGCGCGGGCGCGCTGATGAGGGAACGCAAGGAACAGCTGGCCCAGCTCATCACGCTGGAGATGGGCAAGCGGATCTCCGAGGCGCGGGGCGAGGTGGATCTCGCCGCGTCGATCCTGGAGTACTACGCGCAGCACGGGCCGGATTTCGCCGCCGCCGAGCCGCTCGACGTGGAGGAGGGGGAGGCGTACCTCGTCAGCGAGCCCCTCGGCGTCCTGCTGGGCGTCATGCCGTGGAACTTCCCGCTCTACCAGGTGGTCCGCTTCGCGGGCCCCAACCTGGTGCTGGGCAACACCGTGCTGGTCAAGCACGCCGGGATCTGCCCGCAGTCGGCGCTCGCGCTGGAGTCGCTGTTCCGTGACGCCGAGGCCCCCGAGGGCGTCTACACGAACCTGTTCGTGAGCCACGACGAGATCTCGCGCATCATCGACCACCCGCACGTGCGCGGAGCCTCCCTGACCGGCAGCGAGAAGGCGGGCGCCCAGGTCGCCGAGCGCGCCGGGCGGAACGTGAAGCCCAGCCTGCTGGAGCTCGGCGGCAGCGACGTCTTCATCGTCCTCGACGGAGAGGGGCTGGAGCGCACCGTCGGGGCCGCGGTGGCGGGCCGGATGGCCAACACCGGTCAGAGCTGCGTCGCCGCGAAGCGCTTCATCGTGCTGGCGGACGTCTACGACGACTTCCTCGACGGCATGCGCCGCGCCTTCGAGGCACTGCGGCCGGGCGACCCCGCCGACGAGGCCACCACCGTGGGCCCGCTCTCTTCGGAGCGGGCGGCCGCGGAGCTGGCCGACCAGATCCGCGAGACGGTCGAGCAGGGCGCGGAACTGGTCACCGGCGGCCACCGGATCGACCGGCCGGGCGCGTTCGTCGAGCCCACGATCCTCACCGGGGTCAAGCCGGGCATGCGCGCCTACGCCGAGGAGCTCTTCGGCCCGGCCGCGGTCGTCCACCGGGTCGCCGACGAGGACGAGGCCGTTGCCCTCGCCAACGACAGCCGGTACGGACTCGGCGGATCCGTCTTCTGCGCCGACGTGGAGCGCGCCCGCCGGGTTGCCGAGCGCGTGGAGACCGGCATGGTCTGGGTGAACCACCCGACCTCGACCCAGCCGGACCTGCCGTTCGGCGGCATCAAGCGCTCCGGCTACGGGCGGGAGCTGTCGAAGCTCGGCATGCAGGAGTTCGTCAACCGCAAGCTGGTGCGGATCCTGCCGCCCGACGCCGAGCTGCGCGGAATCGCCGGCTGAGCGATCCGGCGCGCTCCGGCCACCTCCCGCGCGACTGTCCTCCGCACTTCCCCCGCACCACGACACCAGGAGCTTTCATGCCCTCGGTACCCTCCATCACCCTCAACAACGCCGTCCAGATCCCGCAGCTCGGCTTCGGCACCTTCCAGATCCCGCCGGAGGACACCCGCGAGACGACGCTGGCGGCGCTGAACACCGGCTACCGGCACATCGACACGGCGCAGATGTATGGCAACGAGAAGGGGGTCGGCCAGGCGGTCCGCGACTCCGGTCTCGATCGTGCCGACGTCTTCGTGACCAGCAAGCTCAACAACGACGCCCACGGGCACGACAACGCCCTACGGGCCTTCGACCGCAGCCTGGAGGCACTGGGCCTGGACTACCTGGACCTCTTCCTCATCCACTGGCCGCTGCCCGCCAAGGGCGACTTCGTGGACACCTGGAAGGGGATGGAGGAGATCTACCGCTCCGGCCGGGCCAAGGCCATCGGTGTCTCCAACTTCCAGCCCCGCCACCTGCGCCGCCTGATGGAGGACAGCGACGTGGTGCCCGCGGTCAACCAGATCGAGGTGCACCCCTACCTCTCCCAGGACGACGTCCGGGCCTTCGGCGCCGAACACCAGATCGCCACCGAGGCCTGGTCGCCCATCGCCCAGGGCAAGGTGCTCGACGACCCGACCATCAACCGCATCGCCCAGCGGGTCGGCAAGACGCCCGCCCAGGTGACGCTGCGCTGGCACCTCCAGCGCGGAGACATCGTGTTTCCCAAGTCGGTGACCCAGAAGCGCATCGAGGAGAACTTCGACCTGTTCGACTTCGAGCTCACCACGGCCGACCTCGGGGAGATCTCCGCACTCGACCGTGACGAGCGCACCGGCCCCGACCCGGACACCTTCAACGGCTGAGCGCGCCGCCCGCCGCTGCGGCGCGGCCCCCGCCCCCCTCACGACGCGGGGACGGGGGCCGCGCCGACCCAGCGGCGATAGGCGTCCGCGTCGACGTTGCTGCCGCACACGATGGTGACGACGTGCCGGCCGGCCCAGCGGTCCCGGTCCTCCAGGATCGCGGCGACGCCCAGCGCGGCCGAGGGTTCGACGACGAGGCCGGCGTGCTCCAGCAGCAGGCGCATACCGGTCACGATCGACGCCTCGCGCACCAGGACCGCGTCGTCGGCGACCACCAGGAGGTCGTCCAGGACGGCCTGGATGGGACGGCGGCCGGCGACGCCGTCGGCGATGGTGTCGGTCGAGTCGGTGGTGACCACCCGCCGCTGGTGCCATGAGCGGGTCAACGCCGGTGCGCCCAGCGGCTGGACGCAGACCACCTCGATGGCGGGTGCGAGCTCCTTCACCACATGACCCACGCCGGTGGCCAGTGCTCCGCCGCCGAGAGCGATCAGCACGGTGTCGAACGAGGGCCCACCGGCCACCAGTTCCAGGCCGATGGTCGCCGCACCCTCGCAGCTCTCGAGGTCCAAGCTGTCCTCGAGCAGCCTGATGCCCTCGTACCGTGCGATGTCCGCGGCGCGCTCACGCGCCAGTTCGTGGTCACCGTCCACCAGCTCCAGCCGGGCGCCCAGCGCGCGGATGCGGTCGAGCTTGGCCACCGTCGCGAAGCGCGAGGCCACCACGGTGACGTCGAGCCCCCGGCCGCGCCCGGACCAGGCGAGGGCCTGGCCGAGGTTGCCCGCGCTGGCGCACACCACGGCCCGCGAGCCGCCGTCGGCGAGCCGGCTCGCGACGATCTCGGTGCCGCGCCCCTTGAAGCTGCGGACCGGGTTCGCCGTTTCGAGCTTGATGCTCACCGCGCACCCGACAACCGGCTCCAGCGCCTCGCAGCGGTACAGCGGCGTGTCGAGGAAGACCGGGTCGACGACCTGGCGGGCTGCCCTGATCCGAGCGGTGTCGAGCCGTGTCTGCCGCACGGCACAGCAGCGTAGCGCCACGGCACGCAGCGTCGCAGGATTAGCGTGTGTTCGAAATGATTGCCCGGACACCCCGCCCGGCACATGCTGTCCCCTCACCGGCAAGGTGACGACGCATCGACAGCGAGCTGCGTGGTGATGCTCCCGCGGTCCTCCGGTCGGTGCCACGACCGTGCAGGAAGGGCTCTCGTACAGTGAACGTGACTACCAGGTCGAGGCTGCCACGGTGGCTTCTGCTCCTTTGTGTCCTGCTGGCGATGGCGGCGGGCACGACGCTCGGCGCCGCTCCGGACGCCCGCGCCGACTACCCCGATCCTGATCCGGGCGACCCGGTCTGCGGACCCAGCTGGGTGGTGATCTCGGCGTACGGCACCGAGGAGGACACCACCCACCAGGGCGACGGGATGCAGTGGGGTTCCAGCGGTGTCAACAGCTGGTTCATCGCGGGGATCGTGCAGGCGCTGCACAGCAAGGGCGTCCAGGACCCGTCCATCACGATCCGCAACCTCAAGTATCCGGCGTCCTTGATCTCCCGCCCCTGGCCCGGCGGGCTGCCCGACTACTGGACCGGGCTGAACATCGGCCGCGACCGGCTGGCCAGCGAGGTCAACTTCTATGCCGGGTGCGTCAACCACCCCCACCTGATCCTGCTCGGCTACTCGATGGGCGCGCACGTCGTGAAATCGGCGTTGCAGCTGCCGGTGGTGCAGGCGCACGCGGACACCATCGGCGCGGTGCTCACGGTCGCCGACCCCAGCCGCAACAACGGCCAGATCGGCATGGCGCAGGCCGGGGCGATGCTCACCATCAATCCGTACTTCACCACAGGCTCGCCCAACGTCTCCGACGGCGGCCTGCTGGGCCGGCTGACGGTCCCGGGCACGTTCGCCGGGTTCATCGGCGACGGCCGGTACTTCGACGTGTGCCGCACCGACGACCACGTCTGCAACCGTCCGGGGCCGCCCAGCACGGACGACCTGGCGCAGCAGTTCGCGTACAGCATTCCCGCGCACACCCAGTACGGCGCGGGCGACCGCGGCGTGACGGCGAACCGGATGGCGGCCAAGGCCGTCGCCGCCGCGGTCGATTTCGCCGGGCCGCCGCAGGGCGGTTCCGACCCCAACCCCGGCACCCCGTGCGCGGCCCACACCGACACCGACCCCCTGGGCGCGGCCGCCATCGCGGCAGCCTGCTCCGTCATCGCCGCGGACACCTGGTACACCTGGGGCGGCGGGCACAGCGTCTCCCCGCCGCAGGCGACGTTCGGCTCCGTCGACCAGTCCGACCCCGTCCGCAGCGCCAACGACCCGTACCGCAAGGGCTTCGACTGCTCCGGCTACGTCCGCTACGCCTACTACAAGGCCGCCGGCTACGACCTCATCGGCGACCGCACCGCGGACTCGGCCTACCGGGCCCCGTGGTCGGTGCGGTTCGGTCCGCCGATGGGCGAGAGCGTGCTGCGGGCCGGTGACATCGTCTACTTCGGCACCTCCGCGCACATCCACCACACCGCGATCTATCTGGGCACCGGGCTGATCGCCGAGGCCCCGCAGTCCGACGAGAAGATCCGCGTGTCGCCCATGTCCAACCACCACGACTACATGGGCGCGGTCCGGCCCTCGGGCTCCGGCAGCGGCGGCGGGGGAGGCGTCGGCGGTCCCAACTCCACCTGGGGCACGAACGTGCGGACCCACACCACGCCGGCGACGTCGGGGCCGGTCTACACCACGCTCAGCGGTCCGACGGCGATCCGGATCGACTGCCAGAAGCGCGCCCAGTCGGTGACGGCCGAGGGCTACACCAACGACGTCTGGTCGCACCTGCCGGACATCGGCGGAAGCTGGATCTCCAACATCTACGTGCGCGGACCGGCATGGCTTCCCGGCATTCCCGCCTGCGACGGCTCGGCGCCGGCAGGCGGCGCCCACTCCACGTGGGGAACCAATGTCAACATCCGGGCCATCCCGTCGGTCTCCGGCCGTCTGGTGACCACGCTGGCCGGCCCGACGGACATCGGCATCTCGTGCCAGAAGCACGCGGAGTCGGTGACGGCGTCCGGCATCACCAACGACGCGTGGAGCTTCCTGCCCAACTACAACGGCTGGGTGTCGAACATCTTCGTCAAGGGTGCCGCGTGGCTGGTCGACGTCCCCACCTGCGGTGGCGGCAACGGCGGTGCCGTGGGCGGCGATCACATGACGTGGGGAACCAACGTGTATCTGCACACGGCGCCGACGGTCACGAGCGAGCGCGCGGACCTGCTCCCCGGACCGACGGCGGTGACGATCGACTGCCAGGTGCACGGCCAGTCGGTGACGGCCGAGGGCATCACCAACGACGCCTGGAGCCACCTGGCGGACCGCCAGGCGTGGATCTCCAACATCTACGTCAAGGGCGCCGCCTGGCTCGCCGACGTACCCGCCTGCGACGCCGTTCCCGGCAGTCCCGGCGGCGAGACCCACGCGAACACCCGCACGACCTGGGGCACCAACGTGCGCGTCCACCAGGACGCCACGTCCGGGTCGGGTGTGGTCGCCACGCTGGCGGGACCGACGCAGGTGAGCGTGGTGTGCCAGAAGCACAGTGAGAGCGTCACCGCCGACGGCTACACCAACGACGGATGGAGCAGGCTGGCGGACCAGCAGGGCTGGATCAGCAACATCTACATCAAGGGACCGGCCTGGGACGACTCGCTGCCCACCTGCTGACGGCCGTCGACCGACGGCCGGCACCCGGTCGACGGGTCGAGGTGTGAACGGGTCGACAGGGCGACGGCCCACGGAGGCGGCAGTGCGCTCGCCGCCTCCGTGGGCCGTTTCCGGCCGTCAGCCGCGGAACTCCGCCGGGCGCTCGGGGGAGGCCGCCGCCAGCGCGGCGACGATCTCGTCGGTGCCGGCCGCGAGCCCGTACACCGGGGTGCCGGGCTGCTGGCGCCAGGACTCGTCGAGGCCGCCCGCGTCGACGGTGTCGAAGCCGAGCTCGTCGAGCAGGGAGCGGACGGCCTTCTTCGCCCCTTCGTCGTCCCCGGCGATCGGCAGCGCGACCCGGTCGGCGGCGCCCGCCGGGCGCGGCTTGTCCAGGATGTCCTGCGCGTAGGTGCCGTTGAAGACCTTCACCACCGGGTGGCCCAGCTGGCGCTCCGTCCAGCGGCTCTCGGTCAGGCCCTCGTCCTCGATCGCGGCGATCCGCCCGTCGCGCTGCTGCGGGTAGTAGTTGCCGGTGTCGATGACGGTGAAGCCCTCGGCCGCCCCGTCGAAGAGGCCGTCGGGCAGCTCGGGCACGTTCTTCAGCGGGATGGTGACCACGACGACCTCGGCGCCGCGCGCCGCCTGCGAGACGGGCACCGCGGTGGCCCCGGTCTCCTCGACCAGCGCGGACAGCGTCTCGGGACCCCGCGAATTGGCCACGGACACGTCGTGCCCGAGTGCCGTCAGACGACGCGTGAGGTTGCCACCGATGTTCCCCGCGCCGATGATGCCGATCTTCATGACTCTCCAGGTGTGTGAAACGTGGATGATCAGATGCCGTACCGACCACAACCACCCCGGGCACCGTCGTGTTCCAGGCGCACCGGACGTTCCCCCGGACGGCGTCGTGCCGGACCGGGATCCGGTCCGCCGCAGGGGCGTGAGAGTATCCGCGGGTGACGGACGCTGCTGCGGGAACGACGACGGGCCGGCCGGACGACCGTGCCGCGTCGGTGGTGCGCTTCGCGGTGGAACTGGTCGCCTGGGTGGCGACCCCCTGGGCGCTGGCCGGCCACTCGTGGCTGCTGGCCGTCCTCGCGGTGGTGATGCTGATCGGGCTGCCCACGTGTCTGTCCACTCCGGGCGACAAGACGAGCGTGATCGTCGCGGTGCCGGGCTGGGTCACGGTCCTTCTCGTGCTGCTCCAGGTCGCCGCCGCGGTGGTCTCGTCATGGCTGGCCTGGCCCGGCTGGGCGGCGAGCCTGGTGACGCTGCTGGCCGCCACCACGGTCCTCACCGAACGCCGCCGCTGGCAGTGGCTCCTCGCGGGTGCGGCGGTCGGTCCGCCGGCCGGCTCCACGGCTCCCTGAGGCTGCCGCGGGGGGTGGCTGCGCCCGGGTCACAGCCGGCGGCTGGGCCGGGCGCGGGCCGTGCCGCCGGGCAGACCGGCCAGCAAGGTCACCGCCTCCCGACGGTAGGCCTCGGCCTTCGCCGTCTCGCCCGCGCACGCGTACTCGTCCGCCAGGGCGCGGAGGGTGTGGGCCTGCCACTGCAGGTCACCGAGTTGCCGGAACGCGGTGAGGCTGTGTTCGTAGTGCTCCAGGGCGTCCTGGGTCCGGCCCGCGCGCTGGTGGAGCGCGCCGATGGCACCCAGGATGCGGGCGATACCCCGCCGGTCGTCGAAGGTCGGCATCATCTCCAAGGCGGCCTGGTACTGCGCGAGGGCCCGGTCGTACTGCCCGCGCTCCCGGTAGGCGTCGCCCGTGATGCGCAGGGTCCACCCCAGCCCGCGGCGCTCGCCGATCTGCTCGAAGACCTCCCGCGACCGGCGCAGCAGGGCCAGGGCCGACTCCGGGTCGCCGGCGTCGATGTCCAGGTCGGCCGTCATCTGCAGGACCCAGCCCCGGGTGCGCTGCAGGCGGCACTCCTCGGCGACCGTCAGGGCCCGTGCCAGGTAACCGCGGGCCTGGACGTGCTCGCCCCGCACCCGGCACAGCCAGCCGAGGTTGGACAGGCAGTCCGCGGTGCCCGCCCGCTCGCCCGAGCGGGCGAACAGCGCCAGGGCGTCGAGCCCGTACTCCTCCGCCTCGGAGAAGCGGCCCTGAAGCCTGCGCAGCACCGCCAGGTCGCGGAGGGTGATCGCCTCCCCGAGTTCGTCGCCGCCGGCCCGGCACGCCTCCAGCACCGGCAGTTGGGTCTGTTCCCAGTCGCTCCACAGCGCGCGGGTGTCCTGGTAGGCCACGAGCAGGCTCGCGAGTTCGGCTGCCGCCGCCGCAAGGCCGGCGTCCCGTGCTTCGCGCACCACGCACAGGACGAACTCGTACTCCGCGGCCAGTTGCCGCAAGGCATCCGGGTCCGTGCCCGGGTCGCCGTCGCCGGGCGGCGCGGACCAGCGGGGGAAGCGGGCGGCGGGGCGGTAGCTGCCCGGCGTCAGCCTTCGCTCGGCCCGCTCCGCCAAGGACAGGCACCGGCCGATGATGCGCTCCAGGACCGCGCGGCGTTCGTCCTCGCCGAGCCCCCCTGCCGCGAGCAACTCGACGGCGTAGTCCCGTACCAGGTCGTGGTAGCGGTACACGGACTCCCCGGCGGCGTCGTGCCCCAGCCACTCCAGCATCTGCGCCTCGCCGAGGTCGTCCATGCACCGCTCGGCCTCGGCGCGCGGGCAGTCCATGGCCGCCTGCAGGGGGAGGACGGAGAACGTCGGCGCGTTGCACAGGGCCAGCAGCAGGAACGCCCGCTGGTTGACGGCGGGCTGGGCGTGGTAGCCGTCCGCGATGCTGGCCCGCACGTCGAGACTCCCGGCCCGCAACTCCCCGAGTCGGCGGTGCTGGTTGGCCAGCCGGCGGGCGAAGTCGTCCAGGGACCAGCCGGGGCGCGCCGCCAGCCGGGCGCCCGCGATGCGTACCGCCAGCGGGAGCAGTCCGCAGGCGCGCACGATGCGCGAGGCGGCCTCCGGCTCCGCGGCGACCCGGGAGGGTCCCGCGAGCTTGCCCAGCAGTTCGACGGCCCGGTCGTGGGCGAGCACGCCCAGTTCGAAGAAGGTGCCGCCGCCCAGTCCTGACAGGCGGAGCCTGCTGGTCACGATGGTCAGCGACGCCGATGCCGCTCCGGGGAGCAGCGGCGCCACCTGGGCCTCGTCGCGCGCGTTGTCGAGCACGATCAGCAGCCGCAGGCCCGCCGCGCGCGAACGGAACAGCGCCGTGCGGTCGTCGAGTTCCTCCGGTACCGCGCTGGGGTCGACGCCCAGATCCCGCAGCAACCCGGCGAGAACGTCGCCCGGCGCCCGCGGTGTCGTCCCCGGCGCGCCGCGCAGGTCCACGTACAGCTGCCCGTCGGGAAAGTCGCGGGCCACGTCCTGGCCGAGCTGCACGGCCAGCGCGGTCTTCCCCACGCCGCCCCGGCCCCAGAGCACCGCCAGCCTCAGCGGCTCCGGCCGCTCCGGGCCGCGACGCCGGGTGCCATGGCCGGCGCGGCGGCCCCACGGGCGCCGCGGCCCCGGACGCAGGGCCAGCGTCCGGATGTGCCGGACCAGGTCGTCGCGGCCGGTGAAGTGCGTGGTCGCCGCGGGGAGTTGCCGGATGGCGGTCGCCGCGACGGGACGGAGCGGCCCGCCGGGGGTGCCGTCACCCTGCAGCACGGTGGTCGCCCGCAGGCTGACCGCGGAGCCCAGCGCACCCACCGCCGCGCCCGCCCCGATCACCCATGACGGCGGCGAGTGCACCGCGTTGAGCACGGCCGAGCACGCTGCCGCGCCCATCCAGGCGCCGACGAGCCCGATCGTACGTGCCTGCCGTGCCGCCCCGCGTGCGGTCACCGGCGCCTCCCGCTCATCGCCTCGCCACGAACACCGTCCAGCCCTTCGTGTCCCGCCACGGGCCGGCGCCGTCGGCGAAGGCCCGCGCTGCCGCCCGGCGCAGGTCGGCCGCCACCCGGTGGTGCCGGGCCGTTCCGCGCTCCACACCGTAGAAGACCAGCAGTGAGACGGCGAGGGCTGCCAGCGGTTCGGGGTCGCGGAACACCAACTCGCCCCGGTACTGGCTCTCCTCGACCTCGCCGAAAACGCCGCGCAGCAGCGGCCGCAGGTTCTCGGAGTCGACGCGCGGCAGGGGCGGCACGGGTGCGCCGTCGCCGGCGGCTTCGACGGAGTCCCGCAGCAGCCGGGCCAGGCGGGGCGTCGTTCCCATCATGTTGATGACCGTGACGAAGGCGCCGCCCGGACGCAGCACGCGCCGCGCCTCGGCCAGCGCCAGCTCCACGTCGGGCACGTGGTAGAGCATGTGCCGTTCCAGCAGGCAGTCGACCGAGGTGTCGCGGAACGGCAAGGCGCACGCGTCCCCCAGCATCGCGGTGACGCCGTGACCGCGTGTCCTGCCCACCGCCGCCGGCGACCGGTCCACCCCGACCAGCTGCCCGAAGTGCCCCTCCCCGGCCCAGCGCCGCAGCAGGTCTCCGGTACCGCAGCCGACGTCCACCACGGTCCCGCGCGCCCCGACCGACCGGCGGGCCGCCGCCAGCGCGCCGCCCTCCACGTCGTCGGCGGGTTCGCTGTACGTCCCGTGGATCGCGCGCCGCACTCGCAGGGAGCCCAGGTCGGCGTACTCGTGCTCGACAAGATTCAAGGACTTCTCCCGGACGGTCCGTGCCCTCGGTGCCCCGACCCCGCGTCGGCGCACGACACAGAACGCCATGATGCCCATCTCGGCTGCTGTGCAAGCGCGTTGCCGCAGGATCGTGACAGCCGGTGCCGGGTGCGCCGGCCGGGTCGGGTCGGGCATACGCGATCATGAGCCGAATGGACTCCCGTTTCGTTGGTATCTCCGAACTGACCGAGGCCCCCTCCGTGGCGGTCGTGGTCGACGTCATGCGGGCTTTCACCGTGGCCGCCTGGGTCTTCGCCCGGGGGGCGGAGAAGATCGTTCTGGCGGAGTCGCTGGACGACGCCCTGGCCCTCACCGTCCGCCACCCGGACTGGGTGGCGCTCAAGGACGGACCGCCCGCACCGGGGTTCGACCTGGTCAACTCGCCGGGCCTGCTGCGCTCCGCCGACCTCGGCGGGCGCACCGTCGTGCAGAAGACCACGGCGGGGACGGTCGGCGTCCTCGCGGTCCGCGACGCGTCGCTGGTGCTCTGCGCGAGCTTCGTCGTGGCCGAGGCGACGGCGGAGCTGCTGCGGACGCGCCGGAGCGACCGGGTCACCTTCGTGGTCACCGGCGAGGAGGGGCAGGCCGACGAGGACCTGGCCTGCGCGCAGTACATCGCCCGCAGGGCGACCGGGGACGCGACGGACGCCGCCGGGTTCCTGCGCCGTGCCGCCGTGTCACGGGCCGCCGCCGAGCTGACCGGCGGGGTACGCCAAGGAGCCCATCCGGACGACGTCGCGCTCTGCCTGGAGCTCGACCGCTTCCCGTTCGCCATGGTGGCGGCCGTGGAGGACGCACGGATGGTCCTGCGGCCGTGCGCCGTTCCGCCGCCGGCCGGCGACGCCTCGGTCCGGTAGGCGAGGGGTGCGGGTTCACGACCGCGAACACCGCCCTTATGGTGGTCCGATGACGTCGATCAAGCAGTTCCAGATCACCTTCGACTGCGCGGAGCCCGAGCGGGTCGCCCGCTTCTGGCGTCAGGTGCTGGGCCACGACGTACCTCCGCCGCCGGAGGGGTTCGGCACGTGGGGCGAGTACGAGCAGACCCTGCCACCCGGGCAGCAGGGGCCGGCACACGCGGTCATCGAGCCGGTGGACGGCGGACCGCGCTTCTACTTCCAGCGCGTTCCCGAGGGCAAGGTCGTCAAGAACCGGCTCCACCTCGACGTGCGGGTGGGCACCGGGCTCGTGGGTGCGGAGCGCGAGGCCGCCCTCGAGGCCGAATGCGCGCGACTGATCCCGCTCGGCGCGACCCGCGTGCGCCTGCTGCGTGCCGACGCGGAGAACGAATCGTGCCTCGTGATGCAGGACGTCGAGGGCAACGAGTTCTGCCTCGACTGACCGGCCTCCGGGACAGGGCACCGGCGGGGTACGCCATGGCGCGGGTGCCGGCGCCGGACCGGCCCGGCGCCGGCGGTCCGAGCCGGCGCATGCGGCACAGTGACGGGGTGACCCGAGACTCGCAGCCGCCGCACACGCCGGACGGGCATCACGTCGTCATCGACGGCCGGCGGTGGCGCGCCACCGACCCGCTGATCCCGGAAGACGACTCCGCCCGCCTGCGCGTCCACCTGATGGCGGCCCGGCGGGCGATCGCCGCCGCCCGGCGGGCAGGCGACGAGGACGCGGAGCGCGCGGCACGCGCCCGCGTGCAGACGGCCAAGGTCGCCCTGGGCGAGCGCGGAACGGCCTGGTGGGAGCAGAGCGACGCGGAGCGCCGGGCGCGCTGGACCGAAGGCCTGGCCGAGCTCGACCAGCCGTGAAGGTGCAGGTCGGTGCGACACTGGGGGAGTGACGGCCACCGATCGACAGCTGGACCAGCGCCTGGAGCGGGAGATCCTCCAGCTGCTGGAGCGCCGCGGCCCGACCGCGACCATCTGCCCCTCCGACGCCGCCCGCGCGGTGTACGCAGGTGACGACGACGGTTGGCGCGCGCTGATGGACCCGGCCCGCCGCGCCGCCGGACGGCTGGTGGCCGCGGGCCAGGTGGAGATCACCCAGGCCGGGCGCCCCGTCGACCTGACAACAGCCCGCGGCCCGATCCGCATCCGCCGCGTCCACTGAGACCGCCGGACCGAACGACCGTCCCCTTCCGCCCCCTTGCTGTTCAACGACGGGCCGGTCAGGCGGCCGCCGCGTCGCGCTGGGCGGCGGTCAGTGCCGCGTCGGTGTCAGCGCTCGCCAGGTCGGCGTTGATGTGGGCCCCGGCCAGGGCGCCGGCTGCCGCGGAGGCTCCGACCTGGGCCATCGGGTCGGTGGCGTTGCCCGCCACCCAGACACCCCGTACGTCCGTGCTGCCCGCCATGCCGGTCGCGAAGTGGCGGCCCATGGCGTTCGGCAGGTCCCGCGTCGGCAGGCGCAGCCCGGCGAGGCCGTCGGTGCGGGCCTGCAGTGTGGTCGCGACCGCCAGGACCCGGCGGGCCTCGAACCGGCCGTCGGTCAGCCGCAGGCCGGCGATGCCGTCGTCGTCCGCGGACTCCACCGCGGCCACCGGGGTGTCCACGACGCGGATGCCGCGGGCGGCGAAGCGCGCGCGGGTGTCCTGGTCCAGATCGGTGCCGTGGGCGAAGTAGACCAGGTCGTCGGTCAGCTGCCGGAACAGCAGCGCGTGGTGGAGCGAGGCCGGGCCCACGGCCAGGACACCGATGGGCTCGTCGCGCACCTCCCAGCCGTGGCAGTACGGGCAGTGCACCACGCCGTGTCCCCAGTGCGGAGCCAGCCCCGGGAGGTCGGGCAGCACGTCGCGCAACCCGGTGGCGACCAGCAGCCGGCGCGCCCGCAGGACCCGGCCGTCGGCCAGGGTCACGGCGAAGCGCGGATCGCCGTCGGGGGTCGGATCGGACGGCGCGGCGGCGACCACCTCGCCGGCCACGATCCGCCCGCCGTAGCCGCGCACCTCCTCCCGACCCCGGCGCAGCAGTTCCGCCGGCGCGATCCCTTCGAGTCCGAGCAGACCGTGTACGCCCTCGGCGGGCGCGTTGCGGGGTGTGCCGCCGTCGATCACGACGACCGAGCGGCGGGAGCGGGCGAGCATCAGCGCGCCGTTGAGCCCTGCGGCGCCGCCGCCGATCACCACGGCGTCGACGGTCCGCTCGGGAAGGGTGTCGGTCGCGTACTCGTCAATGGTCTCGGACATGGCGATTGCCCTTCGTGAGATGAGCGGGTCCTGGGCGGACCCTGCGTGCCCCACGCTAGGCATGGTCTGCGCACAAGGCATATGATCTTGCCTATGACGCAAGACGATGGCGAGCTGGACAGCCTGGTACGCAAGCGGATCCGCGCCCTGCGGGTGGCCCAGGGCTGGTCGCTCGACGAGCTGGCCGGCCGTGCCCGCCTCAGTCCCTCCACCCTCAGCAGGATCGAGACGGGTCACCGGCGCCTCGCACTGGACCAGCTCGTCACCCTGGCCCGCGCCCTGGACACCTCACTCGACCAGCTGGTCGAGACGGCCGCGGACGACGTCATCTCCAGCCCGATCATCGATGCGGCCCACCAGCAGATGCGCTGGCCCGTGCGGGCCGACCCGGGCATGACGGTCATCCGGCAGCGGATCACGGGACCGCCGCCCGACAACCCCGCGCGGATGCGGGCCCACCCGGGCCACGAATGGCTCGTCGTCCTGTCCGGGACCGCCATCCTGCTGCTGGGCAACCGGCGCTTTCGCGTCGAGACCAATCAGGCCGCGGAGTTCCCCACCATGCTGCCGCACGCCATCGGCGCGGAGGGCGGCCCGTGCGAGATCCTGGGCATCTTCGACCGGGACGCCCGCCGCGGCCACCAGGGCGCGGACAAGGCGGGTGCGGGAAAGGCCGGTACGGAGAAGCCGGGAGGGGCCGACCGCCCGTCGCCGTGAGCCGACCGCCCGTCGCCGTGGGCCGGCACCCGTCACTCCTGCGGCGCCTGCTGGATCCTGGCAAGCGTCAGGACGCCGCCGCCGATGCCCCACCCGGCGTCGGCGACCTCCTCGACCAGGACGAGGGTGGTGGCCCGGGCACGGTCGCCGAAGATCTCGGCGTACAGGTCGGTGGTGCGCGTGATGATCTGCTCCTTCTGCTCCGCGGTGAGGGCGCCGGCGGGGACCTTGAAATTCGCGAACGGCATGGTGCTCTCTTTCCTTGCGGGGGGCGCCGGCACAGCTCACGACGAGCAGCCGGTCGACCCCGAGGGGCCCCACCATCCGTCCACCCCACCTGCTCCGGCCAGGGCTGAACCCACCCTGGGGTTGCCGGCCCCTGGCTCCGACCCCGCCCGACAGGCGACGATGGGCGGGTGAACCTCCCCGAACTTGCGGCCTTTCTCAGGTCCCGGCGTGATCGCATCCGGCCGGCCGACGTCGGCCTGCCCGTCGGACCCCGGCGCCGGGTGCCCGGCCTGCGCCGCGAGGAGGTGGCGCAACTGGCGGGCCTGTCGGCCGACTACTACACCGAACTGGAGCGCGGACGCGGCGCCCAGCCCTCGTCCCAGACGCTGCTCGCCCTCGCCCGGGCACTGCGACTGGGCGGCGACCAGCGCGACCACCTGTTCCATCTCGCCGACCGCCCGCTGCCCGAGTCGGTGCTCGGCGCGAGCGCACGGCACGTCCAGCCCGCCCTGCTCGGGTTGCTGGACCGGCTGGCGACCACCCCGGCCCAGGTCATCACCGACCTGCACGAGACGCTCGTGCAGAACGAGCTGGCCGCGGCCCTGGTCGGCCGGGCCCCGGAGCCGCGCGGCCCCGCCACCGGGTTCGCGTTCCGCTGGTTCACCGATCCGGCCGCCCGCGCGGTCTATCCGTCCGAGGACCATCCGCACCACTCCCGGGCCTTCGTCGCGGACCTGCAAGCAGTCGCGGCCCGCCGGGGCCGCGACAGCGAGGTCGCGAAGATGACGGCCGCGCTGCGGCGGCGCAGCGCGGAGTTCGCCGACCTGTGGGACGCCCACGACGTCGGGCTGCGCCGCACCGATCACAAGCGCATCGTGCACCGGGCGCTGGGCGTCATCGAGTTGGACTGCCACACCCTGTTCAGCGAGGACGGCCGCCAGCGACTCCTGTGGTTCACGTCCCCGCCCGGCACCGAGGGCGCGGCACAACTCGAACTGCTCGGCGTCATCGGCACGCAGGACATGGCCGCCCCCGCCACTTCGACGGGGCGCACCCCGGCACCGGCGCCCCGAGGACGCTGACGCTCGGCGGATGCCAGTCGGCAGATGTCGGTCCGCCCGGTCGGCACCGTGGACGGAGCGAAGTCGGCTCCCACGTACCCTGGTTCCGTGCCGGCTTCCCCTCTCCACCGCGTTGCTGTCCTGGTGCTTTCGGGTGCGAAGCCGCTGGATGTCGGGATTCCCGCGCAGGTCTTCACCACCCGCGGGAGCATGCCGTACGAGGTGCGGGTGTGCGGGGCGGCCCCCGGGCTGGTGACCGGCGGCGACGGCCTGTCCTACCACGTCGCCCACGGCCTCGACGCGCTGGCGTGGGCCGATATCGTCTTCGTCCCCGGCTACCGCTTCCCGGACGGCGACGACCCGCCGCGAGCGGTCGTCGCCGCGCTGATCGCCGCTCACGATCGCGGTGCGCGACTCGCCGCGATCTCGACGGGCGCCTTCGCGCTCGCCGCCACGGGACTGCTCGACGGCAAGCGCGCCACGACGCACTGGCACTACACGCGGGCCTTGGCGGCGAAGCACCCCGGCGTCCAGGTCGACGAGAACGTGCTGTTCGTCGACGAGGGCAGCGTCCTGACGTCGGCCGGCGCGGCCTCGGGCATCGACCTGTGCCTGCACATCCTGCGCGGCGACCTGGGCGTGGCCGCGTCGAACCATGCGGCCCGGCGGCTGGTCGCGGCGCCCTACCGCAGCGGCGGTCAGGCGCAGTACGTGCCGCGCAGCGTGCCGGAACCGCTCGGCGAGCGGTTCGCGGCCACCCGCGCGTGGGCACTGCACCGGCTTGGCGAGCCCCTGACCCTCGAGGTCCTCGCCCGGCACGCGGCGGTGTCCCCCCGCACGTTCTCCCGGCGCTTCGCGGAGGACACGGGATACACGCCGATGCAGTGGGTCATGCGGGCCCGCATCGACGTGGCCCGCGAGCTGCTCGAGCGCTCGCAGCGGGGCGTCGAGCAGATCGCCGCCGACGTGGGCCTGGGCACCGGCGCCAACCTGCGACGGCACTTCCAGCGCATCCTGGGCACGACGCCCAGCGAGTACCGGCACACGTTCACCCGGGGCGAGTAGCCCGCGGCCACGCGGCGCGATCCCTGGCGCGATCCTTGCGAACCGTGGCGATCACGCCGCTGCCGCGCGAGGGCGCCGCGCGAGAGTCTGGTGGGGAACCGAAGGGACACCACTCATGACTCGCATCGCCATCAACGGATTCGGCCGCATCGGACGCAACGCGCTGCGCGTGCTGCTCGAGCGCGACAGCACCCTCGAGGTCGTCGCCGTCAACGACCTCACGGAGCCCGCCACCCTCGCGCGGCTGCTCGCCTACGACACGACGGCCGGCCGGCTCGGCCGCCCGGTGACCGTCGACGGGGACGCCCTCGTCGTCGACGGCCGCCGCATCACCGTGCTCGCCGAGCGCGAGCCGGCGCAGCTGCCCTGGGCCGCACTCGGCGTGGACATCGTGCTCGAAGCGACCGGCCGCTTCACGTCGGCCAAGGCCGCTCGGGCCCACCTCGACGCCGGCGCGCAGAAGGTGCTCGTCAGCGCGCCGTCGGACGGCGCCGACGTCACGCTCGCGTTCGGGGTCAACACCGACGCGTACGACCCGGCCGTGCACACGATCATCTCGAACGCCTCGTGCACGACCAACGCGCTCGCGCCGCTGGCCGCGGTGCTGGACGAGCTCGCCGGCATCGAGCACGGCTTCATGACGACTGTGCACGCCTACACGCAGGAGCAGAACCTGCAGGACGGCCCGCACCGCGACGCCCGTCGGGCCCGCGCCGCCGCCGTCAACATCGTGCCGACCACGACGGGCGCCGCCAAGGCGATCGGCCTGGTGCTGCCGAACCTCGAGGGCAAGCTGTCGGGGGACTCGATCCGGGTGCCCGTTCCGGTGGGCTCGATCGTCGAGCTGAACACGACCGTCGCCCGCGACGTGACGCGCGACGACGTACTCGCGGCGTACCGCGCCGCAGCCGACGGGCCGCTGGCCGGCATCCTCGAGTACTCGGACGACGCGCTCGTGTCGTCCGACATCACGGGCAACCCCGCCTCGTCGATCTTCGACTCGGCCCTCACCCGTGTCGACGGCCGGCACATCAAGGTCTGCGCGTGGTACGACAACGAATGGGGCTTCTCGAACCGTGTGATCGACACGCTCGAGCTCCTCGCCGCCCGCTGACCGCACACCGGAACAGCCCCCGCCCCGCGGTCCCTTCGAGCGCTCTGGTCGGCCGGTCGGCCGACCGGGGCGCTCAGTGCGTGTGCTCCGGTAGGCGCTCGGTGGATCGAATGGGTTTCTCATTCGGCGACGGTCCGTCAGTGAAAATGCGGCACGCGCTCTGCAAGCGGAATGAGCATCTTGCCGCCTGTTCCCGCCCCCTTGCCTGAATTGCTCCGGCAATGCTGGCCGGTCAGGGGAGTCGCTCAGGGGGCCGCATCGTATACGGAATCCCAGGCACTGGATTCTCGGCCTGCTGGAGGGCCATCCCTTGGCGGGGCGGTCCTCCAGCAGGCCGAGTCCCGTCAGCGGCCATGGGTGGACGTCGGCCGTAGTGCCGGGCGGCGGCGCCGTGTTGGGGCGGGAGTCCGCACGCGGCCCGGCACGGAGTGCGGCGCTCAGGGGTCGGAGGGAGCAGGCTGAGGGGGATCGCCGCGGCTGTATTACCGGCCGGTTCGATTCTGGGTGGTATTCGGAACGAATGGCGATGGATGGTCGGTGCAAGGAGAGAGCGCGGGGATTCCCTTGGGCGCTCCGGCGCGACCATCACCCTTCCCGCGTGTTTCGGTCAGGCCAGACTCGAAAGGGTCGGGCGGATTCCCCGGGCGTCCCCGCTCGCGCCGCAATGGAAAGCCCTTGCTCTGCGATCCGATGGGAAACCGACACCGACACGGGACGTGGAGGAGGCCGTGCGCCGCGCTGACCGGCCGCGCACCCGTGCGCGGCCTCCGTCCGCTCTCGCCGGGACGGCGCCCGTGCCCGGTGGCGCTCCGGTCCGGCGTGACGTGGTGATCGGCGCCCCGATTGCATGCGGTAGGTTCAGGGCTCGGCTCGGGGAGCCGACTACTCCGCACTGTCATTTTCTGTCCGCCGTCGCGCACCCTGGGGAGGGGCCGGCGGTGGGTTTGACGACGTGTGCCCCGGCTCTGGGCGAAGGTGTCCCGTTGTCGGACCGTGCATTGGTTCAGACAATTAACGGCCGTGCCGTTTCCATCTCGTTAACTGTTTACTTATTGACGATATGGCAACGGCGGAGTTGACTCGCGTGAACCTCGGCCGCACTCGTGCGGCCTCGTCAGGGAGGCAACCCGAATGAACGCGGTAATGCGTCGTGCCGTCATATGCTCGCTTGCGGTATCGATGTCCGTGTCCGCGGCCGCTTGCGGCGAGACGGGTGGCGACAGCGGAGTCAGCCGCAAGGACAAGTCGATCGGCCTGCTGCTTCCGGACTACGCCACGAAGCGGTACGAGAAGTTCGACCGTCCGCTGATCGGCGGCAAGATCACGTCGCTCTGCCCCGACTGCAAGATCGCGTACGCGAACGCCGACGGCAACCCGGACCGGCAGGCGCAGCAGGTCCGCGACATGATCGCCCAAGGCGTCAAGGTCCTGATCCTGGGCGCGCAGGACGCGGTCGGCATCAAGGCGTCGGTCCAGGAGGCCGTGGACAAGGGCGTCAAGGTCATCGCGTACGACCGCTTCGCCCAGGGCCCGGTCTCGGCCTACGTCTCCTACGACAACGAGAAGGTCGGCGAGCTGCAGGGGCAGGCGCTGCTCGAGGCCATGGGCAGCAAGGCGACCCCGGCGGCCAAGATCGTGATGATCAACGGTGACGACGCCGACCCGAACGCCGCGCAGTTCAAGGCCGGTGCCCACAAGGCGCTCGACGGCAAGGTCACGATCGCCTACGAGCAGAGCGGCCTGTGGAAGGATACCGTCGCGAGCCAGAAGGTCAAGGCGGCCATCGCCCAGCTCGGCGCGAAGAACATCGACGGGGTCTACTCCGCGAACGACGGCATGGCCGGCGGTATCGCCACCGCTCTCAAGAACGCGGACATCGACGTCCCCCTGACCGGCCAGGACGCCGACCTCGCCGGTGTGCAGCGCATCCTGTCCGGCCAGCAGACCAGCACCGTCTACAAGGCGTTCAAGCCCGAGGCCGAGGCGACCGCCGAGATCGCGGTCAAGCTGCTCAACGGCGAGGACATCAGCGCCGTCGCGGACACCGTCGCGACCAGCGGCTCCGGCACCACCGTGCCCGCCAAGCTGCTCACCGCGGTGTCGGTGACCAAGGACAACCTCAAGGACACGGTCGTCAAGGACGCCGTGTACCTCGTGGTGCAGATCTGCACCCCCAGCTACGCCTCCGCCTGCGAGGCCGCCGGCATCAGCTAGACCCCCGCGTCCGGAGTGCCCGCTCGGCCGGACGAGCGGGTCCGGCGGTCGGGGCGGACGCCCGGGGACGGCTTCGGGTAGTGCCGGCGCAGGTTCGCGGTGAGCACCCGGTCGAGGGTGCGGTCGGACAGCACCCGGCCCAGGCGGATGATCAGGGCGGCGTCCCGGCCCGCGGTGTAGCGGGTGCGCGGCTTGCGCGCCGTCACGGCCTTGGCGATGACGCGAGCGGCGGCATCGGCGGTCAGACCGGCGGCCGTGCCCGAGGTCATCAGCGCGTTGTTCGCCCGCACCAGGCCGCCGTAGCGCGCGTCCTGCTCCGGCGTCATCGCGGCAGCCAGGTGATTGGCCGTCGCGACCCCGCGGGCGGCCATCTCCGTACGGACGCCGCCGGGTTCGACCACGACCACCTGGACGCCCAGCGGAGCGACCTCGCGGCGGAGCGAGTCGCTGACCGCCTCCAGGGCGAACTTCGATCCGGCGTACGCGCCGTACGTGGCCATGGCGAACTTGCCGCCGACCGAGCTGATGTTGACCACGCGGCCCTTGCTGCGCAGCAGCGCGGGCAGCAGCGCCTGGGTGACGGCGATGTGGCCGAACAGGTTGACCTCGAACACCCGCCGCCACTCGGCCAGCGGCAGGGCTTCCACGGGCCCGTTCACCTGGATGCCGGCGTTGTTGACGAGCGCGTGCAGCGCGCGCGGGTCGTCGGCGACCCGCGCGGCGAGCGCCTCCACCTGCTCGGACCGGGTGATGTCGAGGATGACCGGCTCGATGCCGGTCGCGCGGACGGCATCGGCGTCGCCGGCGCGCCGCACGCCCGCCAGGACGTGGAATCCCTGGCGCGCCAGTGCGCGGGCGGCCGACGCGCCCATGCCCGTGGAGGCTCCGGTCACGACGATGAGCTTCTGAGTTTCGGATGACGTTGTCACCTTAAGCACGCTACCAGCTCAGCTGACACCGTCAACCGGATGTATGATCGGCGCCATGCCCACCCGCGCGGAATCCGCCGCCCTCACCCGCCGCGCCCTGCTCGACGCGGCCGCCGACCTGCTGGACCTCGGCGGCCCCGAAGCGGTCACCCTGCGCGAGGTGGGTGCTCGGGCAGGTGTGAGCAGGGGAGCGCCGTACCGGCACTTCACCGGCAAGGACAGCCTGCTGACCGCCATCGCGACCGAGAGCTGGCAGCGGATCGGCGATCAGGTCCACGCCCTGCGCACCGAGCAGGGGGTGCCGGCCGCCGACAAGCTGCGCGGCGCCCTCCGCACCCTCATCGGCGTCGGCCGGAAGCAGCCGCACCTCTACCAGATCCTGTTCCGGCGCCCCGGCCACCGCCCGGAGGAGCTGCGGGAGGGACTGGACCGCGTCCGGCGCCAGCTGTGCGGCCCGGGGGACGACCCCGTCGCGGACCGCCTCCGCGCGGCCGGACGCTTCCAGAGCGAGTTCCTGGCCGTCGTCGCCGAACTCGTCGGGGAGCGCGACGCACGCCACTACACAGCCCTGCTGCTCACCAGCGCCCACGGCATCGCGGACATGGAGCTCAGCGGCCATCTCGGCGCGGACAGCTTGGGCACCACCGCCGAGGAACTCGTCGACACCCTCGTGCGCCTGGTCACGGACGCCGGCGCAACGGCATAACCGCGCTCCCTCGGCGGCGGTCGTCACGCGACCGGGCGCGATGGGGAGGGACCGCGGGAGGACCGGGGCCACGCCCCAACGGCCGCGGTGATGCGCACGGCCGGCGGAACGCCCTCACCCCTGGGCGCGGCGAACCGGTGACTCACCTGGTCCGCGCGGCGCGCCGGGCGGGGTTCCCGGGAGGGGCGCATAGCGTGGCCGGCATGCCGACGGACGAACTTCCCGCGGACCTGATCGCCTGCCAAGCCGCGTTCCAGGACGCGCACGCGGCCGTGGCCGCCTACGTCGACGCCATCGACAACGCCCCCGCGGACGAGCCCGCCGACGGCGCGGATCCCGCTCCCCACCGCAGAGTCTGGAGCCAGGAGCAGGCGCAGGAACTGGAGCGGCTGCGCGCGGTGCGGATGACAGCGCTCAGGGCGCTGTGGCGTCATCCGGTGGTGGTGGAGTCGATGGCCGGCGGCAGCTGGATGAGCCTGCACACCCGCCTGAAGAAGGAGGTCGGCGCACCCGGCTGGTCCTGACGCGCCCGCGCCCCGCAGTCGCCGTCGGCGGTGCGGACGCCCTGCTCCGGGACGGCGAGTGTCCGGATGGGGGTGACGGGGCTCCGGGTCGGTCGGAGCCCCGTCGATTGCAGGCGGTCAGCTGGTGGGGAAGTCGTCCGCCGTGCTGATGCGGCTCTTGACCAGCGCCCCCGACTCGGTCAGCACACCACTGCTGCTGTAGTCGCTGCCGGTGCAGGTCCCCGGGCGGAGCGCCGCACTGCTCTCGGACGCGTCCGAGAAGGTCCAGTTGGCGTAGCTGATGTCCAACTGGTCGAGCAGGTCCAGCCAGGCTGTGCTGCTCGCCCGGTCCATCGCACCGGCGCCACTGGCACTGACCGTGCCGAACTCCGTCACGAACAGGGGGAGCTGCGCTGCCGCGCGGCTGACGGTGGCGCGGTAGTTGTCCTTGTGGCTGGCAGCGTAGAAGTGGAACGCGTACATGATGTTCGCGGCGTTCACGGGAGCGTTGACGATCTCACTCTCGCTGGCACCGTCCGAGACGCCGAGCGAGGACCAGCCGCGGGTGCCGACGATGACGACCGCATCCGGGTCCGCCGCCCGGATCACCGGAATGACCTGCTCGGCGTAGCTCTTGATGCCGGCCCAGCTCACTCCGTTGGGCTCGTTGGCGATCTCGTAGATCACGTTCTTCTTGCCGGCGTTGCGGGCGGCGACGGAGGCGAAGAACGTCTTCGCGCGGGCCAGGTTGTAGTTCGGGTCACCCGGGGTGAGCGTGTGGAAGTCGATCAGGGCGTACATGCCCCGGGCCTCGGCCAGGTCGACGAGGTTGTTCACCCGGGCGGTGAATCCCGCCGGGTCCGTCTCGTAGCCGTTCTCCTGCACGTACATGGCGATGCGCAGCAGATCCGCCTTCCAGTCCTTGGCCAGCGCGTCGAGTGACGTTGCGCTGTTGCACTGGCTGAACCACTGGAGGCCGTGCGTACTCATGCCGCGCAGTTGGATGGGGCGGTTGTACTGGTTGCAGAGGTGGACGCCGCAGACGTGGAGCTGTCCGTTGATGCCTACGGGGGTGCCGCTGCCGCCCGGGTTCGTGGACGTCGGCGTCGGGGTGGGGGTCGGTGTCGGGGTGGGCGTCGGAGTGGGCGTCGGCGTCGGTGTCGGCTCGCCGACGGAGCCCGTGCAGGCGACCCCGTTGACGGTGAACGCCGTGGGTTTCGGGTTGGCGCCGGTGAGGGAGCCGGTGAAACCGATGTCGGCGGACGCGCCGGTGGCCAGCGTGCGGTTCCAGTCGGCGGCGGCGACGGTGACCGTCGGCCCCGACTGCGACCAGGTGGCGCTCCAGCCCTGAACGACCTTCTGGCCCGCGTCCGGCAGAGCGAACCGCAACGTCCATCCGTTCATGGGGTCACCGAGGTTGGTGACCTTCACACCGGCCTGGAACCCTCCTGACCACTGGTTGGTGACCGTGTAGTCGACCCGGCAGCCCGGGGCGGCGGACGCCTCCGGGCTGAGCAGTGCCGTAAGTCCGAGGGCCGCCGTCGCGCAAGTGGCCAGCAAAGCTATAAGACGTCTCAACGTCTTCCTCCCGTGCCGGTGCGAAGTGGAGCAAGTGGGGGTCGAATGAAAGTGGGAGCGCTCCCAGTCCTTCGGGCGGAGACGGTACACCGCGCCCGGCCGACCCGTACAGAGATCGGACGCCGCGAACCGCCGACAGCGGGAAACCGCATATGCCCCTGCCCGTTCGGATGCGACGACCGTCAATGAGAGGATCGCTGCCTGCCCTGATCAGGGCGTTGTCGTAGTCGGACAGGGGAGGCACGCAGTGGCCCTGGGAACAGTGGCCGTCACCGGGGCGGCTGGACAGATCGGCTCGGTCGTGCGCCGGGCGCTGCGCGGCGAGGTCGAGCGCATGGTCCTGCTCGACCGCGTCGCGCTGGACGTCGAAGCCGCGAACGAGGTCGTCCACACCGTCGACCTTCGCGACGCGGCCGCCGTCGAGGCCGCGCTCGCGGGCGCCGACGCCGTGCTGCATCTGGGCGGGCTGGCGGACGAGGCACCGCTCGAACAACTCCTGGACGCCAACGTGCTGGGCACCCACAACGTCCTGGAAGCCGCTCGCCGTGCGCCGATCCCTCGGGTCGTGCTGGCCAGCAGCAACCGCGTGGCCGGCTTCTATCCCACGGCCCACCGCACCCGCCCGCAGGAGCCCGTGCGCCCCGACGGCCTGTACGGGGTGAGCAAGGCGGCCGTCGAGGCGCTGGGGCGTTTGTACGCGGACAAGTTCGACGTGTCCGTGATCTGCCTGCGCATCGGGAGCTTCGAGGACGCGCCCGCCGACGTGCGCCAACTGGCGACGTGGCTCAGCCCGCGCGATGCCGTCGGCTTCTGCCGTGCCGCGCTCCGCGCCCCGCTCGCCACGCGTTTCGCCACGGCGTACGCGGTCTCCGCCAACACCCGGCGCTTCTGGGAGCTGCCCACGGAAGCCGAACTGGCCTACACGCCCGTCGACAACGCGGAAGCGCACGCGTCGCACATTGCCGACGCCGACGTCCCCGCCGATCCCGGGGCTCCGCAAGCCGGCCCGTACGCACTGCCCGCCTTCACGTTGCGGCACATCCGGCCCTGACCTGCGGTGTTCGCCCACTGCCTCCCGCGCGGCCGTTCCGGCCGCTCCGCGCGGGAGGCGGGCGCTGTCAGCAGCCGATGGGTGAGGAGGCGACGGCCACGTCGTCGAACCACAGGGTGTCGTCGCCGGTGCCGTAGCTCTCCCAGCCCAGCCGCAGGGTGGTGGGCCGCGGCGGCGTGGTGCGGGCGAGCCACTGCTGGTCGATGTCCTGGGTGGGGACGCCGTCGGCGTGCAGCCCCGGGATCTGCCGGTCGCCGAGCCAGGTGTCGAGCTTCGGCGCGGAGGTGTCCACGGCGAAGCGCAGGCACTGCCAGGTCAGCGTCGGCAGGGGGCTGCTGAGGGCCACCCCGGCGGGGCTCTGGGCGGGGAGGGTGGCGTCGTCGCTCTCCCGGTTCCACTGCAGGGCGCCGTTCCGGCCGCCGACCCGCAGAGCCCGCCCGCCCTGGGAGGAGTCCGGCATCGACACGAACGTCACGTGGGCGGCCGGGAGCGCGGTGGTGTGCCGTACCCACAGGCGGACGTACAGCACCGGGCCGACCGACGACAGGTCGGCGGTGGAGGCGACGAACGCGTGGTTGCAGTAACCGGCCCGCCCGTCCACCCGCACCGACTTCGCACCGCTGTGCGCGACCGCCGTGTCGACGGCGGCGCTGCCCGTGCCCTGGCAGTCGGGCGCGGCGGCCTGCCAGTTCCCGGACGGGGTGGGGCCGCCCTGGTCCTCGAAGCCCGTGCAGATCGTCGCGCTGCCGCAGTCCGCCGGCGGTGGCGTGGTGGGCGGCGTCGTCGGGGATGTGGTGGGCGGGGTGTCCGGCGGTGTGCCCTGCGGGGTCGTGCCGCCGCCGCAGGGCACGCCGTTGAGGGCGAAGGCGAAGGGTTGTGGGCCGCCCGCCCGCGCCGTCCCCTGCAGGCCGAAGTCGACCGTGCCGCCGCTGGGCAGGCCGCCGTTCCAGGCCGTGTTGGCAGCGGTCACCGAGCGGCCGCTCTGCGCGACGGTCGCGTTCCAGGCGGAGGTGACCTGCTGGTCTCCGGAGTACGTCCAGGTCAGCTGCCAACTGCCGACGGAGGCGCCGAGGTTGGTGACGTGCAGTTGTGCGGTGTAGCCGCCGGTCCACTCGTTCGCGGTGTAGTCGACCCGGCATCCGGCCGCGGCCGCCCCGAAGCTATGGGCGGGCAGGGAAGCCAGCAGCGACACGGCCAGCGCGGCGGTGGCCGCCGCCACCGCCCAGGGCCTGCGCAGTAATCGAAGAGTGCGAGCGGGCATGGGTGCCTCTTTCGGGTGTGGGGGAGTACAGCACAGTGGGAGCGCTCCCAGGTATGACAACTGCTGTGCCTGCGCACTGTCAACGGAGCGGCGCCGGTGGAGTTTCGGCGGAGTCGGACCGGAGTCGTCCAGAGGTGTTTACAGTCCGTTGATCCGCTGTTAGCTTCCCTGGTGGGAGCGCTCCCACAAGCGCGCTCGTTTCCCCCCACGCCGTCCCCGGCGGCCCGGCTTCGGCGGGCAGTGGCCCCGGGGACGTTTCCGGAAAGGGCACACCTTTGAAGAACACACGGAAACTCCCCTTAGTCGCCGCTCTCGCCCTGCTGCTCTCGGCCGTCGGCCTCGTCATCCTGGGCCAGAGTTCCGCGCAGGCCCACGGAGTGGCGATGATGCCCGGCTCCCGCACGTACCTGTGTCACGAGGACGCCCTGAGCGCCAATGGCGCGCTCACCCCCACCAACCCGGCCTGCACCGCGGCGATGGCCCAGAGCGGCTCGACGTCGCTGTACAACTGGTTCGCGGTCCTCGACTCCAACGCGGCCGGCCGCGGGCAGGGGTACGTCCCCGACGGGACGCTCTGCAGCGCGGGCAACAAGTCGCCGTACGACTTCACCGGCTACAACGCGGCGCGCGACGACTGGCCCCGGACGCACCTGACGTCGGGTTCCACGATCCAGGTGCAGTACAGCAACTGGGCCGCGCACCCGGGCACCTTCCGGGTGTACGTGACCAAGCAGGGCTGGTCGCCGACCAGCCCGCTGGCCTGGGCCGACCTGGAACAGGTCGCCAGCAGCACCAATCCGCCCGCGGTGGGCTCGCCGGGTACCGACGGCGGCCACTACTACTGGGATCTGGCGCTGCCCTCGAACCGCACGGGCAACGCGCTGGTCTTCATGCAGTGGGTCCGCTCGGACAGCAACGAGAACTTCTTCTCGTGCTCCGACATCGCCTTCGACGGCGGCCACGGCGAGGTGACCGGCATCCATGTCCCCAGCACCCCGCCACCGACGAGCACGCCGCCCACCACACCGGGGGATCCGGGCTCCTGCATGGCCATGTACGCGGTCTCCAACGCCTGGACCGGCGGTTTCCAGGCGCAGGTCACGGTGATGAACCACGGCACCGCGCCCTCGGGCCGCTACTGGAAGGTGACCTGGACACCCGGTACCGGAACGCAGATCACCAGCCTGTGGAACGGCACGCAGTCCAACAGCGGGAGCAGCGTCAACGTGAGCAACGCCGCCTGGAACGGGACGATCCCACCGGACGGCAGTACGACCTTCGGCTTCACGGCCAACTCGACCGGCAACAACTTCCCCGTCGGTTCGATCAGCTGCGCGTTCTCGTGACGTGCGCACGCTGTCTCCCGCACCGCGCCCACCCGCGCGTGTGAGAACAGCGATGACGGCCCCGAGGACGGCGGTTGCGCCGTCCTCGGGGCCTGAGCGGCTATCGGCGGCGGGCTTCGACCTTCAGATCGCCGAAGGTCGCCGCGCGCATCCTGTCGCTCGCGAGCATGTCGTGCGGGAAGCCGGGTTCGATGGCGCCGGCCGCGTCGAGTCGGGCCAGTTGGGAGGCCGTGAAGGACACTTCCAGGGCGTCGAGGTTGTCGTCCAGTTGGGCGAGGGTGCGGGCGCCGACGAGTGAGGCCGTCACCGCCGGGTGCTGCAGGGTCCAGGCGAGCGCGACCTGGGCGGCCGTGCGGCCCAGCTCCGTGGCGACCTCCCGTACGACGTCGGCGATGCGAAGGGTGCGCTCGGTGACCCCGCCGCCCGCGATGTTGAAGTTCCTGCGGGTGCCGTCATCGGCCACGTCGCTCGCCGCCCGCAGGTCGTCGCGGCTGTACTTGCCGGTGAGCACCCCGCCGGCCAGTGGTGAGTACGGCACCACGCCCAACCCCATCTCGCGGGCCATGGGGATCAGGTCACGCTCCCCGGTGCGCTCGTTCAGGTTGTACTCGATCTGCAACGCCACCAGCGGCGACCAGCCGCGCAGGTCGGCGATCGCCTGCATGCGCGACACCTGCCAGGCCGGGGCGTTGGAGATCGCCACGTACAGGACCTTGCCCTGCCGTACCAGATCGTCCAGGCCGCGCAGGACCTCCTCGACGGGTGTTGTGAAATCCCAGACGTGCAGGTAGAGAAGATCGATGTAGTCCGTGTCCAGCTGTCGCAGGCTGGCTTCGACCGACGCGAACAGGCTCTTGCGGTGGGCACCGCCGGAATTCGGGTCGCCGGGCCGGCGCAGCGTCGTGTACTTCGTGGCCAGCACGAGGCTGTCCCGGCGGTCGCGGGCGAACTCGCCCAGCAGACGCTCGGAGCTGCCGTCGGTGTAGGTGTTGGCGGTGTCGATGAAGTTGCCGCCGCCCTCGACGTAGCGGTCGAAGAGTTTGCGCGCCTCGTCCGGCTCGGCGCCCCAGCCCCACTCGGTGCCGAAGGTCGCCGCGCCCAGCGCCAGCGGCGAGACCCGCAATCCGGAACGGCCCAGCAGTCGGTAGGTGTCGAGGGTGAGCGGCATCGTGTCCTCCTGTGGTGGTGATCCGTGGTCGAGAACAAGACTGCGACCACCGCCGACCGGGGGTAAGGGAGAGAAGTTCCTGGGAACAGCACTCCTACCCCGACGGTTGCACCCGCTATGACCCGCACCGTGGACCCGATCCAGGAGCTGGCCGCATTCCTGCGGACCCGGCGTGAACGGCTGGACCCGCACGACTTCGGCCTGCCGTCGCGTCGGCGGTCCCGGCGCACTCCGGGACTGCGCCGCGAAGAGGTCGCCGAGCTGGCCGGGATCAGCGTCGACTACGTCGTGCGGCTGGAACAGGCCCGCGGGCTGCGGCCCTCGGCGGACGTGGTCGAGGCGCTGGCCCGGGCGCTGCGGCTGGCCCCCGACGAGCGCACCTACCTCTTCGACCTGGCCCGGCAGCGCCGCCGTCCCGCCGACAAGCCCGCCACCTCCGCGGCGCCGCCGCTGGCCCGGCTGGTCGACGACCTGGCGCCGTTGCCGGCCATGCTGATGAACCACCGCTTCGACATCCTGGCCTGGAACAGCGAGATGGCCGGGCTGCTCCTGGACTTCGACACCCTGCCGCCGGCGCAGCGCAACGCGATGTGGCTGTGTCTGATCCACCCGGAGATCCGCGAGTTCTACGTCGACCGCGAACGCATCGTGCGGGAGGGAGTCGCCCACCTGCGTGCCGCGTGGGCCGCGCATCCGGAGGATCAGGCGCTGAGCGAGCTGATCGCCGAGTTCCTCGCGCGCGACGAGGACTTCGCGCACCGGTGGGCCGAGGGGGACGTCAAGGTGGGCGGCCGCGGGGCGAAGGCGCTGCGGCATCCTGACGTCGGCACGATCGCCGTGCACTTCGAAGTGCTGATGCCGCTGGAGGATCCGGACCAACGGCTGATGATCTGCCGCGCCGCGGACGAGCGGAGCCGGTCGGCGCTGGACCGGCTGCGCGCCCGGTGACAACGGAGCGCCCGCCCCGGTGAACGAGCGCCGCTTCAACGACATGTGCGGGAAAGCCCGTTGGTGATGCCGTCCCGCAATGGCCGCTCGACGTCTGTCGTGTCTTCGACAGGGGTGCGCCTCCTTCTGGTCACCTCGCTGCCATCCACTGATCACCTGGCCCGCGTGAACTGCCCTGAGTGATGACGGACATCCGCACGCCGGGGGTGCCGTCGAGGTTGTGCGAGAGCGTGAGAGGCTCGGCTCGGTGGGAGATTCCGACATACGGGGGACCGCGGACGACCCGCTGCTCCGGGAGCACGACGGGGCGGAAGCCGTGCCTGCGCCCGTGGACAGACTGCTCGCGGCCTCGGTCGCGCGGCGCTTCTACCTGGAGAACCGGTCGAAGGTCGACATCGCCCGGGAGTTCGACATCAGCCGCTTCAAGGTGGCGCGCCTCCTCGACGCCGCCGTGGCCCACGAGATCGTGCGGATCGACATCACCGTCCCCGCCGAGATCGACGTGCCGCTCTCGCGGGCCCTGGCGGAGCGCTTCCGGCTGCGGCACGCCGTCGTGGTCGACCTGACCCGGAGCGAGGGCAACGCGGCGGCCGCCGCGGACCCGCGGCAGGTCAGCCGTTGGATCGGAACGGCGGCGGCGCAGCTGCTTGCGGACATCACCCAGGAGGGCGATGTCCTGGGCCTCGACGGCAGCCGCCCGGTGGAGGCGCTCGGTGAGGCGGTCACCCGGCTGCCCTCCTGCGAGGTGGTCCAGCTGAGCGGAGTGCACGGGCCGGACCTGGCCCATGACGCCGCGGTCGCCGCGGTGCGCCGCACCGCGGCGGCGGGGGGCGGCCGGGCCTTCCCGCTCTACGCCCCCTTCCTCCTGCCGGACGCGTCGACGGCCGCTCTGCTCAGAAGCCAGCCGGCCATCGCCGAGACGCTGGGCCGGTTCGGCCGGATCACCAAGGCCTGCGTCGGCATCAGCGCGTGGGAGGCGTCGCTCTCGGCGGTCCACGACGCCCTGACGGAGCCGGAACGCACGGCCTACCGGGCGTTAGGCGCCTGCGCCGAAGTGGCCGGTCACGTCTTCGACGGAGCCGGCAGCGTGGTGCCCGGCGCACTGGATGCCCGAACGATCGCCATGAGCGCCGCCCAACTGCGCGGTGTTCCCGAGCTGATCGGTCTCGCGGGCGGTGCGCGGAGCGCCGAGGCGACGCGCGCCGTCCTGAAGTCCGGCCTTCTCACCGGCCTGGTCACGGACGCGACCACGGCCCGTCGCCTGCTCCGGGCTGACCGGCCGGACCACGCGACGCCGCCCGCGGCGGTCGCACGCGTGGCGGAAACGCTTCCGTGACATCCCCTCGCGGCGCACCGCACCGCACCGCAGCGTCTCGTCCCGGCCGTTGTCGCGCTGCCGGCCCCCGATGCACCCAGTGAGGACAGCATGACCCAGCAGGGCACCGAGAAGTCCGGTGCGGGCGCGGACACTCCGCCCGTGCCGGACGACATCCGCGAAGCGGGCCGGCGCGCGCCGGACCACTGGCTGGGGATGGTCGACCCGCTGTGGTCGGGCCAGGGGAAGCCCCCGGAGTGGGCGCTGGTCGGCCGGTGGCGGTCCGGGCCGGACGGCGAGATCGAGGAGTGGCAGGACAACCCCGCGTACCGGCGCTCGCCCCGCGCCCTGGGCTGGCCCGAGCCGGAGGACGAGGTCGACCGGGCCGTGCAGCTCGCGGCGACCGGCTACGGTCCCGGCGAGGCGGTGACCCAGGCGCTGCTCGGTCGTGAGGTGGCCGTGCTGACCGCCCCCGGGGGCGGCCCGCTGAGTGCCACGACCCCGGAGGGCGCCCCCGTCGTCCCGCTGTACACCTCACCGGTGTTCCTGCACGCCGCCGGACGGCTCGCCTATGAGCTGATCGCCGTCGACGACCTCCTGCCGCAGGTCCCCGACGGCCACGCGCTGTACCTGAACCCCTCGGGTCCGGTCAGCATGACACTGGAACCCGACACCCTGCGCGACGCGCGGGGCGACGCCGCACGGGCCGCCCCGGCGGGCCTCCGTTGGTCAGGGGGGACGGACGCGTGAGCCGTTGGTCAGCTGCCGTGTCCCGGCGCGGTGGACGCAGGCCGGCCGTCGGTCAGGTTGAGGCCGAACGTCGGGAAGCCGTCGGCGCCCCACCGGTCGAGGAGATCGACGGCCTCCTGCTGCTGCGTGCGGTCGAGGACGACTCCTTTCCGCTGGGGGCCCTTGCCGAGGTCGCCCGCGCTCTGCGCGGGGACGAGGACCTCGTCACGGTGGTGGTCGGATCCGCCGACGCGCAGGGAACGGCCGCGGCCGACCACTGGTCCCGGCTGGGCGCGCTCCTGGACTCCCTCCGCTCGAAGGGCACCCGCCGGGTCCGGCTCGTGATGTCCGGCGCCGGTGACGACCGGCCGGACCGGCCCTGCGTGGCCCGCAGGATCGCCGACGCCTGGGAGCTGGAGGTGACCGCACCGGACGGGCCCGTGCTGATCGCGCCCGGCGGCGCGCTCTTCGTGCAGGGGAACGCGGGGCCCGGCCGCGGCTGGTGGCGCTTCGCGCCCGGGGAGGCACCCCGCAACCTGGGCCCGCGCGCTCCCGTACCCGTCTGGCAGGAGGCATTGGGCCGAGTGCCCGCGCGCACGGCGGGGGGCTGTGTCGTGGAGCAGATACCGGCCGGCGTGCTGATGCGTCCGGCCGAGGCCCCCGAAGCGGGTCCCGGGGACCTGTGCTTCGCGGTCCCCGTCGACCTCGAGCGCCCCACCGTGCTCGTCGGGGCTCCCCGGGCGGAGGACGTGGCGGCCGACGAGGTCGCCGCCGTGCTCGCGGCGCTGCCCGCCGCGCAGCGGTCCCATGTCCGCCTCGCCCCCGGGGGCCGGCGTGATCTGCTGCGGCTCGGCCAGTCGGTCGCGGACCTGCTGGGCGGCGAGGTGGAAGTACTCACGGGTCTGCCGCTGCTCGCCGACCACGCGCCGCCCGGCGCCGCCCCCCGGCCGACCTTGGTGGGCGCCGACGGGAGGCCGAACTGGCAGCCGTTCGTGTCCTCCGTGGCCTGCCGGCCGGCAGACGGGGAGGGAAGGACCCCCGCTCCCCGACTGGTGAGCAGCCATCCGCCGGACTGGATCCCCGACGGCACCGAACCGGGGACCGTGCGGTTGACCGACCGCTGGCAGGCGACGGTCACCCGGGCCGGACTCGCCCTGTGGGAGCAGGGCGGGCCGCGACCGGCGCTGTGGGCGCTCGCCGTGGACCCGGACATCTGCGCCATCGAACTGGGCCTGCCCGGGGTGCCGTTGGACGAATCGGTGCTGCCCGCGCTGTCGCGGCTGCTGGTCGGTCTCGGAGCCGATGCGCGGGCCAGGGCCGTGCTCCTGGTGCGCGGCAGGCTCACCAGGGGCGAGGGCGAGCTGCGCCGCCTGGCCGCCGAGCGCGGCGTGGCGGCCATCCGCTACGTCACCGCCGGGCCCGCCCCCCGCCCGGGACCCGCACCCCGCCGGCCCGGTACGGTGCCGGTCCCGCCCGCGGGTGTCGCTGCGGCGCACGGCGCGCCGTTGGTGCGCAGGGTGCCGCCTTCCGCGGCGACGCTCCGCCGGCTGCCCCCCGGGGCGGTCCCCGCGCCGGGGCCGCGCCGGCCCGTTCCGGGACCGACGGCGCCTCCTGTGCGGCTCGCCGTGACGTCGGGGGAGACGACCGGGACCGGTACCTCCACCCCGGACGGGACGGCACCCGTACCGGCGTCGGTGCCGGTGGCAACTGGTGGTCCCCGGGAGGGGGAGAGCACCTCCGAGGAGAGCACGGCGCCGAGCGGTTCCGCTCCCGCGGCGGCTGCGACCGCGGTCGGGGGCGTGCAGCCGCAGACCGAGCCCCGCGGTGCGGCGCCGGTCGCCGCGCCGCACCCCGCCCCCAGGGGTCCGGAGGCCGGTGCCGCCGGCGAGGAGCCCGCTGGCGGTGACGGCGGTGAAGGGTGGCAGCCCGCCCCGGTGCCGGGCGGTCACGGTGACGGTGGTGCGGCCGAAGGGCGCGTCCCGGTGCCGGGCTCCGGGGGGCGGGCCCTGCCCCTTCCGGTCGTCCCGGGTCATGTCAGCGGTGCCGCCGAGCGGGCGGCGTTCCGGGACTTCGCCGCGGCCTCCTGGGAGGGGCACGCCGCCGCCGTCTCCCGGGTGCTCACGCGGATGCCCGCGCTGCGGGGCCGGGAACTCGACGCGGCGAGGACCGATCTCATCGCCGCGCGCGCCTACCTCACCACCGAGGAGGGACCGCTGCACCAACGCGAGGTCGTCCGGGACCTGCGCGCCGGCGAGGGCCGCCTGCTGCCCTACGCCGGCTGCCTGGCGTCCGCGCTGCGCCGGCTGCCCTCCTACCGCGGTGTGGCGCTGCGCGGCGGCGACGCGGCCGGGTCCGAGCCCGGCACCGGGACGCAACTGCGGGATCCGGCGCCGGTCAGTGCCCTGACGGGGGCTTCGGCGCTGCCCTCCGGAGCCCCCGTGCGCTACGCGATCTGGTCCGTCACCGGGCGCAAGGTGCGGTCCCTGCTCGACCGGCCGACCGGATCGGCCGAGGCGGGCGAAGAGATCGTCTTCGTGCCGGGGACCGGCTTTCGCGTGCTGGGGGTACGGACCGGGCCCGGCGACTGCTCCGTGGTGCTGCTGCGCGAGCTCCCCGGACTGGCGAGCGTCTACATGGACGGCGCGGAGGAACTGAGCGCACTGGACCTCAAGGCCCTGGCGCACCTCGAAGCAGCGCTCGCCCAGGGCTTCCCGGTCGGCGACAGCCCGGGCTGGCCCGAGCGGTGCACCGGGCCCGTGGGCCAGGACGCGTAGCGAGCGTCCACGTCACATCACCGATCACGATCCCGGCCCGATGACGCACCACCTCGTGAGGAGACAGGGGAACACCTATGACCAGTCGACAGAATCGGCCCTCACCCGGGGGATCGACGCAAGGCTCCGCCGCCGGGACCGGCGGGCCGTCCGTCCGCAGGGCGGTCGCGCTGGGGTCCGGTGGAACGGACCCGGGTGCCATGCTCGCCCCCGCCGCGCCCCGGCCCGCCCCCGCGGCGCGCGCTGAGGGCGGAGCAACGCCACCACCCCGCCCCGAGGCGTCATCGGGTGCGGCCGCTCCCGCGGCGCGGCCCGAGGCGTCGGGAGCGGGCGCGGTCACCTCGCCCCGGCAGGCGCCGGAACCGGAGGCCGCGCCGGCGAGTGCCCCGGCGAGCGGCCGCGCCCGGACGGCGTCGGCTGCTGCCGCGGCCGACCCGGACGCCGAGGGCGCGGCGGTGGGCGCTGGGGTACACGGTGGCGGTACCGCGCGCGGGGACGGCGAACCGCTCTCCGGGAACCCGAAGAAGCCGCTGCTCGCCGCCGCCGGCCTCGCGGGCGTGGTGCTCCTCGCCGTGCCGTTGCTGATCTGGGCCACGGACGACTCCGAGCAGAAGAAGGACACCGTGTCGGTGGCCGCGAACTCCGACACCCTCCTGGACAACGAGTCCGCGGAGGCGCCGCAGCGCGAGTACGCCCCGTCCAAGCCCCTGCCGGCGCCGACGAGCGCGAAGCCCTCCGTCGCGGCGAAGCCCTCGCCCACCACGCCGAGTCCGGTGGCCGCGCCACCGAGTTCGGCGCCGGGGGCGCCGGCGGCCCCGCAGCGCAAGGCAGCGCCCGGCCAGTCCGCGCCGGTCCGGCAGCAGGCGCCCAAGCCCACTCCGAACACCGCCGCGCTGGCCGTGCAGCGGCTGGCCGCGGCGAGCCCGGGCCGGCACATCTGCTATCGGGCCCTGGTGACGGGCATCGGGTGGCAGACCCCGGTGTGCGACGGGGCCACCGCGGGCACGGAGGGGCAGAGCCGTCCCATCAAGGCCCTCAACATCGCGGTGTCCGGCACCCGGGGCACGTCCGCCAACGAGTTCATCCAGAAGGACGGCTGGACGACCAAGTGGGAGGGAGTGGTCGACGGCATCGACCTCTCCATCGGCAGCGCCGCGAAGAACGCGCCGAACCTGTCCGGCTTCGCCATCGCCGTGGGCGACGGAGTCGTCTGCCAGACCGCGAGCGTCCGCAACGGAGGATGGCTGGGCCTGGGGTGCGACAAGCCCGGCGGCTACATCTTCGGCGGGAGCCTGGACAAGGACCGCTGGCTCGAAGCCGTCAGGTTCACCGTCTGACGCACCGCGCAGGAGACGCCCGCCGGTTGGTCCTCCCGGCGGGCGTCGCCGTCACAGCGCGGCCCGGTTCCGCTGCGCCGGCCGGTTCCCGGACGGCAGGTCCTGCGGCAGCAGGGCGGTGAGCTCGGCCAGGCTCGGGGACTGCAGCCCGCCCAGCCGCCGGGCCTGGCTCGTCATCATGGCCTCCAGCACCTGGCGGGCGAGCCGGGCGTTGCCGAAGGAGCGGTCGCGGGGGATGGCGTCCACGTGCTCGCGGAGCGCCGCGAGGGTGTCGGCACCGCACTCGTAGCCGGCCGCGGCGGCATGGCGGCCCACGATGGTGACCAGCTCCTCCGTGCTGTAGTCCTCGAACGGCACGTACTTGGAGAACCGCGAGGACAGCCCGGGGTTGGAGGCCAGGAAGTGCTCCATCTCCCGCGTGTAGCCGGCGACGATGACCACGACTTCGTCGCGGTGGTCCTCCATCAGCTTCAGCAGGGTGTCGACGGCTTCGCGGCCGAAGTCGTTGGAGGAGCCCTGGGGGGTGAGGGTGTAGGCCTCGTCGATGAACAGCACGCCGCCCAGGGCGCTGGTGAAGACCTCCTTGGTGCGCTGGGCCGTGTGCCCGACGTACTGGCCCACCAGGTCGGGGCGGGCCACTTCCACCAGGGCGGGGCGGGGGAGTACCCCGAGCGAGTGCAGGAGCTTGGCGTAGAGCCGGGCCACCGTGGTCTTGCCGGTGCCGGGCGGCCCGGTGAAGACCAGATGGTTGCTGATCGTGGGCGACGGCAGGCCGGCCGCGACCCGCTGCCGGGCGTTGGACAGCAGGCTGACCAGATCGGTGACTTCCCGTTTCACGGCCCCGAGCCCGACCATGGCCTCGAGCTCGGCCATCGGATCGACCGTGTCGTCCGTGCCGTCCGCGGTGTGCGGGGTTCCGCCGACGGCCGCCGCCTCCGCGTCCCCGACGTCCAGCGGGAGCAGCAGCGTCAGGTCACTCTCCCCGGGGTTGGGCAGGGACGCGAGGCGGAACGCCTGGCGGTCGACCATCTCCTCGAAGACCGCGCGGGCCGCTCGGCCGTTGCCGAAGGACGCGTCGCGCGTCATCTGCTCGAAGCGGATCGCCAGCGCCTCGCGGGTCAGCGGACCGAGCTCGAACCGGTGCTGATGGCACATGCTCTCGGTGATGGTCACCAGCTCGTCCACGGCGTAGTTGCCGAACTCGATGGTGCGGGTGAAGCGGGAGGACAGGCCCGGGTTGGCGGACAGGAACGACTCCATCTCGCCGGTGTAGCCGGCGACGATGACCACGACTTCGTCGCGGTGGTCCTCCATCAGCTTCAGCAGGGTGTCGACGGCTTCGCGGCCGAAGTCGTTGGAGGAGCCTTGCGGGGTGAGGGTGTAGGCCTCGTCGATGAACAGCACGCCGCCCAGGGCGCTGGTGAAGGCCTCGGTGGTCTTGATGGCCGTGCCGCCGATGATCTGGGCCACCAGATCGGCGCGGGCGACCTCGACCAGGTGCCCGGTGCGCAGGATGCCGAGGTCGGCCAGGATGCTGCCGTACAACCGGGCGACGGTGGTCTTGCCGGTGCCGGGCGGCCCGGCGAAGACCAGGTGGCGGCTCATCGAGGGCACCGGCATGCCGAGCCGGCGGCGGCGTTCCGCGAGCTGGTTGAGGTTGACCAGGGTGCTCACCTGGTGCTTGACGTTGTCCAGGCCGATGAGTGCCTGCAACTGGGCCAGCGGGCTGACGGGTTCGGTGTCGCGCACCGGCCGGCCGGGGGCCCCGTTCTCGTCCGACGCCTCGGCGTTCTCCCCCCAGGAGTCGGCGGCGCCGTTGTCCGCGCTGGTCAGCAGGTCGACCGCGAGCCGGTCGCCGGCGCGGCTGTGCCGCAGCCCCGCGCCCTGGTTGTCGCGCACCACGCACCGGGTGACGGTGACCGGTTCGGCGCTGTCGACCCGGATGCCGTCGCCGGTGCTGCCGGTGACCTCGCAGGCGGTGAGCGAGGCCCGGCCGCCGCGCGACATCAGGATCCCGTGGGCCTTCGAGTCGTTGACCCGCACCCGGTCCAGCGTGACCTCGCCGCCGTCCCGCACATGGACACCGGCGTCGGCGCTGTCGCTGACCTCGCAGTCCCGCAGGGTGCCGCGCCCGCGCTCGCCGATGACGACGCCCGCGCGGGCGGAGGAGCGCAGGACACTGTCGCTGACCTCGGGGTCGGCGTCGTCGTCGATGCTCAGCGCGCTGCCGCCCGCGGACTCGATCGCGCAGTGCTCCAGGCGGCCGCGGCCGTCGTCGGTGACCTCGATGCCGTGGCCGCCGGCCGCGGTGACCGTGACCCGGCGCAGCAGCGGGTTGGCGGCGGAGCGTACGGAAATGCCGACGCCTGCCGCGTCCAGTACGTCCAGGCGGTCGAACTCGGCGGTGGAGTCGTTCGCCAGCAGTACCGCCCCGGAGGGGTCGGCGCACTCGCTCACCATCGTGTCGCGGAGCATCGGGGAGCTGCCCTCGACGATCCGGATGGCGGACTGCGTCGAGGTGTGGAACGCGCACCCCTCCAGGATGCCGCGCGAGCGGTCGAGGACGAGCAGCCCGCTGTTCTTGGTGCGCCGGGTCACGCAGTGCCGCAGCAGGGGGTCGGCGCCCCCGGAGATGACGACGGCGCTCTGGGCGATGGTCTCGAACGAGGTCTCCTCGATCTCGGGGCGGGCGACGCTGGTCACGAGCAGTCCCACCGAGGTGTGGTGGACGGTGCAGCGCAGCACCCGCGTCGAGCTGTGGCCTTCCAGGGCGATGGCGGGCTTGTCGGTGCCGGAGATGTCGCAGCCGTCCACCGTGCCCCCCGCTTCGCCGCTGGCGAGGATGCCGTTGGCCCGCGCGCCCCGGATGCGGCAGTTGCGGACGAGCGTGCGGGCCGTCTCGCCGATGACCACCGCGGAGGTGCCGAAGTTCTCGAACACGCACTCCTCGATGACGCTGTCGCTCTCCGCGGAGTCGACGACGCCGGCGCCGCCGGGGTTGCTGACGCGGCAGTTCCGGGCGGCCAGCGAGCCCTTGCCGCGGACCAGGAGCGCCGTCCATCCGGCGCCGGTCACCGAGCACCCGTCGAGGGCGGCCTGGCCGGCCGGTACGTCCACGACCGCCGCTTCCTTGTCGCGGCCGCGCAGGACGAGCCCGCTGAGCATGACGGCGTCGGCCAGGAGGCTGACGGCGGTGCCGTTGCGCGGGCAGATCTCGACGGCCCCCGGGTCCTCCTCGGCGACGATCGTGACCCGGTTCCTGATGACGAGGTTCTCGGCGTAGCGGCCGGGGTGCACCCGGATCACCGCCCCGGTGCGGGCCTGGGCGAGCGCTTCACCGATCGTCGGGAAACCGTCCGTGCGTTCCGGGCTGACGGTGAGTATCTGCCGAGCCACGCGCCTCGAACCTCCGTGTAGTGCTGCGTCGTTGATCCTGGTCCGCGCGTGCACACAAGCGTGTCATGTGCATATCATGCGGTTTATGCGGAATGCCATGAAATACAGGTGTGCGGGCCTCGCGCTGGCCGTCGTCGTCGCCCTGCCGGTCGCCTGCGCGCCCGCCCTCGCCGCGGAGGGCGGCCCGTCGGCCGCTCCCGGCAGCGGGGACCCCGGCACGACGCTGCTGCCCCCGCTGCCGCTGCGGCTCGGTGCGGACACCCCGTGCACCGGGGCGTCGGACCGGACCGCCGGCGGCGTGCCGTGGTCGCAGACGGCCCTCGGGCTGGCGCGCGCCCAGCGGATCTCCCGGGGCGGCGGGGTGACGGTCGCGGTGGTCGACACCGGCGTCGCCGCCGGGGTGCCGAGCCTGTCCGGGCGGGTGACGGCCGCCGACGGGGCGGACCAGGACTGCGTGGGGCACGGCACCTTCGCCGCCGGGCTGATCGCCGCCGCCCCGCAGCAGGGCAGCGGTATCACCGGCGTCGCCCCCGGCGCCGCGATCCTCGCCCTGCCGGGGACCGACGACCGCGGGGTGCCCTCCGCACCGCGCATCGCCCTCGCCATCCGCACGGCGGTGGACCGGGGAGCACGGGTCATCTACGTCGGCCACGCCCTGCGCACGGGCACGGCGGAACTCACCGCGGCCGCCGCCTACGCCGCGGAACACGACGCACTCGTCGTCGCACCCGCCGCTCCGGACGTCGTGCCCAAGGAGGAACTGGCACCCGACGGCACGATGCCCCAGGGACCGTACTGGCCGGCCGCCGCGCCGGGCGTCCTGTCCGTCGTGGACTTCGGCCCCAGCGGCATCCGGCAGAAGAGCGCGCCTCCGGCCTACCGGCCGGACCTGTCGGCACCCGGCAGTTCCCTGGTCAGCGTCGGGCCGCGCGGCTCCGGGCACTACATCGGCTCCGGCGCCTCGCTGGCCGCGGCCTGTGCCGCGGGAGCCGCCGCGCTCGTACGCGCCCACCGGCCCGAGGCGACCGCGGCACAGGTCACCCGGCAACTGCTCGCGTCCGCCTATCCGGCGGACACCCCGCGGCTGGATCCCTTCGCCGCGCTGTCCGTCGTCCCGGACCACCGCACGCCGGCCCGCACGCCGGCCGTGCCCGCCCAGCTGCCGCAGCCCGCGGATCCCGGCCCCCGCACCCGGTCGCTGGCGATCGCCGCGGCGGGTCTGGTGATCGTCCTGCTGGTGGCCGGCGCCGCCGCGGTGATCCCCCGCGGCCGCGCCAGGAACTGGCTGCCGCAGGGGCGTGCGGCGGACGACGCAGCCGCGGAGCGGTAGGCGGGGTCCGCGCCGACCCCTGCGGCCCACGACTCCGCCCGCACGAGCGTCCGCAGGCCGGATGCCTGCCGGGGCCGGCCGGCACCCGGCCGCCGCACGGTGCGCGCCGGACATCACCGCGGATCCTCCACCCGTGCGGTCTGCACCTGGAGGGTCTTGCGGCGGGCGATGCGCACCGCGCGGCCGGGAATCAGCTCGCGCCCCTTGACGCTGCCGAACAGATACCCCTCGCTGGGCGGGCAGGACATCAGCAGCCCGGGGGTGTTGACCTCCTGAAGCCGGCGCAGCAGCGCCTCGTTGAGGCCGCGCCCGGCCCCGGCGGAGGAGCGGGCCACGACCAGGTGCAGGCCGACCTCGTGGCCGAGCGCGAGATGCTCCAGCAGCGGGGCGAAGGGCTGCGCCATGGGGCCGCCGGCGACCATGTCGTAGTCGTCGACCAGGACGAACAGCCGCGGCCCCTGCCACCAGTCGCACAGCCGCATCCGCGACGGGGCGATGTCCTCGCCGGGAACCCGCTGCCGGACCGCCCGGGCCGCGCCGTCCACGAGGTCCTTCAGCATGTCGAGGGAGACCGCGTGGCCGAGCCGGTACGGCTCGGGGACGCTCTCCACCAGTTCCCGCCGGTAGTCCACGACCATGATGCGCGCCTCGGCGGGCGTGTAGCGCTCGGTGATGCCCCGGGCGATCAGCTTCAGCAGATTGGTCTTGCCGCACTCGCTGTCGCCCACGACGATCATGTGGGGGTTCTCGGAGAAGTCGTGCCACACCGGGGCGAGGTCGTTCTCGTCCAGGCCGATCGCGATCCGCAGGCCGTTCTCGCCCTCCGGCTCGGGCAGGTCGCCGACGGGCAGGCTGCTGGGCAGCATCCGCACCCGGGGTGCGGCCTGGCCCGTCCAGTTCTCGCTGACCGCGGCGACGAGCCCGGCAATACCGTCGGCGAGGTCGTCGGCGTCCTCGACCCCGTCGACGCGCGGCAGCGCCGACAGGTAGTGCAGCTTCTCGGAGGTCAGACCCCGCCCTGGGCTGCGCGGGATCGCCGCCGCCTTGCGGGAGTCGATCTGCGAGTCCATCGGGTCGCCCATCCGCAACTCCAGGCGGGTTCCGGTCTGGTCGCGGACGGACGACGACAGCTCCACCCACCGCGCGGTGGTGATCAGCAGGTGGACGCCGTAGTTGAGCCCGCGGGCGGCCAGCGCGTTGAAGGTGGGGATGTGCCGGTCGAAGTCCTGCCGCACGGTGGACCAGCCGTCGATGACCAGGAAGACGTCGCCGTGCGGCTCGTCCGGGAACTCGCCCGCCGCGCGCCGCTTGCGGTACGTGGGCATCGAGTCGATGCCGTGCTCGAGGAAGAACCGCTCGCGCCGGCTGAGCAGGGCGTTCACCTCGGCGATCACCCGGCCGACCCGTTCGGTGTCCACACGGGCCGCTACCCCGCTCACATGGGGCAGCCCGTCGAGTGCGGCGAGGGTGCCGCCCCCGAAGTCCAGGCAGTAGAACTGCACTTCGCGCGGGGTGTGGGTCAGGGCGAGCGCGGTGATGAGGGTGCGCAGCAAGGTGCTCTTGCCGCTCTGCGGACCGCCCGCGATGCCCACGTGGCCGCCGGCCCCCGACAGGTCCACGGTCAGCAGGTCGCGCAGCTGGTCGAAGGGCCGGTCCACGATGCCCACCGGGACGGTGAGCGTGCCGCGCAGCGGCCAGTCCGCGGTGGTGAGTCCGTACTGCGGATCGGGTGCCAGCGGGGGCAGGACCTGGTCCAGCGTGGCCGGGGTGCCCAGCGGCGGCAACCAGACCTGGTGCGCGGGCGGCCCCGCGTCGCGCAGCCGGTCCAGGGCCACCGACAGCAGCGTCTCACCGCTCTCCTCGTCGGCCCCCTGCGCCTCCGGCTCCGCCGCCCCCGGCCCGCCGCCGGCGTCCGGGTCCGCGGGCGCGCGCGGCACCACCCACTGCGCGGTCCACGGCACCACCTGGCGGGCGACCTGCGCCTGGACGACGGCGCGCCGCCGTTCGTACGGCCCGGACACGTAGGCGGCGCGGAACCGCGTCAGTGCGTCGACGCCGCTCTTGAGGAAGCCCGCACCCGGCTGCGCGGGCAGCTCGTAGGCGTCCGGCACCCCCAGCACCCCGCGGCTCTCCATCGCGGAGAAGGTGCGCAGGCCGATCCGGTAGGACAGATGGCTCTCCAGTTGGTGCATACGGCTCTCGTCCAGCCGCTGCGACGCCAGCAGCAGGTGCACCCCCAGCGAGCGCCCGAGCCGGCCGATCATGACGAACAGCTCCATGAAGTCGCGGTGCGCGGAGAGCAGTTCGCTGAACTCGTCGACCACCACGAACAGGCTGGGCAGCGGCTGCAGCGGCAGGCCGGACTGCCGTGCCTTCTCGTACTCCAGGGCGGAGGTGTAGTTCCCGGCGGCCCGCAGGAGTTCCTGCCGGCGGATCAGCTCCCCGTGCAGGGCATCCTGCATCCGCGAGACCAGCGCCACCTCGTCGGCGAGGTTGGTGATGACGGCGGAGGTGTGCGGCAGCTCGTCGAGGCCGAGGAAGGTCGCGCCGCCCTTGAAGTCGACGAGCACGAAGTTGAGCGTCTCGGAGGAGTTGGTCAGGGCGAGGGCCAGCACCAGGGTGCGCAGCAGTTCGCTCTTGCCGGATCCGGTGGCACCGATGAGCATGCCGTGCGGTCCCGTGCCCCCCTGCGCGGACTCCTTGATGTCCAGCTCCACGGGCCGGCCGTCGCCGCCGACGGCGATGGGGACGCGCAGCCGCGCGCTGCCGGTGTACCGCTGCCAGAGCGCGGCCGGCTCGTGCCGGTGCAGATCGGGGATGTGCAGCAGCGCGGTCAGCTTGACGTCGTCGGAGAACGGCTGGGAGTCGTCGCCGCCCACGCTCGTGCGGTAGGGCGCGAGCAGCCGGGCCAGCGCCAGCGCCTCCACCGGACCGAACCGGTCGGGCCGGCCGAGCGCCGTCGCCTGCTCCTTGCGGTCGCGGTCGGTGCGCACGAGCGCGACGCTGTCCTGGTCCACCTCCAGCCGCAGGGTGGTGCGCCCGGGCTTCCACGTTAGAGCCCCCGCCAGGTCGAGCACCACCGCGTTGCGGAACCCGGGGCCGTCGAAGCGGTGGCCCGCCGGCGCGGCGCAGCCGTCGATCACGATGACCGTGTAGGGCTCCTCCCGCCCCGGGACCGCGTCGGGGTCGGCCCCCGGGCGTTCCAGGAACTCGGCGCCGAGCAGGCTCTCCAGCTCGTTGAAGGCCGAGGTGATCATACGGACCGGTCCGGCACCGTCCTCGTCGTGGCGGTGCAGCCCGTGCGGCAGCCACTTCGCCCACTCCCACGCGGCCCGCCGCTCGTCCGACACGCACAGCGCGATCCACAGGTCGTCGGGGGAGTGGAAGACTGCCAACTGGCCCAGCAGGCCGCGCACCAGGTCCCGCACGAGCTCCTCGTCCCCGCGCAGGAGCACCTTCGACCAGGCGCGGAGGTAGATCGCGATGGGCTGGTCGCGCACGGTCGAATAGGCCTTGGTGAAACTGCGCAGCGCGTGCGCGGACAGCGGTTCCAGGTCCTCGACGGGCTTGGTCGACAGCGGCGTCAGCTTCATCGCGAGGCGCTGGTCCCCGACGCCCATCCGCACCTCCCCGAAGTCCTCGTCCGACACCCGGCGCTCCCACAGCCGCGTCGTGCGCACGAGGGACGACAGCGCCGCGGGTTCGGGATGCCGCCAGGCGAGCGCGCGTTGCTGCTCGACGATGGAGGCCCGCACCTTGCGCCGCGTCTGCCGCAGGTAGCGCAGGTAGTCGCGGCGCTCCCCCTTCATCCGCTGCTTGCGCTCGCCGTTGCGGCGCATGACCTGACCGAGCATCATCCCCGCGGAGGCGACCACCATCACCCCCAGCGCGATGTACATGAAGCCGCCGCTGGAGCGGCTCATGCCCGGCCGCATGAACATCAGCATCATGGAGACGGACATCAGCGCCATCGGCAGGTACGTCCAGACCGCGGAACTGTCCGGCACCACCTCGGGAAGGGTCGGCGGCTCCTGCAGGCTCAGTTCACCCGACGGCAATTCCGGGCCGCGGCGACGGGCCGGCCTGCGGAACAGGGTCACGCTCAACGAATGGCCTCCTCAACGATATCGAAACACGTCCGCGGCCATGGCGTCCGGGATTGTCGGGCACCGGCCCGCAGTTGTTCATCTGGAATTAACCGAAGGGAAGGCGGGCGGATTCTCGCGGCGAATGAGACACCGTCTCACGGGGTCCGCCGCCCTTTTCCGCAGGGGTCCGTGGAACGCCTGATCCCCCAGCGCTGTTGCAAAAGGACCGGCCTGCGGCCAAACTCGTCGGCGCGTGCCGTGCCCGACTTCTTGTCGCATTCAGCGACCGTCCGGCGTACCGCTTCCACCTTCCAGCCACCGCGCGTCCCGTGGTCCGCCAGAAAGCGTGAACCCGAACCCCATGACTGCACCGCAGACGGCAAACCTGTGCCGCGTCACCGTGCGTGCTCCGGCCAGGACCGTCGACCTGGCCGTGCCCTCCGATGTGCCCGTCGCCGATCTGCTGCCCGCGGTGATCAGCTACGGAGGGGACGACCTGGAGGAATCCGGCCTGGAGCACGGCGGGTGGGTCCTGCAGCGCCTCGGCGGCCCGCTGCTCGACCCGGAGAGCACCTTGGAGGCCCTCGCGCTGCGGGACGGCGAGATTCTCTATCTGCGGCCCCGCGCCGAGGCGTTGCCCGAGGTGCACCTCGACGACCTGGTCGACGGCATCTCCACCACCATGCAGCAGCGGCGGCACGGCTGGAGCGCGGCGTCCTCCCAGCGCCTGCTGCGCGGTCTGGCCGCGGTCGCGCTGCTGCTGGGCATGGTGCTGCTGGCCGTACCCGGAGCGCCGGGCTGGCTGCGGGCGCTGGCGGCCGCGGCGGCCGGACTGCTGCTTCTGGCCGGGGCGGGCTCGGCGACCCGTGCCGTCGGCGACTCGGGGGCGGGCACCGTGCTCGGCCTCATGGTGGGCCCCTACCTCGCGCTGGCGGGCTGGCTGCTGCCCGGCGGCCGGCTCGGCGGCGCCGGGGGCGACGCGGTGCTGGGCGCCCGGCTGCTGGCGGCCTCCGCCGCCGGGGGCGGCGGTGCGGTACTCGCCCTGGCAGCGGTCGGCGTGTACCCGGCGCTCTTCATCGGCATGGGCTTCGTCGCCGCGGTGGGGGCGCTCGGGGCCACGCTGATCACCCTGGGGCTGACGCCGGAACACGCGGCGAGTGCCGTTGTGGTCGTGATCGTGCTGTTCGGCGGGCTCGTGCCCTCCCTGTCGTTCCGGCTCGCGGGGATGCGGATGCCGCCGCTGCCCACCAACGTCCAGCAGCTGCAGCAGGGCATCGACCCCTACCGCCCCTCGGACGTCGAACTGCGGGCCACGCAGGCGGACGGCTGGATGACCGCCTTCTACGGGTCCATCGGCCTGATCTGCCTGCCGTGCCTCGCCGCGCTCGTGGCCGCCCCGGACCTCGCCGGGATGCTCACCGTCGTCGCCCTGTCGCTCCTGCTGCTGCTCCACAGCAGGGGGCTGGGCAACGTCTGGCAGCGCCTGGCGCTGACCTGCGCCGGCGCCTGGGGGGCGGTCCTGCTGCTGGCCGTGGCCGCGCGCGCCCTCGGCCCGGCGGACCGGCTGACCCTGACGGCCGGGCTGCTGGGCCTGACGGCCGCGCTCACCATCGCGTCCTGGACCGTGCCCGGGCGGCGGCTGCTGCCCTACTGGGGACGGGCCGCCGAACTGCTGCACTCGCTCGCCGCCGTCGCCCTGGTGCCGCTGATGCTCTGGTCGATGGGCGTCTACGGCACGCTGCGCGGCATCAACGGCTGATCCGGAAGAACGGCGAACCATGCACAGCAAACGGGACCAGGTCCAAGCGCATCTCTTCGTCATGGGCCGGCTCGCCTCGGCCATGCTGCGTGCCGAACCGGACGATCCGGAAAGCCCCCTGGGCAGGACCAACCGCGGCGCTGCGACCGGGGTGATCCTCGCCGTGCTGGTGTGCGCCGGAGCCTTCGTCTTCGGGCTCATCAAGCCCGGCGGCAACGACTCCTGGCGCTCCGGGAAGAACCTGATCGTCGACAAGCAGACGGGTGCGCGCTACCTCTACCTCGACGGGCGGCTGCGCCCGGTGCGCAACTACGCCTCCGCCCAGCTGATCGCCGGCGGCGGCCTGGGGGTCACCACGGTGGGCACCTCCTCGCTCGCCGACACCCCGCACGGCACCCCCATCGGCATCCCGGACGGCCCGGAGACGCTACCGGCCGCGAGCGACCTGGACAGCAAGCCGTGGCTGGTGTGCTCCGGCATCCGGCCCCGGACCACGGGCGTCGTCACGGCGACCACGACGCTCGCCCTCGGCGCCGACGAACCCCGCAACACACCGGGCGGGCGGCAACTGCGCGGCACCGAGGGCCTGGTGGTCGCCGGGCCGGACGGCACCGCGTATCTGCTGTGGCAGGGCAGCCGGCTGCGCCTGGACGAGCGGGCGAACGCCGCCGGCGCCCTGGGGTACGGGAGCGTCACCCCCCGCCCCGCGTCGGCGGCGTTCCTCGACGCCTTCCCCCTGGGCCCGGACCTGTCGCCCGCCGAGGTGCCCGGCCGGGGCGGCGCCGGACCGTCGCTGGCGGGCTCGAGCACGCGGATCGGCCAGCTCTTCCGCGTCGACGTACCCGGCTCCGCTCCCCGGTACCACCTGCTGACGAACGAAGGCCTGGTCCCGCTCACCGCCACCGGGGCGGCCCTTCTGCTGGGCGACCCGCAGACCCGCGAGAAGGCCTACGGAGGAGCCCCCGCGACGGTGGCCACGCTCCGGGCCGACGTGCTCACCGAGCATCGCGCCCTGCCCTCCGCGGCCCTGGCGGCGAACCCGGCGAAGCTGCCCGAGGCGCCGCCGCAGGCGGTCGAGGTCGCCGCCGGCGCCCTCGCGTGCGCGGACGTGGAGTCCGCGCGCGGTGGTGTACGGGTGGGCCTGTCCGTCCGGCCCGAGGGCACGCTGCCGCAGGCCGTGCAGCCGCCGGCTCCTGACGTCGTGCCGGGCTGCCTGCGGGTGGACACCATCGCGGTCCGGGCCGGACGGGGAGCGCTGGTGCGGGTGCTGAGCGCCGGCGGCAGCGCGCTGGGCGACACCACCTACCTGGTGACCGAGGACGGCGTGAAGTACCGGCTGCTGTCCCAGGAGGGCGTGAAGGCGCTGGGCTACGGCGGGGTGGAGGCGCGGACGATGCCCTCCCCGATGCTGTCCATGCTGCCCAGCGGTCCCGACCTCACCCCCGAGGCGGCCTCCTCCGGCGAGGCGCGGGTGACCCTGCGGTGTGCGGAGCAATAGCCCGGGGGGAAGGGCGCGCTGTCGTGATGCGGTCCTTCGGGCAGGGAAACATTTGGTTCGACCCGGGGAGCGCGGTGTGAATTCCCGGTGTCCGGGCGGAGCCCCCAAGGGGGCCGATGCCCGATCTGTCCGCCTGCGATCACCGCGTTGCTCACTTGAGCGGCGACAATTCTGGGCAGCCGCTCAAGGGAGCATCCGGAAAGGGCAGTTCGGTTGTTCGCGCTCCCGGGCGGTAATTGCCAAACAAGTTGAGGGCTGCATAGCATCGGACCACCCCATGTACCGGAGAGCCGGCGCGTGAACGCCGGTCCGCTCTGCCTGCCCGTGGAATGCAATGGGGTCCACAGGTCGGTGAATTTCGCCGAAAGGGAGTTCTCGTATGGCCATGCAGCAGTCCGAAGAGCAGGCGACCCGCAACGGGATCATGGCGCTGGAATCGGCGTTCACGGGTGTCCAGCGGTGCCAGCAGGACGTCCAGACCACCTCGCAGAACCTCGCCTCGAACTACGGGGGCTCGGACGGCGGGAAGTTCAAGAACCTGCTGGAGCAGTGGGACGGGCATGTCGACACCATCCTGATCAACCTGGACCGGATGGTCGACGAGCTCAACAGCACCCTGTCGGAACACGGCCTGGTACAGGGCTCCTCGAGTGACTCGATCGACTCGGAGTACTCGCGCTCCACGGCCGTGTTCGACGAGCTCAACGGCACCCACACCTCTTCCTGACCCCGGACGCGGCGAATCGAGATTCCGATGGACTTCACAGACGGCTACATCTACGTCGACTACAACCACGCCGAGGGCGCGGCCGACGACATGATCAACCAGTCGCAGGCCATTATGAGCATCATCGCGAACCTGGAGATGGAGCTGGCCGAGCTCAGGAACAGCTGGATCGGTGACGACCGGGACGTCTACAGCGACGTGCAGGCGAAGTGGGACCAGGCCGTCCAGAACATCAAGGACCTGCTCGCCAACCACTCCAGCCTGCTGACCGACATCTCCTCCAACTACCGCTACACCGAGCAGAACCTGTCGCAGAAGTGGGGAGACATCAGGATCGGCAGCCGCTGACCGTGTGAGCCGGTCGTCCCCCGTCCTGGACCCCGTGGTCCCCGGCGCCGCACGCAAGGAGATGACATGGCAGGCGTCACGGTTCTCGACAGCACGTTCTTGAAGCAGTTCATCAACGACCACATCGACGGGTTCGTGGACACCCTCGAGAAGATCGTCAAGGACGACCCGACCGTCGGCCCGGCCATCTCGTCCATCGCCAAGTCGAAGCCCACGAACACCACACTCGCCAGCAAGAAGCCGCTCGTGATCGGCGGCCTGGCCGGGGAGAACGGGCCGGCGGGCGGCGGCGAGCTGAACAAGGTCATCCAGAGCGCCGCCGCGGAGATCCACCGCATCCTCACGGACCAGACCACCCTCTTCGAGGACCTCGAGTCCGCGCTCCGCGAGACCATCGAGCAGCTGAACAAGAGCCAGGGCAAGAACCTGCAGGACATCACCGCCGACGACTTCATCGACATCTTCGAGGACGTCGACTCCGACTTCGGCAGTCACGGCGGCGGCGACGAGTCGGACTAGCCGGACCTGGCGCAGGACCAGCAGCCCCCTCTCTCCCCACGACGTCGCGGAGCACGGTGATGGCCGACCCGAAAGACAACAACAATGACAACTGGAAAGCCGCAGTTGACATGCTCACCGGCTACATCCTGCCGCCGCGGGACAAGCTGTTCGAGAAGCTGAAGGGCAACGACGGCATCCCGATGATGCACGTCCGGCTGGACCACGTCAGCGACAGCTACACCTCCGGCTTCGTCTCCTCGGGCGGCTGGCACACGAAGAACACCGACTACACCATCCCGTACCTCTACACCTCGGGTGACGTCTCCGACGGAACGCAGCTCTCCCAGTACCGGGCCCACATCACGTTCCTGGCCTCGTCCCAGGCCGCACCGCCCGGCGGGTACGACATCATCCCGGGCTACACCAAGACCAGCGACAAGCTGAAGGACAAGGGCGGCTGGAACAAGGAGGGGGAGAAGCTCGACTGGGACACCAACGACCTGGTCCGGTACCTGTACGGCGCCAAGGCAGCCCTCGATCAGCTGCTCCTGTGGCCCCACTCCACCCATGGGTTCGAGAACCGCGGCATCAGCGTCAACGACGAGGCCTACGTCGACCTCGGGTCCTTCACGGAAGTGGCCAAGGCGTTCGACCGGGCGGTGAAGTTCTTCGAGGACAGCGCCCTCACCGTAGGCAAGTGGGACACCGAGGACATCGGCGAGGGCAGTGATGCCTGGGACGGGACCTCGGCGGCCATCTTCAAGGAACTCATCCACAAGCTGGCGAGGAACTACGAAGGGTACGCGGACCAGCTCAAGGGCGAGGGCGCCGAGGGAACGAGCATGACCATCGACGGGACGGTGGTGCGATCGCAGCCCGCCCGCGCCCTCGCCGACGCCCAGCAGAGTCTGCTCACCCAGGCGAACAACCTCGCGTTGGCGTACAACGCGTGGAGGCCCGAGAGCAACCCGCAGCGGTGGCTGTACGACATGCTGCAGGACGCCCGGCTCAACGTCATCGACACGCAGTTCGACAAGTCGGACTTCGAGATGGCGGGCGGCGAGGCCTACGACCTGGTCATCGTGGCGAAGCCCGGATTCGACAAGAACCTGTATATCGGCGACACGTCCTACGGGTCGCCCAGCGAGATGGAGACGTGGAAGAAGATCGGCGACGAGGCCGTCCGCCGGTGGGAGAACTCCGTTCAGGAGTGGCTCAGCGTGGCGGGCGCCGACGCCATCGTGGCCATTGCCGAGGCGTTCGCCACGGCGCAGGACGCCTTTGACACCGACATAACGGACAAGGACAAGCGGGCGCTCTCGGAAATCGCCGCGAAGGAGCAGACCGACAAGGAGAAGAAGGAAGCCGCGGAGGAGAAGCGGAAGGCCAAGGAAGAGGCCGACAAGGCGAAGAAGGAGGCCGACGAGGAGAGGCGGAAGGCCAAGGAGGAGGCCGACAAGGAGAAGGCCGAGGCGAAGGCCGAGCACGAGAAGGAGAAGGCGGAAGCGGCGAAGGAGAGGGCCGAGGCCAAGGCGGAGGCCGAGAAGGAGAAGGCCGAGGCGAAGGCGGAGCACGAGAAGGAGAAGGAGGAGGCGCAGAAAGAGAAGGAGGAAGCGAAGGCCGAGGCGGCGAAGGAGAAGGCCGAAGCCAAGGCGGAGCAGCGGACGGCCAAGGAGGAGGCGGACAAGGAGAGGGAGCAGGCCAAGGCGAAGGCCGAGCAGGAGAAGGCTCAGGCGAAGGAGGAGCAGGCCGCCGAGAAGAAGGAGGCGCAGAAGGAGAAGGCCGAGGCCACGTCGGAGGCGACGAAGGAGAAGGACGAAGCCAAGGCGGAGGCGGCCAAGGAGAAGGAAGAGGCCGAACAGCAGGCCGAGCAGCAGCGGGCGTTCGCCGTCGCCCAGGCCGAACGGCAGCGAGCCGACGCCAAGAAGGAGAAGGACGAGGCGAAGGCCGAGGCGGACGCGGAGAAGGCCGCGGCGAAGGAGGAGCACGCCGCCGAGAAGACGGCCGCGGAAAAGGAGAAGGAGGAAGCGAAGACCGAGGCGGTCGCGGAGAAGGCGGCGGCCAAGGAAGAGCAGGAGGCGGCGAAGGAGGAAGCGCGCAAGGAGAAGGAGGAAGCCAAGGCAGAGAACGCGCAGCAACGGGCCGAGGCCGAACAGGCCCAGGAGGAGGCCAAGGCCCACGCGGTCGCGGAGAAGGCGACGGCCAAGCAGGAGCAGGACGCGGCCAAGGCGCAGGCCGAAGGGGAGAAGGCCGCGGCCAAGCAGGAACAGACGGACGCCAAGGCCGAGGCGCGACACCAGCAGGAGCAGGCCCGGCAAGAGGCGGTGCAGGAGAAGCAGCAGGCACGGCTCGACGCCGAACAGGCCAAATCCGACGCGCAGGCGGAGTACGAACAGCAGAAGGCCGACGCCCGCGAGGAGCGCGCCGCCGGTGAGCAGGACGCCGATCGCCGGGAGACAGCGGCGAAGCAGGAGTTCGAGCAGCACAAGTCCGACGCCCAGGCGGAGCGGGACCACGCGCGACAGCAGGCGGAGCAGGACCGGACGGAAGCACGGCGGGAGTACGACCGCGAGATCGCCGGCGGCACCGACGAGCAGACCGCGCGCGACGCGTACGACCGGCGGATCGCCGACATCAACGCGACCGAACACCAAGCCGTGCAGCAGGCCGACCACGACGCGTCGCAGGCCAGGCATGACTACGAGGAGCAGAAGGCAGCCGCCCAGGAGGAGCGTCAGCAGGCTCGCGCGGACGCGGAGCAGGCGCGGCGGGACGCCAAGTCCACGTACGACCGGCGCATGGGTGACATCCAGGCGGAGTACGACCGGATCGGGGCGGGCGACAAGGACATCGACGAGCTGATCCGCCAGCGCATCGCGGACCTCCCGCAGCCGCCCGACCTGTCCTCGTACCTTCCCTCCGGCCCCGGTTCGACCGGCGTGCCGGAGTACTCCTCCGCCTTCAGCGACAACCTGTACAACCAGGACGACCTGGCGTCCGCGCTGGGCCGCCCCCAGAGCAGCGACGCATCGGCGACCTCGTCGGCCGGTTCGGCCGGCGGACCGGGAGCGCCGATGATGCCGCAGATGATGCGGGGGGCCGGCGGCGACTCGGGATCCTCCGGCGAACGGGTCCGCAACGTCATCGAGCCCGGGACCGGCCGCACCGGCCGGGCCGGCGGCCCCGTACGGACCATCGACGCAGAGGAACACCAGGTCATCCCGCGCTCCACGCAGACCAGTAGCAGTACGCCCTTCATGCCGCCCATGGGCGGCATGCCCGGAGCGGGCGGCCCCGGCCGGCAGACGGAGAGCAGCGACCGGGAACGGACCACCTGGCTGGCGGAGGACGAGGACGTCTGGGGCACCGAAGAGGGCGGCACGCCCCAGGCCCTGGGGCGATGACGCGGTGCAGGACGCACACGGAAGACCGCAGCAGCCAGGCGCAGAGCCCGGACCAGCAGCCGTTCCCGTCAGGAGACCAGGATGAGTGAGTCGATCGACAACCGGGTGGCCGAGGCGATGGCTCACCTCAAGGCGACGGAAGAAGCCGTGGCCAAGGCGCAGGTCGAGCTGAACGCGGCGTCGGTGTCGGCACGTTCGGCGGACCGGTCGGTCCGGGTCGCCGTCGGAGCCAAGGGCGAGCTGACGAGCGTGGAGTTCCTCGACGGCAAGTACCGCTCGATGGCGGCCTCCCAGCTCTCCGCGGCAGTGCTGGAGGCCGCGAACGCGGCGCGCGCGGAGATGGCACGCCGGGTCATCGACACGCTCGACCCCCTCACCCGGCTGACCTCCCGCGGGATGGCCCCGCGGCGGATGGGGGTGGACTGGGGCTCGATCTTCGGATCCCTGCTCAGCGAGACCGCCGTCGAGACGGGGCCGACGGCCATGAGCCGGCTCCGCGACGAGATCCACGAGGACGACGAGGAACCCGCTGCCCCGAACGGCCGCGGCACGGAGCCCGAGCGACGGAGGGGCGAGTAGCGATGCCCGGTGAGTACTCGGCGAACGTCGGCGACATTCGGGCCGGCTCGAAGCACATCGACGCCGCCGTCCGGGGTTCCGAGGAGCTGGGGCCCAGGTTCGAGGACAACTGGCACCTGACCGCCGGCTGGTGGGGCGAGGAAGGGGGCGACGACGTCTTCGCGAACACCGTCGGCGAACAGTGCCGCAACGAGAAGGAGCAGGTGACGCAGACGGTCAGCGCCATCACCAGCGGATTCCTGGCCCTGGTCGACGCGGTCGCCGAGGAGGCCGTCAACGTTCAGCGTCCGCAGGTCCAGGCACTGGACGACATACAGACGCTCAGCTCGGAGAGCGAGAACCGACGGTAGAATGGCGATCATCTTCCCGCCCGCCCTGCGGGAGTTCATCGAGATCTGGGTGGGCGCGAACGTCGCCACCGGCAACGAGGACCAGGGCTTTCACAGCCGTGCTGCCTATACCCGGTTGGCGGAGGACATCGACGCGCTCTCCGACGCGATGAGGGGAGCGATCGACACAGCCGGCAACGCGCTTCCGCCGAAGATCGCCAGGGAATTCGTCGCCGCGGTGAAACTCTTCGTCGACGATTCCGGCGAGAACCACCTCCAGAAGTTCTCCCGGGAGCTCCGGAGCATCGGGTTGCGGCAGGTGGACCGCTCGATGAAGCTCAGCGAAGCCAAGTACCAGGTCCTCCTCGAGTTCATCATGATGAACCTCGAACTCGCCCTGCTCGCAGCCCTCTCCATCTTCACGGGCGGCACGTCGCTGACCGAGATCGCCGCGGCGAAGGCCCGCACCGCGCTCTCCATCCTGCTGATCCTCCAGCGGATGGGGCGGGCAGTGCCCACTCCGCTCTCGGTGGTCCTCGAAGCGATCCAGGAAGCCTTCGTCACGTTCATGGCGCAGGTCATCTCCATGACCGCGCCGGACGACCCGGACCGTCGGCGCAAACAGTTCGACTGGACGGACATCGGCCAGTCGGCGGTCGCGGGGGCGCTGGCGGGAGCCTTCGGCGGTATCTTCCACCATTTCGCCGGGCCGATCACCAAGAACCTCTTCAAGAAGAACCCGGTCTGGAAGGAGGTGTTCGACCTCCCCCTCGCCTTCGTCAACGAGGGACAGGCCGAGACCTTCGCGGAAGCGTTCACCAAGCTCTTCTTCACCGGCACGTTCTCCATCAACCCGGCGACGTTCCTGAGCGCCGGAACCAGCGGGCTCCTGTTCGAGGCCGCCTCCGGGGGCGCCGAGTTCGGCGGGAAATGGCTGCACAACGCCTTCTTGCAGAATCTCGACCTCGGTCCGCACAACACCGACTACCGCCCGGGCGAGCACGGGAGCGGGAGCGGCCACGGGAGCGGGCCGGGCAACGGCGCGGCGACGCCGTGGAGGTCTCCGCTCCCCGGCCCGACGCCCACGATCGACACCTATGACCCCTCTGCCACCCCCGCCGCCCACGACATCCCTGGCCCGTACGACACCGACACCACCGTGGGCGCCGACGGCCTGTACGACGTGCCCGATCCCACGGGCCGCTACGAAGCGCCGTCGACCGTCAGCGACGTCACGAACCCGGCGCCCGTCACGAACCCGGCGCCCGTCACGGGCCTGTCGCCCATCACGGCCCCTTCTCCCGTCACGAACCACAGCCGGGACGTGTACGAGCAGGGGCCGACGAGCGGGACGCCCATCGCCAGGAACAGCGAGTCCGTCTTCTCGACGCTCCATCCCACGGACACCACGCTCCCTCCCACCAGCCCCGTGCTCCCGTCCGCACCCGCGCCCTCCTCCACTCCGGCACCCCGCCCGTCGATCAGCACCTCCGATGCTCAGGACCCCATCGGCCTACCGGTCGACGAGGCACCCACGGTTCCGGGGGAGGAGGCGCCGAACACCGCCCCCGAGCCGTCCGCCGGCCGCGGGACCGCGAACGCCGGCGGCCCGGTGCCGGAGGCGTCCGTACGACAGCGCTCGGCGCACGATGACGCGTACACGCCGGTCGCCGAGGAGACGGCCACGGCGACGCGAGGGGACGCGGCCGGCATGGACGAGAGCCCCGACGCCCAGCCCTCTCCGGACCTTGCCACGCCGGCGAAGGGCCACCCGACCCCTGTCGGCGCCACCCCGACCGCGGGGAGCACGAGGGCACAGGGAGACACCGCAGCCGACGAGCAGGAACAGGAGCGGGAGCGGTCGGCCCCGGTGACACAGCCCCCCGCGTCCGTCGGCCTGCCTGTCAGCGGCCCCCGACCCGGCGATCCGCAGGCCATCGCACCGCAGCACCGTCCGCAGGCCTCCTCCGACACCACCGGTCACCGCGACGACTCCGCCGCGCAGCCGCCCACGGGCGCCGACACCGACACCACGCACACCAACAGCACGGACACCGTCACCGGCGACACCGGCGCGTCCTCCTCGGAGCAGCCAGGGCACCGGGCGACGGCGGCGCCCGCCGCCTCCGACGTCCCGCCGCCGTACCGCCCTGTACCGACCGAGTCCCAGGCACCGCCGAGCGCGCCGGCCCAGGGCGCGCCGCCGCCCACCGCCCCCCACGAGGTGTACTTCAGCTCCCCGGCACCGTCGGAGATCCCCGCCCTGGACGAGGCCGCGCCGGGCTCTCCCGACTCGATCGACATGATCATGGATTGGGAGGACGGCGGCGACAGCGCCGACGAGTCCATGGCGGACTCCTCCGTATCGGCCACGCAGGCGGTGCACCAGCAGCTACTGACCGACGTCTTCGGCCCCGGCATCGAGACGAACCGCATCTACCCGGCCCTTCGCGACGCCGTCGAGCGGCTCGACCTGCTGCGGCAGGCCGACCCCGTCCTGCGGGACGGTCCGTTCGATCTGGACGCCGTGGCCCGCCGCGTGCTCGGCCTGGATGCCGCCGAGCCGGTGACGGGCGCGCAGCGCAGCGAGTTGTTCCGGGTGGCGATGGACGAAGCGGTGGAGTCCGCGAGCAGCCTGCCGGCCCTGGCCGCGTTCCATCTGCAACTGCGCGGCGCACTGTCCCCCACCCGTGCCATGGCCATGCCCGACGGAGGGGTCCGCGGCCGCGACTGGACGGGTGGCGCTGTCCCGGACGTGGACCTGACGACCGTCGGGAAGGCGGTGCGCGGGCCGGACGGCACCGTCGTGCACGGTGATGTCCGGCCGGCCCCGTGGCACCGGACCGGCGGCCCGGAGCCGTACGTGGTGGTGGCGTCCGGCGGTCACGACCATGTCGTGGTGCGCGGCTACGACGGTGCCCCGCGCCGGGTGCCGATCGATGTCTTCGCCGAACTGCTCGCCCGCGACCCGGAGCTGGCGGGACTCCCGCAGGACGTGCCGATCGTCCTGCTGATCCCCGGGGCCGGAGCCAGGGGCCTGGCGCTGCCCCGCCGGGCCGCGGACCGCACCGGCCGGCAGACGTGGTCGGCCAACGGCACGGTCAAGCTGGCGCCGCAGCAGGATCCGTCGCTGCCGTACACCGTCTCCCTGCTCTCCGGCGAGGGACTGGTACGCGCCGACTGGATCCCGAGCGCGCCCGGCCAGCTGCTCGACCCCGCCGCCGACGAGGACACCCCGGGCTGGGAGCGGGAGGTGCTGAGCCACACCATCGTCACCGAGAGCGGACCCATCGGCAGGGCGGTGTTCGACGACGCCGAGGCCCCGCGGGTGATGGAACACCTGCGGCACGCCACGAAGGCGACGGAGCTCTGGCACCGCAACCCGGCCACTGACGTCTGGGTCAAGGACGACCAGCCCGTGCCGTTCGCCGGGAAACCGGTGTACGTCTTCGCGGCGCACGCCTGGCCGGGCCAGACGCATCTGCCGACCGAGGGCAGCGGGGTCAAGGTCGCCCGGCGAGGAGAGGCCGCCGGGATGCTCAAGCGGCGTCCGAGTCTGGCGCAGCTCCCGGCGGATCACGGGGTGCTGCTGGAGGCGTGCTGGAGCGCGGCCCAGGAGGGCGTGACGTCCGCCCGCAGGGACGCGCGGGACGCCTTCGTCCCCGACCCGCTGGCGACCGTCAGCGAGGGCCAGCACGCGGCCAACGAGACCGGGCGCACGGTCTACGGCGGGACCCGGACCGTGGGGATCGTGAACCTGCCCGGCCGGGGATACGTGCACGTGGCGCTGACCGACGCGGAGGGAAAGCGCGGCCGGTGGGTGGAGCACCGGCCGGAGCCCACCGGCGACGTGCTCGACGACCGCGCGCGCGGTGCGGGCCTGCATGTCGGTCCCGGGCCGGTCCCCGATGCGGTCCGGGACCGGACGCTGCGGCTCGTGCGCGCCCTGCGGCTGGCGTTCGGGGTGGGCATCGAGGACGACAGCCGGTACGGGGAACTGCTCCGCGGCATCGGCGCGCTGGAGACCCTGCGCGCCCACGATGCGCGGCTGGCCGGCGCCGGACCGTTCACCATGGACCTCTTCGCACGGGCCGCCCGCGCCGACCGGCGGCGGCAGCATGGCACGACGGACGGCGAACCGGGCCCCGCCGACTACCGCGAGCTGCTGGCCAGGGCCACCGAGGCCGCGAACACCGCCCCCGGCAGCGTCCTCAGCGACCTCGTCGACCTGCCGCACGTCGTCGCCGCGGCCCAGCGCCTGGGCGGTCTCGCGGACCTGGACGCCGAGGCCGCCCGGATCCTCCGGCTGGACGGGGATCCGGCGACGGTGGGGGAGGCGGAGCGGTCGCGGCTGTTCTGGGCGACGGTCAAAGCTGTCGAGTGGGAGAGCCGGGTGGCGGACCCGGATGCCCTGACGGGCAAGGTCCTGCACCTGGATCAGCCGGACCCGGCCCGGCGCCCGGAGCTGTTCCGACTCGTCACGCAGGCGGCGGCCGCGGGACGCGATCCGGACAGCCCGACCGAGCTGGCCGCGTTCCACCTCGAACTGATGGGGGCCTTCGCCCCGGAGACCCGGCTGACCGATCCCGACGGGAGGGCGACCGGCCGCCACTGGGCGCAGGCCGCACCGAACCAGACGGTGGACGCGGGGCGTGTCGTCGTCGCGGCCCCGCAACAGGGCGGTGGCTACCACCCGGTGGGGGTGCAGGCCGCGCCCTGGAGCGCCCCGGGCCGGTCCGCGCCGTACCTGGTGTGGGCCGGGGGCGGAACGGACCACCTGCTGATGACCCTGCCCGGAGGGTTCAGCCGCCGGGTGCCGTACGACGAGGTCGCCGAGCTGCTGTCGCGCGATCCGGTGCTGTCCGACCGTCCGCTGAGCGTCGATGTCGTCCTGGCCGTCCCGAAGGCCGTCCCGCAGGCCGCGCCGACCGCGTCCGCCGGGCAGGGCAGCGGTGGCGCGCGGACCACGGATCCGCGTGCTGCCGTCAGCGCGGTGACCGGCCGCGGCGTCTGGGCTTCGCAGGGGGCTGTGGCCCTCGCGGGCACCGGTCCCTCGAAACCGCTCGTTCCCACCCTGCTGCCCACCGTGCCGGGCGGGCCGGTGGCCGCCGACTGGGGGGTGGTGCGGCCGCGCGATCTGCTGCCACCGCACGGCACGCCGCCGACCGGCGACCTCGGCGGAGCCGGGGTCACGTTCGCGGACGCGGAGGGGACCACGAGCCGTACCGGACCGGAGACGGCGACGGTGACGGCGAGCACGGGCAAGGGGAAGAAGCCGGCTGCCCCCCGTCCCGGGCGCACCCGTCCCGTTCGGACCCGCTCGCAGGGCACCCGCTCGGAAGGTACCCGCCCGCCCCGGGTCGACCCCGGCCTGCCCGCGCCCCGGCCGGGACGCCGTGAACCCGCCCGGTTCGAGGACGGCCGGCGCATGCCCGGCTACGTCGACGACCTGGAGTCGCTGCTGCCGGACGGCCTGACCGACGCCGAGCGCGCGGAGCTCCTCGCCGGCCCGAGCACCTTCGGGCAGAGCGCCGTCGCTCTGCGCGGCATCGACGCGGTGGTGGACGCGATCGAGGACGAGCTGCTGGGGCGCCCGGACGCCTGGCTCCCCGACGGAAACACCCAGCTACTGACCGACATCCGGCGGACCCTGCGGGAGAAGCCGAAGACGCTGGCGGACCGCGGGCGCCCGTTCCCGTACGTCAACGCCGCCGGAAAGCTCCGGGTGCTGCACCTCACCGCACGCCACCACGGCAACTGGAGCCCGTTCGACGACGGCACCGGCCACGCCTCGAAGATCGACAGTATGCACCGGGCCGCGGCGACGTTCGGGTTCAGCAAGAACATGCAGGCCAACTCCCAGTACGGGCTGGGCGGGCCGATCGGCCCGACGGGCGCGGCGGCGTTCAGCGGCTTCGGCCGCCTCAACTTCCGGTTCGGCTTCGTCAACAAGGTCGGCTACACGTTGACCGACCAGCGGCAGAACCAGATGGAGACCCGCACGCTCGACGGATCACGGACGTATCTGGACGACGTGCACTACGAGCTGCGGATCACCGACGCGGAGGGACGGGACGTCCCCGGCACCGACACCGACCCGACCGCGGCGGCCCGATTCGCCTTCGGCGTCCGCAACGGGTTGCAGGTGCGGCTGCCCGACAGCGTGACGAAAACCGTCAAGCCCGGCCGGATCCCCCGGACGATGACCCTGGACCGCAACTCCCAGTACCGCTTCGTGCGGGTCGAGGGGTTCGGACCGGTCGCGGCGATCCGCGACTGGGCGGCCCGCAGCATCGGAGCCCTTCCCGGCAGCTCCGCCTACGAGGAACTGGACACGTTCTTCTCGGGCGACAGCTTCCAGCGGCACAGCGGCACGATGGCGCGCGGCCGGATCACCACCCCGCCGCTGTTCGCCGACGACCAGAAGAAGTCACCGCTGGGCGTCTTCGTGGTGGAGGAGCTGGTGCCGCGGTCGGCCGTGCTGGTGGGGGAGACCGACAAGGCCGAGATGCGCGACATCAACACCTCGACCGTCCGCAGTGAGCGCAGCCGCGCCCAGGGCAGAAGCTTCCTGGTGCAAGCCGTTGCCGGGCCCGCGTTCAACTTCTTCGAACCCGGCGTGGCACCGTTCGACCTGCGCCTGCAGTTCGGCCCGAGCGCCCAGTACTCGTTCGCCAGGACCTGGGCGGCCGGTCTCGGCGGCGCCGGATCCCTGAAGTCGGCGGGACAGGTCAAGGGCCCCAGAACCGCCCTCTACCTGGTCGTGAAGACGGTGCGGGTCCGGCGGGCCGGCGACAGCGGGCCGCCCCGGCAGTTCCTGACCTGGAGTCTGGACCGGATGACCAGCGCCGAGGCGCGGCGGCTGGCCGGATGGGACGACGGGACCTCGCTCGTCCTGCGACACGGCGCCACCCCGCTGGTCCCTGCCTATCTGACCCGGGACCGGCCGCGGACCCTGGGTATGCACCGGGTCAAGGAGTTCACCTTCGACGACGGCCTGCGCACCCGCGTCACCCCCGGCGGCGTCGGCCGTACGCTGCTGGACGCGTTCGCCGACAGTGTGGTGAACACCGTCGCCGCCCAGCGCCGGGGCATGGTCGTGCCTCTCGACCAGCTCCACCTGCCCAAGGGCTGGCGTGACCGTTTCCACGACATGGTGCGGCGCAACCCGCAGGAGGTGCTGCGCGCCGCCCGCGGCCTGCCGATGCCACCGCAGTGGTCCGACCCCGCGAAGTACAACACGGCGCTGCAGAACACCCTGCAGATCCTCGGTGTGCTCTCCCAGCAGAACGTCACCGCCAACCTGGAGGCGCTGACCACGGTCGGCCTGCGGATCCGGCTCACCGACCCCGACAGCGTCGGACAGACCTACTACACGCTGTGGGTGCACGGAACGCTGACCGGGCGGCGCTACGAGGGCAAGGACATCAACGAGGGGATGCGCTTCAGCGCCCAGGGCATCGAGCGGATGGACGGCCAGAGCAGTGCGAAGCGCGGCACGGACGTGGGGTTCGAGGGCACGTTCTCGGGCCGGGACAACCAGGTCGACGACGCGGGGCTGCCCGCCAACACGCTCGGGCTGACGCTCGGCGCGCGCAAGGGATGGCAGCGGGAGGCGGAGACCGGATTCGGTTCGACCGTCACCAACGAGCCGATGTCAGTGAGCAACCATGCCACCCACCTGTACCGCTACCAGCTCGAACTCACCGCGACCCTCGGCGGCTACTGGCGCCCGCGCGGCCTGATCCGCGGCCTCGGCCTCGGGCTGCCCGGCCTGCTGGTCCTCGACGAACCGGTCAACATCCTGTTCGGGCGGACGGCGGGCGGGCACCTCAAGGGCGGCGGCCCGGTCACCGGGCAGGTGCTGATCAGCGTCCCGGTCCAGCACACCCCGGAGGCGGACCCGCACGCCGACGGGGCACTCAACCCCTACCTGGCGTCCGAGCCCGATCCCGAGGCCATGAGCACCGACCGGGCCCTCGCGCTGGCCAAGGGCGACCTCGTGCTGCCCGGCGCAGGCAGCGGGCCGCACGCCGGGCGGCTGGCCGGGCGGGGGACGGAGCAGTTCCGGGAGTTCCGGCAGCACCCGTTCGTGATCGTGAACATGGTGCTGACGCCCCGGCTGATCGCCGAGGTGAACCGGGTCCTGGGGGAGGCGTCGGGCAGCGCCTGGCAGCTGGTGAAGGAGGGCGCCCCCACCCGGGAGGCGATCGTCCGCGTCTTCACCCCCCAGTACCTGACGGCGAGCTTCGACCAGAGTTCGGGCCCCCTGGGCCTGACGGGCAGCGGCCTGCTGGGCAAGGGTCCCGCGCACCAGCTCTGGGGCACCTTCCGTTACGCGACGACGGTGGGCGGGTTGCGCCTCCTGACCGGGCCGATGTCCATGGACACCGAGATGACGCTCGGCGCCACCCGGCAGGCGGCCGGGAAGACCAGCACCAGCACCAGCTTCGTCTTCGGCGGCCAGCTGGTCTACTCCGTCGCCCAGCACCCCGGGCACGGTGTCATGGGCGGCTACGGACTCGTCGCCAACCCCTTCTCGTCCGCCGCCACGCAGAGCCGCAGCGTCGTGCGGACCGTCGTCGCGGACCTGAACCGCAAGGGATTCACACATCAGGTGCTGGTCGCCGGTGATGTGCAGCACTGGTTCGCGCTGACGACGAGCCGGCTGGGCACGGGCCGCTTCGGCAGGGGGGCGGCGGGCAGCTCGCTCGTACCGCGGATGCTCGCGGGAGCGGCGGGGACGTCACTGACGGTCCCGGGCGGGGTGCTGGGGCACCTGCCGGAGAAGAGCGCGTACCGGATGGGGCTGCTCGACGACGGGCTGGGCGAGATCCCCCTGTACACACAGGACCTCTGGGCGCCGCAACCGTGGCTGCAGGGCGTCCCGTTCGGCACGTACGCGGTGAACGCGCTGGACCCCACCGAGGCGCTGCTCGCGTTCGAGGAGAAGGTCCGGAAGCTGGGCCTCGACGAGGCGAGCCGGGAGAAGATCCGGCAGCTGGTGTCCGCCCGCGCCACGCGCGCCCTGAAGGGCGAGATGACGACCACCGGCCCCTCGGCGATGGTCACCGTCGGCGGCTGGGGGTGGGACCGGGTGCGGATCGGCAACCGCTGGGTCCGGGCCCGGGTCGAACTGGTCCCCGGCACGCCGGTGTTCCACGGGCTCGACCACAGTGTGGAGCTGGAGGAGAACCGGCGGGTCATCGAGACGTCGCAGAAGAACTCGGAGTCCTCGTCCGGGGCGGACCTCGGGATCCAGAGCAACCAGCTGGTGCACACCGGCAACGACACGGTCGTGGGTGCCGGGCCGACGTACACCGAGAGCGGTTCGCACAAGCAGACGGTCGCGTCGAGCCACACGACCACCACCGTGACCATCTACCGGGCGGCGTCCACCGAGCCGTACGCGGAGATCGTCACCCCGTACCGGATGCGGATCACCCTGGAGGCGGACGACACCCCCCACACCGCTCCCTCGTCCGACGGGGAGCCGTCGGACGGGACGGCCTCCGCCCTCGACCACTTCCGGAACCACCGGCGGATCGTCGAGGAGCAGGGGGTCGGAACGCTGCGGGAACACGTCCCGCTGAGCTTGATGGAGCCCACCGGGGCCGCCGACACGACGGACACTTCCGACACCATGGACGCTTCCGGCACGGCGCACGCGTCCGGCACGGCGGCCCCGCCCGCCCCCGGCACACCGCTGCCCGCGCCGAATCCGGGCGACGACCCGGCCCTGGCCGGGCCGCCCCGGCCGGTGGCCCTTCCAGCACCGGGGCGGGAGCTGACCGTCCGCTACGGCGATGGCGTTTACCGGCCCTTCACCTTCCCCGAGAACGGCATCCACCCCCGGGGGATCGTCGGGCTCGACAACCTCCGGGCGGCCAACGACCTCCTGCTGGCCAGGGCGTACGACGCCGGCTTCTCCCTGCGCGCGCTGCAGAGCGAGGACGGTCCCGACGCGGGCACCCTGACCGAACTGCTCCGCAAGAGCAGGGAATCCGGCCTGACCCGGCTGGGCACCGGCTCGGCGCAGGCGCTGGAGGACGGCACCAGCTCCATGGCGCTGACCGCGTTCTACCCGCGCACCACGGAGCCCGGTGGGTACCAGGTGGCGGGGCTGACCGAGAAGTCGTTCGTGGGCAGCGACCTCGGGCAGCTGTTCCTGCACTCCACGCCCGACTTCAGCCGCGCGCTGCTGCTGACGGTCGCCGACGGCAAGAAGCTGGAGGTGCTCCGGCGGTACGGCGAGAACGCGGGTACCACCTCGGCCACCGAGCACGCCCAGGCCGCGAGCCTCGGCGCGGGCTTCCTGTACGACTCGCCCAACGGCGCCGGCCTCAACCAGATCGGGATCTCCGTCCCGGGCCCCAACGACCTCGACGGCGACGGGATGCCGGTCGGGGACGACCACCTGACCTCGCGCAACCTCAAGCCGCAGACGGGGCGTTCGTTCCTGTTCGCGGTCCCCACCACCTGGCTCAGCGTCGGCGACGTGCACCGGAGCATCAAGGACGCCAAAGCCGCCAACGCCCTGCGGAGGACCTTCGGCGCCGCGGCCCGGCCGGGGCCCCAGGCGATGGAGTCCCAGGCGTACGTCCTCGCCTGGGTCCGCGAGGACATCGCCCGCGAGCTGATGCTCATCACCGACACGAACTTCCCCGCGCGCGTCGGCACGGCGTGGGACGCGGTCACCAGCGCGAGCAAGGGTTGGGTCGACGCGGACAAGGCGTACTGGAAGAAGCGGCGTACCGCGACCCATCTGCGGGAGGCCGTCGACACCGCGCAGCGCGCCGTGGACGACGAGCGCCCGGGGGTACGGGCCGCCGCCCTCCCGTTCGACCTCGCCCGCGCCGCCGTCGGCACCGCGGACACCGCACTGCGCCAGGCCCAGGACGACGCCCGCCGGGACCACGGCATCGCGCGGGACACCGTGGCCGCCGCACAGGCCGACGTCGACGCCCTGATCGCGAGCGACGCCGGAGCCGTACCCGAGCACGAGGGCTGGGCGGATCTGCTGCAGGACGAACTCGACGCCGCGCGGACCCGGCTGGCCCGGTCCGTGGCCGCCGCCGCGGACCTGCGCGCGGCAGCCGACCGCCGGGTGGACGCGGCCCGCACCGCGCGGACGGAGGCGGCGGAACGGCTCGACACGGTGCGGCTGTCCGCTCAGGCCGCCGACCGGCGGCTCGATGCCGCCATCGCCCGCAGGGACACGGCCCACGACGCCCTCGAGGCCCGGCGCGCGGAACTGGACCGGCTGCGGGCGACGGCGGAGCGCGCCGCGGCGGAGTACCACCGGGTGCGGGCCGCCGCCGACCAGCTCACCCGCTGGCACCGGTTGGCGGCCACCGAGGACGGCAGGGACCAGCTCGACGGCGTTCCGGAACCGCCGCAGGTGACCTACCGGGCCCCGGCCGAGCCGACCGCGCCCCCGCGCCCGCAGCGCTCCCGCTTCACCGTCACCGGGACCGGACCGGGCACCGTGCTCACCTCTCCCGAACAGGAGCCCTACGGGCTGCACGACGTACCGAGGGACGGCGAGTCCTTCTTCCGCGCGCTCGCCCACAGCCTGCACCGGGTCGCCCCCGAGCTGCTCACCGCGGCGGGCATCGATCCCGCGAGCCCGCAGGTGGTGACCGCGCTGCGCCGCCGACTGGCGGCCCGGCTGGCCGACCCCGCCGACGTCGACCTGCTGGCCTTCGCCACGCCCGACGACACCGACACCTTCAGTGCGGAGGAGATCGACGGGGCAGGCCTCGACCTGGGCACGGACACACCGGCCCGCCGCGAGTTCGACGCCCTCGACGGCGTCATCCCGCACGTGGCCGACCTGAGCCCCGAAGCGCGTGCGGGACTGGCGATCGCCCAGCTCCTGCGGCGCGGCGGCGCCGAGGCCGGGACCGGCTGGAACCACTCCGCGGCGGACCTGCTGCCGATGCTCGCCGCCCGGACCTTCGGCCTGCGCATCACGGTGGTCAGGGGAGACGGCACCTTCGATCACTTCGATCCCGGGGACCGGCCGGGGGGAGGGAACCTCCACGGGCTCGTCGACGACCCCCGAGCGCCCCGCCCGCACGTGGTACTGAGCCTCGACGACCAGCACTACCAGTCGGCGCTGCCCCTGGGGCACACGCCTCTTGCTGTCGCTACGCCCCCGACACCGGTACCGACGGCGCCCGGGGAGCCGCGGGAAACCGGCGAGTCCTCACGTTCGCAGGAGGACCGTATCGAGGTGGCGCGGCTGGCGGGAACGGACGACGGCAGCGACGCACCCCCACGATCAGGACCCGACGGCGGCAGCGAGGCGGCGAATCCAGCGAGGGCGGACAACCCCGGCGACGGGGCGGTCGGGCCGCATCCGGGTACGGCCCGACCGCCCGGCACCCGGGCGCTCCCGGTGCTTCCCCCGGCCCGCTCCACAGTCGCCTTCGAGCACCGCCACCGGGACACCACCGACCCGGTCCAGCGCCGGCAGGTCCTCGACCTGGCCGCGCAGATCGTGGTCTCCGGCCTGCGGGACCTCAAGGCCGGTCTCCGCATTCCCCGGATCACGATCACCGGCTTCAGCAACGGGCCGCGCTTCGCTCCCCTCGGGGGCGCCGCCGAGCACGCCGAAACGGTCGGCCTGCAACGTGCGCACGCGGTGCGGGACCTGCTCCTCGACGGGATCCGGCACCATCTGGAGCTTCACGAGCGGGCCGCCCGCGACGTGCGGACAGCCCGGGGCAGGACGGTCCGGGCCGAGGACTTCCCCATCAGTACGGAGAGCGGTGGCCGGGACATCGCTGCGGTCGGCCCGCCGGCCGGCGCCACCGGGCGGGCAGCACGGCGGCAGGCCGTGATCACGATCGAGCAGTCCCCCCTGGCGGCGGCCGTTGCCCGGCTGGAGGAACTGCTGCCCGCCGAGCCCGGCCGGACCGATCCCGCCGACCTGGACGACCTCGCCCGGAAGGTCCTGCACCTGGACGAGGCCCCCGACGACGACCTCGAGTCGGACAGCGACTCCGACAGCGACTCCGACAGCGAATCGGACAGCGAATCGGACAGCGAATCGGTCTCGGACAGCGACGCCGAGGGTTCCGTCGATCCGGCCGCGCCCGGCTTCGAGGCCGAAGTCCTGTCCCCCCGGGTGCGCAAGCTGTACGAACTGGTCGGCAAGGCGATGGCGACCGGGCGGCCGACCAGCCGGGCGGGGCTGACCGCGCTCTACCTGAGCCAGCGGGGCCTGCTGTCCGACGCCACCCGGCTGACAGCGCCGGACGGCACCGTACGGGGGCGGAACTGGACGGGCCGCCCCGCCCAGGACGTGGACACCGCCTCGTACGCCGAGGTCGACAACGGCCAGGCCACGTCCCGACCCGCACCCTGGGCACGGCAACCGGGCACGCCGAGCCCTTACGTGATCGCGACCAAGGACGGTGACCACAAGGCGGTCCGGTTGTCCTCGCCGGACGGCGGGAAACGGTGGCGCCTGTCATCGGAGGAGCTCGCCGAACTGCTGGCGCTCGACCAGGACCTGGCGAGTCGGGACGACGCGGTCGAGGTGGTGCTCGTCGCACCGTACGCCGGCGCCGCGGGTCTGGATCTGCCGCGCAGGTCCGCAGCGCGCACGGGCAGGACGCTGTGGGCGCACAGCGGTGAGGTGGCGCTGCAGCCGGACGCCGGCCGCAGCCGTATCGAGGTCACCGACGACCGGGACTTCGGCGTCTCGCCGCTGGGCCAGTGGATCGGCAGCAGGCCGGGCGATCTGGGACCGGAGGAGGGGCGGGCCGAAGCCGGGAAGGGTGCCCTGCGCACGATCGACGCACGAGGGCTCACGGACCAGAAGGTCAAGAACTTCACCCTCACCGACGACGGTTGGCCCGTCGGCCGCGGGGTGCTCAACGAGGCCGACCAGATGAAGCGGGAGCCGTGGGTCCAGGCCCTGCTGCGGTCGACGCACTGGTACAGCTTCGACCCGGTCACCCGAGAGCCGATCGGAGGTCCCCGACCGGTGCCGTGGCAGGGCCGAAAGCCCTACTTCTTCATGGTCCACGGCACGCCGGGCCAGACCCTGATGGTGGAGGACCTGCTGCAGAACACGGTCCCGGTCCGCGGGACCGAGGCCGGCGGCTACCTGCGGCGCCGCCCGAGTCTGGAACGACTCGACCGGGACACGCCCATCGTGTTCCTGTCCTGCTGGGGGAGCGGGATGGAGGGACGGACCAGCACCGCTCCCACGATGTGGAGCCGCCCGTACGTCCCCGACCCGCTCGCCGCGCTGTCGGCGGCCCAGGGTGTCGCCAACGAGACGCGGCGCGATGTCTACGCCCCCAACCGGGAGCACTGGAGCCGCGTCAAGGACGGCGGCCTGGTCGACCAGGGGATCGTCAGCACGCCGGAGGGCGATCCGGTGGATATGGAGAGGCTGCGGCCGGAACCGACCCCGGACGAACTCGACACCCTGGCCGAGGCGGCGGGCCTGAACGACCTCCCGGACGTCACCCCGGCCGTGGCCCGGGACACCGCGCTGCGGCTGGTCCGTGCCCTGCGGATCACGTTCGGCGTCGAGGTGGAGGACGACGCCGCCGATCCGGTGGGCGAGTACCGCCGACTGCTGCGCGGTATCGGCGCCCTGGAGGTCATGCGCCGCAGGGACGGCGATCTGCGCGGGCACGGGGAGTTCACCCTCGAACTCCTCGACCGCGTCACCCGTGCGCACCGCGGTCCGTCGACCGCCCCCGGTACCCGCCCCACGTCGCCTGACCCCGCCGACGTGCGGGCGATGCTGGAGGCCGCGTCGCTGCGGCCGGCCCCCGACGGGCAGTCCACGCTGTCCGCCTTCGTCTCCCTGCCCTCCGTCGACCGGGCCCGGGAACTGATCGACCAGGGCGATCCGGACGCATGGGTCCGCGAGGTGCTGGGCCTGTACGCGGGCGATCCGATCACGGCTGAGCACCGGCAGAACGTCCTGTGGGCGACGGTCAAGGCGGTGGAGAGCGTGGAGCACCACCCCGACCCGGACGCGTTGACGACCAAGGCCCTCCACCTGCGCAACGGCGAGGATCCCCGGGACGAGGCGCTGCGGGCGGACCTGCTGCGGATGGCGGCCACGGCCGCGGCCCTCGGGCGCGACACCTACAACCCCACGGTGCTTGCCGCGTACGACCTCGAACGTCGCGGTGCGCTGGACACCACCTCCCTCATCACCGCCAAGGACGGCTCGAAGGCCGGACGCAGCTGGGCCGGGAAGACCTTCCCGCCACCCCTGTGGGTGGACCGCTACCTGGCGTCGCCCGACGGAACCCCCGCCCACGGCACCCCGGCCCTGACGCCCTGGGCCCGGCAGAGCGGCGGAAAGGGGGCCGGGCCCGGCGGGTACGTGGTGGACCTGAAGGGTGCCACCCCCGGACTGGTGGACATGGCCTGGTCAGGCCGCACCGTCACCTCGGTGCCCTACGACGAGATCGCCGAACTGCTCGCCCACGACCCCGTTCTGGCGCGACTGGATCTCGACGTCGCGATCGTCCCCGTCGGGGTGGACGGTGCGGTCGCCCTGGCCGAGGCGGTCGCCGCCCGCAAAGCCACCGCGCGAAGCGTGTGGCTGCCGGCGCAGCCGCTGCGCATCGTCGAGCACCCAGCGGCCGACGAGAGCCTCTTCGTGCTGATCGCGCCCCCGGGCAACTCGGCGCACTGGTCGGACGTCCACCCGCCCCGGCTGCCGGGCCAGCGCGCCGCGTTCGCCGCCGCGACCACCGTGACGACCACGGGATCGGCCCCCACCGCCCCGAAACCGACTCCGACCCCGGCTCCGCTTCCATCGACGACCTCCGATGCCTTCCTCGCCGAGCTGGCGGCGGCGCTGCACCGGACTGCCCCGGGCACGCTGCCTCCGGACGCCACCGAGCCGGGCGGCGTCGCGGCGTTCCGGGAGCGGCTGGACCGCCGCCTGGCCACGGCTCCTCCCACGGACGGCAGCGGCCCCGGGGCCGGCGGCACGGCAGCTCTGCTCGACCTCGACGCCATGATCCCCACGGCCGAGCTGGCGCGCGTGGGAGTGCAGCTGGATCTCGGCCAGGAGACCCAGGCGATCCTGCAGAACGGCCGGCTGCGGGTGGGAGAGCTCCGGCTCACCACGCGTCAGCATCTGCGCCTGCTGTTGCGGCGCGTCAGCGACGGCACCGATGCGCGGTCCGCCGAAGCGGTGGCGGAAGCGGTGGCAGCCGAACTGGGCATCCTGCGGTGACCGGCCGCCGACCGTGTGCGCCCTACGCTCCGAAGTCGGTGTCCGGTCCCGGATGGTCGTCGTCCCACGGCGCTGCTGTGCGGTTCGGGCCGGAGGCGGGTCCGGGATGCGGCGGCTGGCTCCGGCGGGTCCGGCGCAAGGTGGCGGGGTGCCGCCAGGTGGCGACGCCACGGTAGTCCTGGCCCTCGATGGGTGTGACGGCGGCGGCGGGGGCGAGAAAGACGATGGGCGCCGGTTCGCCCGCGATCCGGTCGACGGTCCGGCGCCGGGTCTCGACCCGCGCCCACAGCGTCACGCTCAGCTCGTACCACCAGGACCCGTCGGCGTCCCGGATCCGCCGGAGCACCATGGCCCGCACACACTGCCCGTCGGGTAGCCGGACGACCGCCGGAGGCCCCGTCTCCCGCGCCGTGGTGCCTCGCCCATTCTCCATTGTTCGATTCTAGTTCGATTATGGGAGATCGCGAGACCCGGCGGCGGCCGGCCGCCGGCGGCCTGCGGCGGAAGCCCGGCGCGCGGCCATTCCCCCACGCGTCCGGGCTGCGACCAGGGCGTCGGTCGTGCCGTGGTGGTCAGGCCTTTTCGAGGAGTGTCTTCAGGTGCGACAGCATCATGGTCCAGCCGCCGCTGACGCCCTCGAGCATCTTGGAGTCGGCCGTGGTGAAGCCGTCGTGGGTGATGGTCAGTTTCATGCCGAGGGCCGGTTCCTCGGCCGGTTCGATGGTGAAGGTGACCTTGGAGCGCTCCTTGGCCGCCTCGGCGAACTCGGCGTCGCTCATGCCGAACATCTGCTGGTGTGTCGGCTGCAGCGTGTGCCAGGTGTAGGCGAGGCGCCTGCCGGGCTCCGACTCGGTGACGACCTGGCCGAGATCCTGCGGCTCGCCGCCGTCCTCGGTCGGCCACAGCACCTTCGAGCCGACCTTCCAGTCGGAGGAGGGTGCCCAGCCGCCGTGGTACTGCCGGAGGAACTCCGGGCTGGTCAGTCCCTCCCAGAGCTTGTCGGCTGTGGTCTGGATGTAGATGGTGTAGACGAACTCGGGCTTGCTCATCGCCGTTTCCTCCAAGGCCTGCTTCAGGTTGCTGAGCGCGGCCATCCGGCCCCGCTCGTACTGGCTGATCCAGCGGTCGGCCATCTCGTGGATCGGCACGGGGTTGAGGTAGTGCAGCCTCTCCCGGCCGTGCCGGACCGCGGTGACCAGGCCCGCGCCCTCCAGCACCGCCAGGTGCTTGGAGACCGCCTGCCTGGTCATGCCCAGTCCCGCGCACAGCTCGCGCAGGCTCTGGCCGGCCCGTGCGTTCAGCCGGTCCAGCAGCCGCCGGCGACTCGCGTCCGCGAGCGCCTTGAACACCTCATCCAAGTCGTTCAACGCCGACCCCCTCCTCGCCAGATTGGCAACCATTTGGTTGCCTGTCAATCCGGCGAGGAGGCGGTGGGCGTGCGGGAGCCGAGGAGGTCGGAGGATCAGTTCTGGGCGGCTGCTGCGGTGACGTGGGCGGCGAGGCGGACGCAGGCCTCGGTGAGGCCGCCGGAACCCAGCTCGATGCGCAGGGTGACGTCCTGGTCAGCGAGAGCAGGAGGCAGGACGACGCGGTGGACGGCCACGGAGGCCACCCCGGGCAGGGGCACCCGGCCGACGTCGGCGCAGGCGACGGTCTGCTCGCCGTGGTCCGTCTCGGCGGTCACCGTCATCCGGATGGGGTCGTGTGCGCTGACCGGCAGGTAGTCGACCTCCACGTCGAAGGCTTCCGCCGCGGCCACGCGGACCGGCGGGAGGCCGTCGTTGCCACTGATGCGCACTTCCAGCACGACGCCGGCTCCGGGACTGTGCTCGACACGTTCGATGACCCCCATCGGGAGCCCTCCTCTCCACCGTGTGCCGACTCTGCCCACGGCCGTAGGCCGGGGCGGAGCGGAGGCGGGGGAGGTGCGCGTCCATCGGTGACGCTGCCCGCTCCGCCCCCGCGGCGGGCGCCTACCCCGGGTGCGGCCCGGTGACTCCGCCGACCGGGCGGCGGGAGGGGGCGAGCGGGGCGACGGCCCGCGGATCGGGCCGGAGCCGTTCCGCGGCACGGCGGCCGCGGCGTGAGCGATCACTCGCCGCCGAGCAGGCCGACGGTGCCTGCCAGGCCCTCGTCGCCGTGGCCCTGGGCCACCCGGCGGCGCATCAGCTCCATGTAGGGGGTGAGCAGCCCGGGGTCGACGGACTGGTCCCGTGCCGTGGCCAGCAGGGTGCCGTTGGCCGCCGTCATCATGGCGAGGTTGGACGTGACGCCCTCGGTGTAGTTGCCGCTCTCCAGTTGGGCGGCGATTCCCAGGGCCGACCGGGACATGGCGCCGAGCCATTCCGCGAGCAGCGTGGCGAAGCGGGCCCGGTCGAGGTCCTTCTCGGGACCGATCAGGGCGAAGGCGTGGGTGATGCCCGCGAACATGCCGGTCATGGCGCTGAGCAGGGCGATGTCGTGCAGCGCCGCGTGGCCGGGATCCTCCCCGACGAACGTCGTGCCCGCGGGGACCGCCAGTGCCTCGCGGTGGCGTTCGAACAGTGCGGGGTCACCGCTGTAGAAGACGTAGCCGCCGGCCTCCGGCCGGCCGATCATCGGGGGGACGGCCATGATCCCGCCGTCCAGGAAGCGGGCCCCGCGCTCCTCGGCCCAGCGGGCCCGCTGCTGCGCCTCGGCGGGGGTATTGGTGGTCAGGTTGACGATGTCCTTGCCGCGCAGGTCGATGCCGTCCAGCGTCTCGCCCACGGAGGCGTCGTCCAGCAGGCAGAGGATGACGGGGCCGGTGGCCGCGGCCACTGCCTCGGCCGCGGTCCCCGCCGCCCGGGCACCGGCTCCTACCAGCGGTTCGGCCCGCTTCGGGGTGCGGTTCCAGACGGTCAGCGGGTGCCCCGCGGCCAGCCAGGCGCGGCCCAGCGCGGTGCCCATGTCGCCGAGACCGAGGAGTGTGACGGGCGTCTTGGAAGTGGTGTGCGTGTTCATGTCGCTCAGGCTCGTTGACACCCAGACCATGATCAAGTACGCACCTTTTTGTGGGTGGTTACCTTAAGGTGAGTGGATGACCAGGCGGGACACTTACATCTGCGGTATCGACGCGGCGATCGACGTGATCGGTGGCAAGTGGAAGGTGCTCATCCTGTGGGCGCTGGACGCGGGACCCTGCCGGTTCGGTGAGCTGAAGCGCGGAATTCCCGGCGTCACGGAGAAGGTCCTCGCCTCGCACCTGCGGGAGTTGGAGGCCGATCGCATGGTCTGCCGCGAGGAGGCGTTCGAGGGTGCGGTGCGCCGCGTCACCTACGCCCTGACGCCGCTGGGCGTCTCGTTGAACGAGGCCCTGGGTCCGCTGGGCGCATGGGGCAGGGAACACCTCCTGGGCGACCGCGGTGCCCACCGCGACGCGATCTGACCGTTCGTCCGCGGAACCGCCGGCCGCCCTGCCGGTGCGGTAGTTGGGGCGCTGCGGAATGCACGGCGCGGGCAGGCGTGAAGTGCCCTGCCGGGGGAAGACGATCCGGCTCCTTTTGTGAGCGGCGCGCACGACTTGGGGCGCGGAGGAATCAATTCCAGCGGCGGACGTTTGGAAGTCCCATCTCGGTGCAGACGATCGTTAACAAAAGCTTTATCCACCGAGGTAGGAGAGTCACATGGGCATCATCGCTTGGATTCTGATCGGACTGCTCGCGGGTTTCATCGCCAAGGCGCTCATGCCGGGCAAGGACCCGGGTGGCCTCATCATCACCATGCTGATCGGTATCGCGGGCGGCCTGCTCGGCGGCTGGCTCGGTAAGGTCATCTTCGGTGTCGACTCCATCGACGGATTCTTCGACATCTCCACCTGGATCGCCGCCATCGTCGGCTCCGTGATCCTCCTCGCGCTCTACCGTGTGCTCACCGGCAACAAGCGTCACCACAGCCACGCCTAAGGGACACGGTTCTACCCCGACGGAAACGGCTCCCCCTCTTCTTGAGGGCGGAGCCGTTCCGCTGTCCGCGTCCGAAACAAAACGCGCCGCGGGCTTCTCGCCGCCTCGGGCAGCGCGATCCGCGAGGCGGCACGATCCACGGAGCGCCGACGCGCTCCTGGCCCCGTTCGGGAACCGATCACCTGAATCCTGCGTGACCTCCTGATGTGTAGTCGGCTGGTGAGGGGACCTGATGAGAACGCGAACGATGGTGAGCGTGGCGGTATCGGCATGCATGGTGCTGACGGCGGCCGCGTGCGGTCCGGAGAAATCGAAGGGGAACGCGGACGCGAAATCTCCGCAGCCGTCCACTTCCACGCAAGTGCACACCCCATCGGCCACGCCGTCGGCGCCCCGGAGCCAGACGCCGTCGGCCACCCCGACCGGCATCCAGCCCGCGCCCAGGACCAAGGAGCGCGCGATCCAGCGGTACGAGCAGTACCTGCACGCCCTGGGCCGTGAGGACATCACCACGGCCTGCGAAGTGGCTGGACCGGGCGCGAAGAAGGCGGAGGACAAGGGGTTCGGGCCGTGCACGTCGACGTACGTCGCCGTGTTCCAGATGATCTCGCCCACGCAGAAGAAGGCCCTGCAGAAGGCGACGGTGGACCCGCAGCGCGTTGTCGTGCGCACGCCCTCCAAGATCGATATGCCGCTGGAGGCGGTCAGGTCCTCGGTCACCTTCTCCGAAAGCGACCTCGGCGGCTACACGTTGGAGTACCTCAAGAACGACTGGTTCATCACCGGCTCCGCCTAGCGCGTGCCGTCGCCGGCGCCCTTGCGCACCCGCTCCGCCCTGCCCCCTTCATCAGGAGGCAGGGCGCGCTGCTCCCCAGTGCCAGGGGCAGCCTGCCGGCGGGAGACGCAGGTCACACCGCGGCATGTCACAGGCGTCGGGGCTGTCTCGTCTCGGGAATGACAGCATCGACGAACGCGGAGGCGCACACGATGGACGCACGACTGGACTATTTCGCCAGCCCGACCGCCGGCAAGGCCCTCAAGTACTTCATGGCGGTCGGCCGGGAGTTGAAGCAGTCACCCCTGCCGGCCGTCACGCAGGAGCTGGTGGCGCTGCGCGTGAGCCAGATCAACGGGTGCGCGGCCTGCATCGACATGCACACCAAGGAGGCCGCCGCGGCCGGCGAGAGCACGGTACGGCTGCACCTGATCGCGGCCTGGCGGGAGGCGACGGTCTTCACCGAGGCCGAACGCGCCGCGCTCGCGCTGGCGGAACAGGGGACCCGGGTCGCGGACGCGGCCACCGGGGTCAGCGACGAGGTCTGGGCGCGGGCCGCCCAGCACTACGACCAGGAGCAGCTCACGGCCCTCGTACTGCTGGTCTCGTTCATGAACACGGTGAACCGGCTGAACATCATCGCGCAGCAGCCCGCCGGCGACTACCAGGTCGGCCAGTTCCACTGAGCCGCCGCACACCGGTACGGAGACCGCAGCGGGCAGTCAGCAGAGGGCAGACAGGGGAGACGGCGTGGGCAAGGTCGAGGAGTTCGAGGAGCTGCGGCCGCTGCTGTTCTCGATCGCGTACCGGATCCTGGGCAGCGTGGGTGAGGCGGAGGACGCGGTGCAGGAGGCCTGGCTCCGCTACGACGCCTCGACCACCCGGCCCGTGTCGGCCAAGGCGTTCCTGTCGGCCACGGTGACCCGGATCGCGATCGACGTGCTGCGCTCCGCCCGGGTGCGGCGGGAGGAGTACGTCGGACCCTGGTTGCCCGAGCCACTGCTGGACGACCCCTACGACGATCCGGTCCGCGCGGCGGAGCTGTCCGACTCGGTGTCGATGGCGGCGCTGCTGCTCCTGGAACGGCTGAGCCCGCTGGAGCGGTCCGTGTTCGTGCTGCGGGAGGTGTTCGCCTTCGGCTTCGACGAGATCGCCGCCGCGGTGGGGCGCTCGGAGGCGGCGTGCCGGCAGCTGCTCGTCCGGGCGCGCCGCCACATGAGTGACGGGCGGCCCCGGTTCGCGGCGGATCGCCAGGAGCGGGACGAGCTGGCGCGGCGGTTCTTCGAGGCCTTGGCACAGGGGGATGTGGACGGGCTGCGGAGTCTGCTGTCCGCCGATGTCCAGCTCGTCGGGGACGGCGGCGGCAAGGCTCCGCAGCTGGCCCGGGCCATCGCCGGCGCGGAGAACGTGGCCCGGCTGCTGGCCACCGTCTACCCGCTGATGGCTCGCGTCGACATCACGTGCGAACCGCACGAGGTCAACGGCCAGCCGGGCGCGCTCTTCCGCGACCGTGACCGCAAAATCCTGCACATTCTCGCGCTGGACGTGCGCGACGGACAGATCCAGACCATCCGCTCGGTGATCAACCCCGACAAGCTCGGTCACCTCGGCCCGGTGGCCGACGCCTGGGCCGTCGACCGGGAGGTGAAGCAGCTCCGCCGCCGGCCGCGGTGAGTGTCGCCGGCTCACATGGCGCGGCTGCCGACGAGCTGCCGGTAGGGGGAGTGTGCCGCGGCCGGCACGGCGATCGCCGTGATGACGAGCCCGCCCTGGATGGTCCACCGGCCGGTGAACCCCTTCGGGGCCTGGTGAACGCCGCGCGTGGCGTGCGGGAGGATCCGTGCGGCGAAGGTGCCGTTCGCCGGGTCGATCTCTATGGTCGCGTCATCGAATTCCAGCGGCCGGTGGGTCAGCGGGTACCAGGTCTTGTAGACGCTCTCCTTGGCGCTGAACAGTATTCGGTCCCAGTGGACGAGGGGGAAGTCGCGGGAGAGCTCCTTCGTCCTGACCTCTTCCTCAGGAAGCGTCACGGCCCGCAGGACGCCGCCCGGCAGTTGCTCGTCGGGCTCTGCGTCTATCCCGACCGAGGCGATCTCGGTGACGCGGGCCACCGCCGCCGCCCGATAGCCGCGGCAGTGCGTGATGCTGCCGCGCACCTGGGCGGGCCAGACCGGCTCCCCCCGCTGCCCCGAGAGGATGGAGCGGTCGGAGGGGAGTCCCAGGCGTGCGAGCGCCATGCGGGCGCAGTGGCGTCCCGTCGTGAATTCCCGGCGCCGGGAGGCCACGGAGTTGCGGACGAGTGCTTCCTCCGCCGCAAGGAGCCTGACGCCTTGCGGGTCGGTGAACAGTTCGTACGAAGCGACTTCCGTCGCGAGCAGCTGCTCAAGCATCGCCTCCACCCCTTTCGGACCGGCGGTCATTCGACAACGGCAAGGACGGGCCTGTGCGGCGTGGCCGCGTCGGGGAGAGGAGTCGACGCCGGCCGAGGGTCCGCAGCATCGGGCCCGGAGGCCGGGCAGCGGTGTTCCCGTGCCTTTGCCCCCTCATGAACTGATAGGGGTTTGCAATCGCCCTGGGGTAGGGCAGGGTGGTTGGCATGAACGGATCGGGCGAGGTGTGCGGGCAGCTGGGGGACGGCGAAGCGCTGGACCGGCTCGCCCACGCCCTCGGGCAGCCGCCACGCAGCATGACGGAGAACGCGCAAGCGCTCTTCGCGCTCCTGCACAGCGATGATCGGGCCCGCGGGGCGGAGGCGGTTCCGGCTGGTTCCTCGGCGCCGGCCGACCCGGTGCGCGGCTGACCTTCCGGCCCCCGCACGGCAGGTCGCCCCGGAGCAGCACGTGCTACGGCATTCCCGTTCATGGTGCGGATCAGCGGGCCTGTTCCAGCGCGAACGTCCGCAGGCCGGAGGTCGTGATCGCGTCGAACAACTCCGCCGCCTGCTCCGACCGCTCCGTCTCCCGCTGCAGAAGCTTCTTCAGATGGGCCAGGCAGCGTGATCGATTGGGCCCCAGCGAACCGCGCGGAATGCCGAGCGTGGCGCTGATCTCGTCGTAGGACATCGGCGGGTCGGTCACCAGCAGACCGAGCAGGGCCTGGCACTTGGGGGAGAGCGCGCAGTACGCGAGCAGGACCTCGTTGTCGCGCTCCTTCGCCAGCGCCGCGCCCTCCGGGTGGTTCTCCGAGGGCTCCGAGCGATCGAAGACCGGTGAATCCCCAACCGGCACGCTGCGACCGGACTTCTCAATGTGCTTGAGGCTCTCCCGGCGGGCCGATACGGCAATCCACTGGGACAGTTTCTCAGGATCACGGAGTTTGCCGAGATGCTGGATCACGCGCATCCAGGTGGTCTGGCTGACATCCTCGCAGTCGGCTGCGCTGAGCCTATGTGCGCGGGCAATCGCCCAAATCAATGGAGTGTGGCGCTCTACGATCCGGTTCCAACTCTCCTGGTTGCCCGCTATGCAGTCGTCAACTAGCTCGTTCAGGGTTGGCGTACGCATATTTCCCCCGGTGGTGTCTGCTTCTTCCGGCGCCTCTGGCCAGTTCATATGTCGACCGAGGGGCGAAGCCGTATTACCCCCGAGTATTCTTCCCTCTGTTGACGTGAAGGGGCCCTCGAGGATCAGCTCGGAAGAGGATCAGACGTATAGCTCGGTGCGTCATTTCGCCGGTGGCTGACGGGGGCTCACGTGACCGACGTAAGCCAACCGGTTAGTAACTTTCTCTCCCCTCTATGCCTGTTGACTATACGAGGCGCCCGGAGTGGGGTGTCAATCGACAATGGGGGTTCAAGCACCGGTCCGAGTAGTTGAATTCCGGGCCGAGCACGCCGTGTTGCCGCGCCGGGCGGGTCGCCCCCCGGCCGCCGTGCTCAGGTCGTGGACGCGGGCGTCGCGCCGCGGTTTCCGTCCCGGGCACCCGGGGTCGGTTCATGTGACGCCGATCACATCGATGGGGAAGTGGGCCGCGGATGTATCCGGAGCCCGGGCTGCCGGATCTGTATTCGTGGCAAAGGGCCGAAGTCGGCCCGAGGGCGGCGCTGCGCGTTCCCTCGGGTGGTAGTTGTCGGGAAGGAAGCCGTGACCCCTGCACGCAATCCATGGCACGCTCTAGGCGCGCTGACGGTCGGATTCGCCCTCATTCTGCTGGAAATGAGTGTCGTGGCGGTCGCCAACCCAGCGATCATGGAGGGGCTGGACGCCAGCATCTCCCAGGTGATCTGGGTGACCAGCGCCTACCTGCTCACGTACGCGGCGCCGCTGCTGTTCACCGGACGGCTCGGCGACCGCTTCGGCCCCAAGAATGTCTACCTCGTCGGCCTGGTGGTGTTCACCCTCGCCTCGCTGTGGTGCGGCCTGGCCGGCAGCATCAACATGCTGATCGCGGCCCGCACGGTGCAGGGCCTCGGCGCCGCCCTGATGACGCCGCAGACCATGGCCGTGATCACCAAGACCTTCCCCGCGGAGAAGCGTGGCGCCGCCATGGGCGTGTGGGGTGGCTCCGCAGGCGTCTCGCTCCTTCTGGGCCCGGTCGTCGGCGGCCTGCTGGTGGACTCCGCCGGCTGGGAGTGGATCTTCCTGATCAATGTGCCGATCGGCGTCATCGCCTTCGCCCTGGCGTGGAAGCTGGTCCCGACGCTGGAGACCAAGAACCACAAGTTCGACCTGTTCGGCATCCTGCTGTCCTGCGCGGGCATGTTCCTGCTGGTCTTCGGCCTCCAAGAGGGCAACAACCGCGACTGGTCGACCGGCATCTGGCTGACGATCTTCGCGGGGCTGGCGGTGCTGGCGCTGTTCGTGACGATGCAGGCGCGCACCACGGACGAGCCCCTGCTGCTGCTCAGCTTGTTCCGCGACCGCAATTTCGCACTGGCGAACATCGGGATCGCGGCCATGGGCGGCGCGGTGACCGCGATGACCGTCCCCTCTTACTTCTACCTGCAAGGCGTGCGCGGGCTCTCCTCGATGGAGTCGGCCCTGATCTTCGCGCCGCTGGCGGTCCTGACCGGTGTCTTCTCCCCGATCGTCGGCAAACTGTCCGACAAGGCGCACCCGCGAACCTTCACCACCCTCGGCTTCGTGCTGTTCGCCGTCAGCATCGTCGGCTTCAGCCTGCAGATGACGCCGGACTCGCCCCTGTGGCTGTTCTCGACCACGGCCGCGCTCACCGGCATCGCCAACGGCATGATCTGGGGCCCGCTGGGCGCCATCGCCACCCGCAACCTTCCCGTGCAGCACTCCGGCTCGGGCTCGGGGATCTACAACACCAACCGACAGATCGGTGCCGTGCTCGGCAGCGCCGCCGTCGGCGCGCTGTTCGTCAACCGCATCCAGGCGCACCTGCCGCGCATGGGCCAGGGCGGCGGCCGGTTCGAAGGCAGCCCCAGCGCGCTCCCGGAAATCGTCCACGAGCCCTACAGCACGGCCCTGAGCGAGACCGGCCTGCTGCCGGTGGCCTTCCTGGTCCTGGGCGCGCTCGCCTGCTCCCTGTTCCTGCGCTTTCCGACACCGGTGACCCAGGAGGAGCCCAAGGAACTGACCCTGCAGAAGGTCGACGGCACCGGCTGAGGCCTGCGAGCGGTACCACTGCATTGTGCGTGAACTGAACGGGGAGAGAGCGTATGACCAGCACAGAAGAGTTCGGTCTGTGGATTCGCAGACTGAACTCCGCGCACGACCCGAAGGCCCGGTTGTTGTGTTTCCCCCATGCCGGCGGCTCGGCGAACTCCTTCTTCCAGTTCGCACGCGGCCTGGGCGAGATGGAGGTCTACGGGGTCCAGTACCCCGGACGGCAGGACCGTCGGCGGGAGCGCTTCCGGGAATCCATCGAGGAACTGGCCGACGAGATCGTCGAGTTCTTGGGCGAATGGACCGATCTGCCCCTCATCCTGCTGGGAAACAGCATGGGCGCACTCGTGGCCTTCGAAGTCGCCCTCCGCCTGGAGTCCCGGGGGAACGCGCCCCTGTCGCTGTTCGCCTGCGGCCGGGTGGCGCCGACCCTGCGCAAGGACGAGGGCACCCACCTCAAGGGCGACGACGCCTTCCTGCGCGAGATGGCGCTGCTGGGCGGCATGGGACACGAGCTGCTGCAGGATGACGAGATCCTCGACCTCGTCCTGCCGCCGATGCGGGCCGACTACCGGATGGCGGAGACCTACTGCTGCCCGCCGGGCACCCAGCTCTCCGTGCCGATCCACGTGCACATCGGGAAGGCCGACCCCAAGGTGACCGAGGCCGAGTCGGCCCAGTGGAGCCTGAGCACCACCGGGGAGTTCACCCTCCAGGCGCATGACGGCGGCCACTTCTTCTTCACTAAGAACAGCTACGGCCTGGTTCGCTCCATCCGCCGATCGGTGGAAGGCGTCCCGGCGGCCAAGGGCTGACCGAGGTCATCCGCTGGCGCACACGGGCGAATTCGCCATGCCCTTTTCCGGGCGCGGGCCGGCGATGCCCGAGCCGTCCTCCACGCCGCAGCAAAGCGCTTCACCGAGACCTGATATGACGGCCCGTCACCGTTCCCGGGTACTGCATGCGATACACGCGCTCCGACGAAAAATTTGAGAATGGCTGTATCTGGGCGGGCCGCCGCGGGATCTAGTAATCGACCACATGGTTCCCGGCATGAGCCCGAAGGTGGGGGAAAACAGGCATGACCCACGAGAAGCCCGACATTGTCGGAGCCCTGCGTAAGTCGCTGAAGGAGACCGAACGTCTGCGGCGGCAGAACCAGCAACTGCTCGACCAGGCGGGCGAGCCCCTGGCGATCGTGGGGATGAGCTGCCGCTTCCCGGGCGGGATCACCTCACCGGAAGACCTGTGGTCGCTGGTCTCCGAGGGACGCATGGGAATCTCGGAGTTCCCCACCGACCGCGGCTGGGACCTGGACCACCTGTACGACCCCGACCCGGACCACACCGGCACGGCCTACACGCGCCACGGCGGGTTCCTCGACGGCATGGCGGACTTCGACGCGGAGTTCTTCGGCATAAGCCCCCGCGAGGCCCTGGCCATGGACCCGCAGCAACGGCAACTGCTCGAGGGGGCGTGGAGCGCCCTCGAGGACGCGGGGATCGACCCGACAACGCTGAAGGGCAGCGACACCGGCGTCTTCTGCGGGCTCATGTTCTCCGACTACCAGTTCGTCGCGAGCCTCAGCGACCGGCGGCCGGAGATAGAGGGCTACCTCTCCATCGCGTCCTCGCCGAGCGTCGCCTCAGGCCGGATCAGCTACACGTTCGGCTTCGAAGGGCCCGCGGTCACGGTCGACACCGTGTGCTCCTCCTCCCTCGTGGCGATCGACCTGGCCGGCAAGGCCCTGCGCGCCAGGGAGTGTTCGCTGGCCCTGGTCGGCGGGGCGACGACGCTGGCCCGGCCCAGCGCCTTCGTGGAGTTCAGCCGCCAGCGCGCCCTGTCCCCGGACGGGCGCTGCAAGGCCTACGCGGCAGCCGCGGACGGCGTCGGCTGGGCCGAAGGCATGGGGCTGCTCGTCCTGGAACGGCTCTCCGACGCCCGGCGCAACGGGCACCGGATCCTGGCCCTCGTACGCGGCAGCGCGATCAACCAGGACGGTGCGAGCAACGGCCTGACCGCACCGAACGGCCCCTCACAGGAGCGGGTGATCCGGCAGGCGCTGGCCACCGCCGGGCTGTCGCCGTCCGACGTCGACGCCGTCGAGGGCCACGGCACAGGAACGCCGCTGGGCGACCCGATCGAAGCGGAAGCGCTGCTGGCGACGTACGGGCAGAACCGGGAGAACGGCCCGCTGTGGCTCGGCTCGATCAAGTCGAACTTCGGCCACACCCAGGCCGCGGCCGGCGTGGCCGGTGTGATCAAGATGGTCATGGCGCTGCGGCACGAGACGCTCCCGCCGACCCTGCACGTCGATGCGCCGTCCCCGCACGTGGACTGGGAGTCGGGTGACGTCAAGCTGTTGACCGAGGCCCGCAAGTGGCCCGTGGGGGAGCGGACCCGTCGCGCCGGCGTGTCGTCGTTCGGCGTGAGCGGCACCAACTCTCACGTGATCCTCGAAGAAGCACCCAAGGAAGACGCCCCAGCAGCGGACACGACCGAGCCGCACCGGCCGGCCGGGGAGAACACGACCGGCGTCCGGCCGCCGGTCCTCGTACCGCTCTCGGCCCGCGGCGAGGCGGCGCTGCGCGAGCAGGCCGACCGCCTGCGCGCCCACATGATCGCTCGTCCCGAGCTGGATCACCTGGACATCGGCTTCGCTCAGGCGACCACACGCGCGCACCTCGAACGGCGCGCCGTGGTCGTGGCCACCGACCGAGGCGCCCTGCTGACCGGCCTGAGCGAGCTGAGCTCGGCCGAGCCCGCCGCGAACGTGGCGGAGGGCCAGCTCGCCGGTACGGGCACCAAGGCGGTGTTCGTGTTCCCGGGGCAGGGGGCGCAGTGGGTCGGTATGGCGGTCGGGTTGCTGGATTCCTCGCCGGTGTTCGCCGCTGAGATTGCCGCGTGTGGTGATGCGCTGGCGGAGTTCGTGGACTGGCGTCTGGAGGATGTGCTGCGCGGGGTACCCGGCGTACCGTCTCTGGACCGGGTGGACGTGGTGCAGCCGGCGTTGTTCGCGACGATGGTGAGCTTGGCGGCGCTGTGGCGTTCGTACGGGGTTGAGCCGGCTGCCGTGGTGGGTCACTCGCAGGGTGAGATTGCCGCCGCGTATGTGGCTGGTGCGTTGTCGTTGCGGGATGCGGCGCGGATTGTGGCCGTGCGTGCGCAGTTGGTGCGTGATCGGTTGGCGGGGCAGGGCGGCATGATGTCGGTTGCGCTGCCGGTGCAGCAGGTGGAGGAGTTGCTGGCCCCGTTTGCGGGGCGGGTGTCGGTGGCGGCGGTCAACGGTCCCGCGTCGGTGATCGTCGCGGGTGAGCCGGGCGCGCTGCAGGAGATCAAGGCAGGGTGCGACCGGGACGAGATCCGCGCCCGCCTCGTCGCGGTGGACTACGCCTCCCACTCCGCCTACGTCGAGGCCATCCAGAACGAGCTGGTGGAGGCGCTGGCGCCGGTGCGCCCGGTGAGCAGCCGGGTGCCGTTCTACTCGACAGTGACGGGCGGATTCCTGGACACGGCGTCGATGGATGCCGCGTACTGGTACCGCAACCTCCGTAACCCCGTCGGCTTCGAGCCCGCCATCCGCGCACTCCTCGACAAGGGCATGGGTTGCTTCGTCGAGATCTCGCCGCATCCGGTCCTGACGATGGCAGTCGAGGAGACCGTCGAGGCACTGGACGCGGCGGGCCGGGTAGCCGTGGTCGGCTCGCTGCGCCGTGACGAGGGCGGGCTGCCCCGCTTCCTGCTGTCGCTCGGCCAAGCGCACGTCGCCGGTCTGCCGATCGACTGGGACGCGGTCTACGCGGGCCATGGGGCTCAGCGCGTCGACCTGCCCACCTACGCCTTCCAGCGGGAGACGTACTGGCTGACGGCGTCGGCGCAGAGCGGTGACGTCGAGGCGGCCGGTCTTGACCGGATGCGGCACCCGGTCCTGGCGGCGGCCGTGCAGGTCGCCGACCGTGACGAGTGGGTGTTCACCGGTCGCCTCTCCGCCGAGTCGCAGCCGTGGGTGCGCGACCATGTGGTGCTGGGCGTCGTGATCGTGCCGGGCACCGCACTCGTCGAACTCGTTCTCGCCGCGGCCCGGCACCTGGGCTGCGAACGCCTCGACGAGCTGATCCTCGAGGCTCCGCTGACGCTCGATGAGGGCTCCGCCCGGCACATCCGGGTCACCGTCGGCCGTCCGGAGGAGGACGGCCGACGCGAGGTCGCCGTCCACTCCCTCGCCGAGACCGCGACCGGAACGGACGACGCACGCCAGGTCGTCCGGCACGCTCACGGCCGGCTGGCCACGGCCCCCGAGGCCGAGCAGGGCGCACCCTTCCCCGCCATCTGGCCGCCGGTCGCGGCCTCCGAGATCTCCGCCGAGGCCCTGTACGAGCGACTGGCGGACATCGGGCTCGACTACGGTCCGCTGTTCCAGGGCGTGCAGACGGCGTGGCGCAGCGGTGACGACGTGTTCGCCGAGGTGGCCCTGCCGGAGGACACCGCCACCGACGGGTACGCCATCCACCCGGCCCTGTTCGACGCCGCGCTGCACAGCAGCATGCTCGACAAGGACGCCGGATCCGCACCGGACCTGCCGTTCTCCTGGTCCGGGGTGCGGTTTGGGCGGACGGCGTCCTCGCAAGTCCGCGTCCGCATCGGCACCGCGGGCGAATCCGCCTTCCGCGTCGACGTCGTCGACGAGAACGGCGCCCTGGTCGTCGCCGTCGACAGCCTTGCCGTACGTCCCGTGGACCCGGGGCAGCTGGTTCGCGCCCAGGGCGAGCAGAACGTGCTGTTCCGGCTGGACTGGGCGCCGGTCACGGCAACATCGTCGCAGGCCCGCGTCGCGGTCCTGGGAGATCTGGATGCCCCGGGTGAGCGCTTCGCCGACCTGCCCGCCCTGGAGGCCGCGCTCGCCGCGGGCGCCGCGCGCGTCGACCTGGTGCTCGCCGCGATCGAAACTCCGGCCACGGACAGCCCCGCCCGGGCCGCGAACGTCGTCGCCGAGCGCACGCTCGCGCTGGCCCAGCGCTGGCTGGCCAGCGAGTGGCTGGGCGAGGCCGCCCTCGTCGCGGTGACCCGCCGCGCGGTCGCCGTCGGCGCGGAGTCCGTGGACCTGTCGCAGGCACCCGCGTGGGGTCTGCTGCGCAGCGCGCAGACCGAGCATCCCGGCCGCTTCGTCCTGGTCGACACCGACGGGCTCGGCGAGCCGGAGTGGAGCTCCCTGGCCGGTCTGGACGAACCGCAACTGGCCGTGCGCGGTGGGGCGCTGCTGGCACCCCGTCTGGGGCGCGCGGTCGCCGGACCGTCCGGTCAGGCGTGGCGGCTGTCCAGCACGGAGAAGGGTTCGCTGGAGAACCTCGCCATCGTGCCCTCCGACGGCGCCCGAGCGCTGGGCGTCGGCGAGATCCGTGTCGCCGTCAGGGCCGCCGGTTTGAACTTCCGCGACGTGCTCATCGCGCTGGGCATGTACCCGGGCGACGCGCCGCTGGGCAGCGAGGCGGCGGGCGAGGTCCTGGAGGTCGGCTCGGGCGTCACCGACCTGGTGCCCGGCGACCGGGTGTTCGGCCTGGTGATGGACGCCTTCGGGCCCGTCGCCGTCGCCGACCGCAAGACCGTGACCCGCATGCCGCACTCCCTCACCTTCGCCGAGGCGGCCGCGATCCCCGTCGTGTACCTGACCGCGTACTACGGCCTGGTGGACCTGGCCGACCTGCAGGTCGGCGAGAAGCTGCTGGTACACGCCGCCGCGGGGGGTGTCGGCATGGCCGCCGTGCAACTCGCCCACCATCTGGGCGCCGAGGTCTTCGCCACGGCCGGCCCGGCCAAGTGGGACGCGGTGCGCGCGCTGGGCGTGCCCACGGAGCGCATCGCCTCCTCCCGCGACCTGAACTTCCGCGACGCCCTCCAGGAGGCCACCAGCGGTACGGGGGTGGACGTGGTCCTCAACTCTCTCGCCGGTGAGTTCGTCGACGCCTCGCTGGAGCTGCTGCCGCGCGGCGGCCGCTTCATCGAGATGGGCAAGGCCGACATCCGCGACCCGGAGGCCGTCGCTCAGCGGCACGCCGACGTGCGCTACCGCTCCTACGACCTGATGGAGGCAGGACCGGAGCGCATCCAGCAGATGCTGGTCGAGATCGCCGCGCTGTTCCAACGCGGCATGCTGTCCCCCTCACCGATCCGCGCCTGGGACGTGCGCCGGGGTCAGGAGGCGTTCCGCTTCCTGCGCGAGGGCCGCAACGTCGGCAAGGTCGTCCTGACCGTGCCAGCACCTCTGGACCCCGAGCGCACCGTCCTGATCACCGGCGGCACGGGCGGCCTGGGTGCGCTGTTCGCCAAGCACCTCGTCACCCGGCACGGCATACGCCACATGCTGCTGGTCAGCCGCCGTGGCCCGGCCGCCGAAGGCGCCGCGGAACTGGTCGCCGAGCTGGCAGCCCTCGGGGCGCAGGCGCGCGTCGTGGCCTGCGACGTGGCGGACCGCGAGCAGGTCGCCGGTCTGCTCGACACGCTCGAGCGCCCGCTCACCGCGGTGATCCACACGGCCGGGGTCCTGGCCGACGGCGTCATAGAGTCGCTCTCCGCCGAGCAGATACGGCGCGTCATGGGGCCCAAGCTGGATGCCGCCTGGCACCTGCACGAGCTCACCTCGCGCATGGACCTGTCGGCGTTCGTGCTGTTCTCCTCCGCCGCGGGCCTGCTCGGCAACGCCGGGCAGGCCAACTACGCCGCGGCCAACGCCGCCGTCGACGCGCTCGCCGCGCTGCGGCAGGCGGCCGGTCTGCCCACGGTCTCCCTGGCGTGGGGCCTGTGGTCCGACTCCACCGGAATGACCGGTGAGATGGACGAGGCCGACCTCGCCCGTATGGAGCGCACCGGCATCGGGGCCCTCTCCAAGGACCTGGGGCTGGACCTGTTCGACCAGGCCCTCGCCTCCGAGGCGGCCCTGCTGGCGCCGGTGCGCCTGGACCCGGCCGCACTGCGCGCCCAAGCACGGTCCGGCACCCTGCCCGCCCTGCTGCGCGCTCTGGTCCGGGCCCCTGCGCGCCGTGCCGACACCGCCCGGTCGCTGGAGCGCCGGCTTGCCGCGGTGCCCGAGGCGGACCGCGAGCAGGTCGTCCTCGACCTGGTGCGCACCCAGGTCGCCTCCGTGCTCGGCCACGCCTCGGCCTCCGCGGTCGATCCCGAGCGTGCCTTCAAGGAGCTCGGCTTCGACTCCCTGGCCGCAGTCGAGCTGCGCAACCGGCTCAGCCAGGTGACCGGCCTCCGGCTGCCCGCCACGCTGATCTTCGACCACCCCACCCCGCTCGAAGCCGCCCGGCGCATCCTCACCGAAGCCGGCGGAGCCACCTCAGGACCACGCCCCTCACCGCTCGACGCCGAGCTGCAGCGGCTCGAGGCGCTCCTGATCGCCGTCGCCGGCCACGCGCAGCAACTGGCCGGCGCGGAGCCCCGCCTGCGCTCGCTCAGCAACCGGCTCCGGACCCTGCTGAACACGACGGGCGCCGGCCACGAGGACGCCGACGAGGACCTCGACGACGACCTCGACGACGCGTCCGACAACGAGATGTTCGACCTGATCGACAAGGAGCTCGGATCCGCATGACCGGGAACACGGATGACGGCCGCAGCGGATCGATCAACGACGATCAGCAGAAACTCCGCACCTACCTGCGCCGGGTCACCGCCGAGCTGCGCACCGCGAACCGCAAGGTGCGCGACCTGGAGCAGCGTGACCTCGAGCCGATCGCGATCGTGGGCATGAGCTGCCGGTTCCCCGGCGGGGTGACGTCCCCGGAGGAGCTGTGGGAGCTGGTGGCCTCCGGCCGGGACGGCATGGGCCCGTTCCCGACCGACCGCGGCTGGGATCTGGAGGGGCTGTACGACCCGGACCCCGACCGGCCGGGCACCGCCTACGGTCAAGAGGGTGGATTTGTCGACACCGCCACCACGTTCGACGCCGACTTCTTCGGGATCAGCCCGCGCGAGGCGCTGGCCATGGACCCGACGCAACGCCTGACGCTGGAAGCGGCGTGGGAGGCCTTCGAGCACGCGGGCATCGACCCGACGACCCTGCGGGGCAGCGACACCGGCGTCTACGCCGGCACTGTCTCCTCCGACTACGGCCCCTCGACACTGCCCGAGCTGGAAGGCTTCCGGGTGACGGGCACCCAGAGCAGCGTGATGTCCGGCCGTGTCGCCTACAGCCTCGGCCTGGAGGGGCCGGCCGTCACGATCGACACCGCTTGCTCCGCCTCCGCCGTCGCTCTGCACCTGGCAGCGAACGCACTGCGGGCGGGCGAATGCTCCCTCGCGCTCGCCGGCGGCGTCACGGTACTGGCCGGTCCCTTCCTGTTCGTCGAGTTCAGCCGCCAGCGTGGGCTGGCGCCCGACGGGCGGTGCAAGGCGTATGCGGCGTCGGCCGACGGGACCGGGTTCTCCGACGGTCTCGGTCTGGTGGTGCTGGAGCGGTTGTCGGACGCGCGGCGCAATGGGCGGCGCATCCTGGGCTTGATCCGTGGCAGTGCGGTGAACCAGGACGGTGCGAGCAACGGTCTGACGGCGCCGAACGGCCCCTCGCAGGAGCGGGTGATCCGACGAGCCCTCGCCAGTGCGGGACTGTCGCCGTCCGACGTGGACGCCGTGGAGGGCCACGGCACGGGGACGAGGCTCGGTGACCCGATCGAGGCGCAGGCGTTGCTGGCGACGTACGGCCGGGAGCGGGAGGGTGATCCGCTGTGGCTGGGCTCGATCAAGTCCAACATCGGGCACACCTCGGCCGCTGCGGGCGTGGCTGGTGTGATCAAGATGGTGATGGCGATGCGGCACGGGGTGCTGCCCCGGACTCTGCATGTCGATGAGGCGTCGCCGCACGTGGATTGGGAGTCCGGCCGCGTCGAGTTGCTGACCGAGTCCCGGGAGTGGTCCGTGAAGGGTCGTCCGCGCCGTGCGGGCGTGTCGTCGTTCGGTGTCAGCGGCACGAACGCGCACATCATTGTGGAGGAGGCACCGGCCGAGGAGCCGGTGGTGGCGGACGAGCGGACCAGGCCTGTCGCTCCGATCCCCGTGGTGCTGTCGGCCCGCACGGATGCGGCGTTGCGGGAGCAGGCCGAGCGGCTGCGCGAGTGGATGGCGGCCGACGCGGATGTATCGGTGGAGGACGTCGGGTTCTCGGCTGCGTCGTCGCGGGCGTTGCTGGAGCGGCGTGCCGTGGTCGTTGCCGCGGATCGGGATGAGCTCCTGTCCCGGCTGTCCGAGGTCACCGCCGGTGCGTCGGGTGTGGGTGGTAAGTCGGCGTTCTTGTTCACCGGTCAGGGCTCGCAGCGGTCGGGGATGGGCCTGGAGCTGGCGGCCGCGTTCCCGGTGTTCGATGAGGCGTTGACGGCGGTGTGTGCGGAGTTGGATCCGCGGCTGGGCCGGTCGGTGCGGGAGCTGCTGGCCGCTGACGCTGAGGTGTTGGCCTCGACGGAGTTCACCCAGGTGGTGCTCTTCGCCGTCGAGGTGGCGCTGTTCCGGCTGACCGAAGCACTCGGGCTGCGCCCGGACTACCTGATCGGGCACTCGGTCGGGGAGATCGCGGCCGCCCACGTGGCCGGTGCCCTGTCCCTGGCTGACGCCGCCGAACTCGTCGTGGCACGCGGGCGGTTGATGGGCGCGCTGCCTGCGGGCGGGGCGATGGTCGCCGTGCAGGCCACGGAAGCGGAGGCGACCGGGTCGCTGGCCGGGTTTGAAGGCCGTTTGGAGATCGCGGCGATCAACGGGCCGACGTCGGTCGTCGTGTCCGGTGATGGCGGCGCCGTCACGGAGTGGCTGCCCCGGTGGGAGGGACGCAAGACCACCCGGTTGCGGGTGTCGCACGCGTTCCACTCCCCGCTCATGGAGCCGATGCTGGATGAGTTCCGGACGGTCGCGGAGCGGCTGACGTATGCGCGGCCGCGTCTCCCGATCGTGTCCAATGTGACCGGTGCCGTGGTGTCGGCGTTCGACGCCGACTACTGGGTGCGGCACGTGCGCGGCGCGGTGCGGTTCGCCGACGGGGTCGGCAGTCTGTGGGAGCTGGGTGTTCGCCGGTTCCTGGAGCTGGGCCCGGACGCGGTCCTGACCGCGATGGCCCGCCAGTGCGTCGAGGATGACACCGAGGCGGTGTTCCTCCCGGCGCTGCGCGCGAAGCACGGCGAGCTGGACACCTTCGCAGGCTTCCTCGGCCACGTGCACACCGCCGGCATCAGCGTCGACTGGAACGCCTTCTACACCGGTACCGGCGCCCAGCGCGTCGACCTGCCCACCTACGCCTTCCAGCGCGAGCGGTTCTGGCTGACCCCGGGTACCGCTCCGGGTGATGTATCCGCCGCCGGCCTCATCGCCGTGGACCACCCCCTGCTGGCCGCGGCCGTACACGTCGGCGACCGCGACGAATGGGTTCTCACCGGCCGCATCTCCACCGAAACGCAGCCCTGGGTCGCAGAGCACCTGCTGCTCGGCACCATGGTCGTGCCCGGCACGGGACTGGTCGAGCTGGCCCTCACCGCCGGGCGCCACAGCGGCGCTCCGGTACTCGACGAACTGGTACTCGCCTCACCCCTGATCGTTCAGCACGACGTCACTCGGCAGCTGCAGATCACCGTTGGCGCGTCCGGGCCCGACGGCCGCCGCGACATCGCGATCTACTCCCGGCCGGAGAGCGGCAGCGCGGACACCGAGACCGTCTGCCACGCCCGGGGCACTCTCGGCACCGACAGCGCGCCCGCACAGGTCTGGCCGGACCAGTGGCCGCCGCAGGACGCCGAACCGATGCACGTCGACGAGCTCTACCACCGTCTGGCCGACCTCGGATACGACTACGGCCCCCTCTTCCACGGCGTCGAGGCCCTCTGGCGCGACGGTGACGCGACCTACGCCGAGGTGACGCTGCCCGAGGGGCACGAGGGCTTCGGTATCCATCCCGCGCTCTTCGACTCCGCCCTGCAGAGTGGCGTCATCCTGCTGACCGGAAGCGACGCCGCGGCGCACCTCATGCCGTTCAGCTGGAGCGGCGTACGGCTTGACCGCCCCGGTGTCTCGCGCCTGCGGGTCCGTTCCACCATGACCGACGGCACCTCGCTGCGGCTGGACGCCGTCGATGAGCACGGCGCCCCGGTGGTGTCCGTGCGCTCCCTCATCGTGCGTCCCGTCGAGCAGGAAGCCCTCAACGGCACAGGCGGGGACGCGCGACAGTCGCTGTACACAGTGGACTGGACGCGGGTCGAGACCGGTCCGACCTCCGGTACTCCGGACTTCACCCGGATCGGCCCGAACAAGACCTACCCGGACCTGGACGCCTTGGAGCGCGCGGTCACCGAGGGAGCCACTACGGCACCGGCGGCGGTGATCGCCGCAGTGCCCATCGCCGAGGACGACCCGTCAGTGTCGGTGCATACCACCGCCATCCGGGCGCTGACTCTGGTGCAGGGCTGGTTGGCCGGTGAGTGGGTGGGTGAGTCGCGGCTTGTGGTGACCACGCGCGGGGCGGTGGCCATCGGTGACGAGGCTCCCGATATCGCGCAGGCGGCGGTGTGGGGTTTGTTGCGCAGTGCGCAGTCGGAGCACCCGGGTCGGTTCGTGCTGGTGGATGGTGAGCTGGGTGGTGAGGAGCCGGACTGGGGTGCGGTGCTGGGCGCCGACGAGCCGCAGGTGGCGGTGCGTGACGGCCGACTGCTGGCGCCGAGGCTGTCGCGCGCCGCCGCCGCCGGTGAGCGGGCGGCGACCGTGTTCGATCCGGACGGGACGGTGGTGGTCACGGGGGGTACCGGTGGTCTGGGCGCGGTGTTCGCCCGGCACTTGGTGGCCGTCCATGGGGTGCGTCATCTGTTGCTGTTGAGCCGGCGCGGCCCGCGGGCCGCAGGCGCGGCCGAGCTGGTGGTCGAGCTGGAGGGACTGGGCGCCGACATTCGGATCGCTGCGTGCGACGTGTCGGACCGGGACCAGCTGGCGGCGGTCCTCGGCTCCGTCGCGCACCCCCTGACGGCGGTGGTGCATGCGGCGGGTGTGCTGGACGACGCGGTGATCGCGTCGCTGACGCCCGAGCAGGTCGAGCGGGTGCTGCGGCCGAAGGTGGACGCCGCCCTGCACCTGCACGAGCTGACCGCCGACACCGACCTGTCCGCGTTCGTGCTGTTCTCCTCGGTAGCCGCGCTGATCGGCGGCCCGGGCCAGGGCAACTACGCGGCGGCCAACGCGGCCCTCGACGCGCTGGCCGCGTCGCGCCGGGCAGCGGGGCTGCCGGCGACGTCCCTGGCCTGGGGTCTGTGGGGCGATGCCGGCGGTATGGCCGGCGAGCTCAGTGAGAGTGATGTGGCTCGCCTGGAGCGCACCGGTGTGGGCGCGCTGTCCCAGGAACGCGGACTGGACTGCTTCGACCTGGCGCTCGGCACCGGCGCGGCGCTCCTGGCGCCCGTCCGGCTCGACCCGGGCGCGCTCCGGGCCCAAGCCCGGGCGGGTCTGCTGCCCGCGCTGCTGCGCGGCCTTGCACCGGTCCCTGCCCGACGTGCCGAGACCGCCGGTTCACTCGCGCAGCGCCTCGCCGGTGTCGCCGAGACCGACCGGGAGCGGATCGTCTTGGACGCGGTGGGGGAGCAGGTCGCAGCGGTTCTCGGCCACACCTCGGCCACGGCGATCGACACCGACCGCGCCTTCAAGGACCTCGGCTTCGACTCGCTGAGCGCGGTGGAGCTGCGCAACCGGCTCACGCAGGCCACCGGCGTGCGCCTGCCCGCCACGCTGATCTTCGACCATCCCACTCCCGCCGCCGTCGCGAGACTGCTGCTCACCGAAATCGGTGGCATCGCCGAAGCGCCGAAGCCGGCCGCTCGGGCCAAGCGGATCACGTTGGATGAGCCGCTGGCCATCGTGGGCATGAGCTGCCGTTACCCGGGCGGCGTGACGTCGCCGGAGGAGCTGTGGGAGCTGGTGGCATCCGGCCGTGACGCGGTGGGCGGGCTGCCCACCGACCGCGGCTGGGACCCGAGCATCTACGACCCCGACCCCGATCAGGCCGGGAAGATCAACACCAAGGGTGGCGCCTTCCTCGACCGGATCGGGGAGTTCGACGCCGGTTTCTTCGGGATCAGCCCGCGTGAGGCGCTGGCGATGGATCCGCAGCAGCGTCTGCTGCTGGAGGCGTCTTGGGAGGCGTTCGAGCACGCCCGCATTGACCCGACGACGCTGCGCGGCAGCGACACGGGCGTGTTCGCGGGCGTCGTGACCACGGACTACGGCGGCATGGCCTCCACCGAGCTGGAGGGCTATCGCCTGACCGGAACCACGACGAGTGTGGTCTCCGGCCGGATCGCCTACACACTGGGCCTGGAAGGCCCGGCGGTATCGGTGGACACGGCCTGCTCCTCCTCTTCCGTCGCCCTGCACCTGGCGTCCCAGTCGCTGCGGTCCGGTGAGTGCTCGCTGGCACTCGTGGGCGGCGTGACCTTGCTGGCGGGCCCCTACCTCCTGACCGAGTTCAGCCGCCAGCGGGCCGTGGCGCCCGACGGGCGCTGCAAGGCGTATGGGGCCTCGGCCGACGGGACCGGCTTCTCCGACGGTCTCGGTCTGCTGGTCCTGGAGCGGTTGTCGGACGCGCGGCGCAATGGGCGGCGCATCCTGGGCTTGATCCGTGGCAGTGCGGTGAACCAGGACGGTGCCAGCAACGGTCTGACGGCGCCGAACGGCCCCTCGCAAGAGCGGGTGATCCGGCAGGCGCTGAGCAATGCCGGGCTGTCGTCGGCGGATGTGGACGCGGTCGAGGGCCACGGCACGGGCACCGTACTGGGCGATCCGATCGAGGCGCAGGCATTGCTGGCGACGTACGGCCGGGAGCGCGACGGCGACCCGCTGTGGCTGGGCTCGATCAAGTCCAACATCGGCCATACGTCCGCTGCAGCGGGCGTGGCTGGTGTGATCAAGATGGTGATGGCGATGCGGAACGGAGTGCTGCCCCGGACTCTGCACGTCGATGAGGCGTCGCCGCACGTGGACTGGGACTCCGGCCGCGTCGAGTTGCTGACCGAGCCGCGGCAGTGGTCCGCGAAGGGTCGCCCACGTCGCGCCGGCGTGTCGTCCTTCGGTGTCAGCGGCACCAACACGCACATCATCGTGGAGGAGGCACCGGCCGAGGAGCCGGCGACCGCCGAGCGAACGGCTCCTGCCGCTCCGATCCCCGTAGTGCTGTCGGCGCGCACGGAAGTGGCATTGCGGGAGCAGGCCCAGCGGCTGCGCGAGCGGGTGGCGGCCGATGCGGAGACTTCCGTGCTGGACGTCGGGTTCTCTTCGGTGTCATCGCGGGCGTTGCTGGATCACCGGGCCGTGGTGGTGGCGGCAAGTCGGGACGAGCTGCTGTCACGGCTGTCCGACGTATCGGCGGAGTCGGGCGTCGGTGTCCCGGGCAAGACGGCGTTCTTGTTCACCGGTCAGGGCTCGCAGCGGTCGGGGATGGGCCTGGAGCTGGCGGCCGCGTTCCCGGTGTTCGATGAGGCGTTGACGGCGGTGTGTGCGGAGTTGGATCCGCGGCTGGGCCGGTCGGTGCGGGAGCTGCTGGCCGCTGATGCTGAGGTGCTGGCCTCGACGGAGTTCACCCAGGTCGTGTTGTTCGCTGTCGAGGTGGCGCTGTTCCGGCTGATGGAAGCACTGGGGGTGCGTCCGGACTATCTGATCGGGCATTCGGTCGGGGAGATCGCGGCCGCTCACGTGGCCGGGGTGCTGTCTCTGGCTGACGCCGCCGAACTCGTCGTGGCACGCGGGCGGTTGATGGGCGCGCTGCCTGCGGGCGGGGCGATGATCGCCGTGCAGGCCACCGAAGGTGAAGTAGCCGGGTCGCTCGCCGGGTTCGCAGGCCGCCTGGAGATCGCGGCGATCAACGGCCCCACGTCGGTCGTGGTTTCCGGCGATGAAGACGCCGTCACCGACTGGCTTCCGCAGTGGGAGGGACGCAAGACCACCCGCCTGCGGGTGTCGCACGCGTTCCACTCCCCGCTCATGGAGCCGATGCTCGACGAGTTCCGCACGGTCGCGGAGCGGCTGACCTACTCCGCTCCGCGCATTCCGGTGCTGTCCAACGTGACCGGGCAGCTCGTGTCGGCGTTCGACGCCGACTACTGGGTGCGGCACGTGCGCGGCGCGGTGCGGTTCGCCGATGGGGTCGGCACCTTGTGGGAGCTGGGTGTTCGTCGGTTCCTGGAGCTGGGTCCGGACGCGGTCCTGACCGCGATGGCCCGCCAGTGCGTCGAGGATGACACCGAGGCGGTGTTCCTCCCGGCGCTGCGCGCGAAGCACGGCGAGCTGGAGACGTTCGCCGGGTTCCTGGGCCACGTCCACACGGCCGGCATCAGCGTCGACTGGGACGCCTTCTACGCCGGAACCGGTGCCCACCGCGTCGACCTGCCCACCTACGCCTTCCAGCGCGAGAACTACTGGCTGTCCCGCAACACCGGTGGGGGCGATGTCGCCACCGTCGGCCTGGACCGGGTCGAGCACCCGATCCTGGCCGCCGCCGTGCAGGTCGGCGACCGCGACGAATGGGTCTTCACCGGCAGCATGTCGCAGGAGTCGCAGCCGTGGACGCGCGACCACGCGGTGTTCGGGATCGTGCTGGTGCCGGGTACCGCGATGTGCGAGATGGCCCTGACCATCGGCAGGAGGCTGGGCTGCGAAGTCGTGGACGAGATGGTCATCGCCGCGCCTCTGGTCCTGGAGGACGACGTGACGCGGCAGATCCGGGTCACGGTCGGTGCGGTCGGTGACGACGGTCGTCGCGAGATCGCCTTCTTCTCCCGGATCGCGGTGGGCCCGGATGAGGCCACCGAGCTGACCTGCCACGCCCGCGGCTGGCTCTCCGCCCAGGCCGAGAGCCTGGAGCTGTTGCCCATCCCGTGGCCGCCTGAGGACGCCCAACCGGTCGCCGTGTCCGAGCTGTACACGCTGCTCAACCGGAACGCCCACCTCACTGACGTGGGCTTCGACTACGGCCCGGCTTTCCGTGCCGTGCAGTCCGCCTGGCGCCGAGGTGACGAGGTTCTCGTCGAGCTGGAGCTGCCCGAGGCGGCCGGCTCGGCCGACGGGTTCGCCATCCACCCGGCGATGTTCGACTCCGCCCTGCACGGCGGGCTCGGCATGCTCGACATGGGTGAGGAGAATCCCAGCGGCTTGCCGTTCTCCTGGTCCGGGGTGCAGTTGGAGCGCTTCGGCCTGACCCGGCTCCGGGTGAGGATCACGTTGCCGGACCCGATGTCCCTGCGGCTGGACATCGCGGGCGAGGACGGCCTGCCGGTGGCCTGCCTGCGGCGGCTCGACGTCCGTCCGGTGGAGCAGGCCCATCTGGAAGCCGCGCGTCAGCAGGGCGAGCGCCACCTCTACGCGATGGACTGGATTTCCGTGCAGGCCGTCGCGCCACGGCCGACCGTCGGTCTCGCCGCGGTCGGTCCGGTCGGCGGGTCGATGGACCGGTTCGCCGATCTGGCCGAGCTGGAGAAGGGCGCGGAGGAGGGCATGCGAGCGCCCGAGGCGGTGCTGGCCGCGATCCATACGCCGAGCGGCGACGTGGCCGAAGCGGCGCGCACGTCCGTGGTCGAGGCGCTGGCGCTGGTGCAGGAATGGTTGGCCAGTGAGTGGCTGGGCGACGCCCGGCTGGTCGTGGTGACCCGGGGTGCGGTGTCCGTCGGTAGTGAGGCCGCTGATATCGCGCAGGCCGCGGTATGGGGTTTGCTGCACAGCGCGCAGTCGGAACACCCGGCCCGGTTCGTGCTGGTCGATCTCGATCTGGATGGTGCGGAACCGGACTGGGATGCGGTGCTCGGGACGGACGAGCCGCAGGTGGCGGTGCGTGACGGCAGGGTACTGGCGCCACGGCTGTCGCGTGCCTCCACGGATCCGTCGGCGCCTGGTACGTCGGCGACGGCGTTCGATACCGACGGAACCGTGGTGATCACGGGTGGTACGGGTGGTCTGGGCGCGGTGTTCGCCCGCCATCTTGCCGCCGACCACGGCGTACGCCATCTGCTACTGCTGAGCCGGCGTGGCCCACAGGCCACCGGTGCCGCCGAACTGGTGGCGGAGCTGGAGGGCCAGGGCTGCCACGCCAGAGTCATTGCCTGCGACGTGTCCGACCGCGAACAACTGGCCGCCGCACTGGCCTCTGCGGAGCGTCCGGTCACCGGAGTCGTCCACGCGGCCGGGGTGCTGGACGACAGTGTGATCCAGTCGCTCACGCCGGAGCAGGTCGAACGGGTGATGCGCCCGAAGGTGGATGCGGCGTGGCACCTGCACGAGCTGACCGCCGAAGCGGATCTGTCGGCGTTCGTGCTCTTCTCCTCGGTCGCGGCGCTCATCGGCAGCCCGGGCCAGGGCAACTACGCCGCCGCCAACGCCGCCCTCGACGCACTGGCCGCCGCGCGGCGGGCCGTCGGGCTGCAGGCGACGTCCCTGGCCTGGGGCCTGTGGGGCGACGTCGGCGGAATGGCGGCGCAACTGGGCCAAGGAGAGTTGGCCCGTCTGGAGCGGATGGGAGCCAAGGCGTTGACGGCCGAGCTGGGTCTCGACCTCTTCGACGAGGCACTCACCTCGGACGCGGCGCTGCTGGCGCCGGTCCGGCTGGACCCGGCGGTGCTGCGCGCCCAGGCCCGGGCCGGGACGATCCCGGCCGTGCTGCGCGGGCTGGCACCCGCGGCGGCCCGGCAGGTGGAGGCACCGACGGTGTCCCTGCGGGATCGGCTCGCGGGAGTGTCCTCGGCCGATCAGGAGCACATCGTCCTGGACCTGGTCCGTACCCAGGCGGCGGCCGTCCTGGGGTACGCGTCGGCCGGGGCCATCGAACCCGGGCGCGCGTTCCAGGAGATCGGCCTCGACTCGCTCGGCGCCGTCGCCCTGCGCAACCGGCTTACGCAGGCGACCGGCATGCGCCTTCCGGCCACGTTGGTGTTCGACCACCCCACGCCGGCAGAGATCGCGCGCCTGTTGCTGGCCGAGTTCGGCGGCGGTGCCGCCGTCGAACCGCTGATCGATACGGAACTGAAGAAGCTGGAAGACATGCTCTCCGCGATCGCCGACGGCGAACGGGGGCGCGTGGCCGATCGGCTGCGCCGCCTGCTGTCCGTCGTCGTCGACGACGGGGAAGCGGAGAGCACGGCCGAACGCATCGAAGCGGCCACATCCATGGATGAGGTCTTGCACATGATCGACGCCGAGTTCGGCGAAGCGTGACAAGGGGCGGGGAAATGGCAGAGAACACCGATCAGCAGGAGAAGATCGCCCGCTATCTCAAGAAGATGGCGAGCGACCTCAACCAGGCCCGCGCGCGTCTTCGCGAGTACGAGTCGCGCGAAGGGGAGCCGATCGCGATCGTGGGCATGAGCTGCCGCTACCCCGGCGGGGTGACGTCGCCGGAGGAGCTGTGGGAGCTGGTGGCGTCGGGCAGCGACGGCATGGGGCCGTTCCCGACCGACCGCGGCTGGGACCTGGAGGGGCTGTACGACCCGGACCCCGACCGGCTCGGCACCGTGTACGCCAGGGAGGGCGGGTTCATCGACGGGGCCGCCGAGTTCGATGCCGACTTCTTCGGCATCAGCCCCCGCGAAGCGACCGCCATGGACCCGCAGCAGCGCCTGCTGCTCGAGGCGTCGTGGGAGGCGCTGGAGGACGCGGGCATCGACCCGCACCATCTGCGCGGCACGGCGACCGGTGTCTTCTGCGGTGTCGGCCCGTCCGACTACGCGGCCATGCCCGCGGGAGCCCTGCCGCAGATCGAGGGATTCCGTCTGACCGGCTCCACCACCAGCGTGGTCTCGGGCCGTGTCGCCTACAGCCTCGGCCTGGAGGGCCCGGCCGTGTCCGTGGACACCGCCTGCTCCGCCTCCGCCGTCGCTCTGCACCTGGCGGCGAACGCACTGCGGGCGGGCGAGTGCTCGCTCGCGCTCGCCGGCGGCGTCACCGTGCTGGCCGGCCCCTTCCTGCACATGGAGTTCAGCCGCCAGCGCGGGCTGGCGCCCGACGGGCGCTGCAAGGCGTACGCGGCCTCCGCCGACGGGACCGGCTTCTCCGACGGTCTCGGCCTGATCGTGCTGGAGCGGTTGTCGGACGCCCAGCGCAATGGGCGGCGCATCCTGGGCTTGATCCGTGGCAGTGCGGTGAACCAGGACGGTGCGAGCAACGGTCTGACGGCGCCGAACGGCCCCGCGCAGGAGCGGGTGATCCGGCAGGCGCTGAGCAATGCCGGGCTGTCGCCGTCCGACGTCGACGCCGTCGAGGGCCACGGGACGGGCACCGTGCTGGGGGACCCGATCGAGGCGCAGGCGCTGCTGGCGACGTACGGCCGCGAGCGCGACGGCGACCCGCTGTGGCTCGGCTCGATCAAGTCCAACATCGGCCACACCTCCACCGCGGCCGGCGTCGCCGGCGTCATCAAGATGGTCATGGCGATGCGGAACGGGGTGCTGCCCCGGACCCTGCACGTCGATGAGGCGTCGCCGCACGTGGACTGGCACTCTGGCCGCGTCGAGCTGCTGACCCAGGCCCGGGAGTGGTCCGCGAAGGACCGTCCGCGGCGTGCGGGCGTCTCGTCCTTCGGTGTCAGCGGCACGAACGCGCACATCATCCTGGAGGAAGCGCCGGCCGAGGAGCCCTCTGCGGGGCCGTCCGCGGACGGACCGGACGAGATGACGCGGCCCGCCGGTGCGGTCCCGGTGATCCTTTCGGCGAGCAATGACGCGGCGCTGCGCGCGCAGGCGGCGCGGCTGCGCTCCCACTTGGCGGTACGGGCCGAACTGTCGGTTGCGGACACGGCGTACTCGCTGGTGTCGTCGCGGGCACTGCTGGAGCGCCGGGCTGTCGTGGTGGCGGCGGACCGCGACGAGCTCCTGTCGCGGCTCGCCGAGATGCCGGCGGAGTCGGGCGTCGGGGTCGAGGGCAAGACGGCGTTCTTGTTCACCGGTCAGGGCTCGCAGCGGTCGGGGATGGGCCTGGAGCTGGCCGCAACGTTTCCGGCCTTCGATGAGGCGTTGACGGCGGTGTGTGCGGAGTTGGATCCACGGCTGGGCCGGTCGGTGCGGGAGCTGCTGGCCGCTGATGCTGAGGTGCTGGCCTCGACGGAGTTCACCCAGGTGGTGCTGTTCGCTGTCGAGGTGGCGCTGTTCCGGCTGATGGAAGCACTGGGGGTGCGTCCGGACTATCTGATCGGGCATTCGGTCGGGGAGATCGCGGCCGCTCACGTGGCCGGGGTGCTGTCCTTGGCGGATGCCGCCGAACTGGTTGTGGCGCGTGGCCGGTTGATGGGTGCGCTGCCTGCGGGTGGGGCGATGGTCGCCGTGCAGGCCGCGGAAGCGGAGGTGACCGGGTCGCTGGCCGGGTTCGAGGGCCGTTTGGAGATCGCGGCGATCAACGGGCCGACGTCGGTCGTCGTGTCCGGTGCGCAGGATGCCCTCACGGACTGGCTGGCGCAGTGGGAGGGACGCAAGACCACCCGGTTGCGGGTGTCGCACGCGTTCCACTCCCCGCTCATGGAGCCGATGCTGGATGAGTTCCGGGCGGTCGCGGACAAGCTGAGCTACAGCAGCCCGCGCATTCCGGTGGTCTCCAATGTGTTCGGTGAGGTCGTGTCGGTCTTCGACGCCGACTACTGGGTGCGGCATGTACGTGGCGCGGTGCGGTTCGCCGATGGGGTCGGCACCTTGTGGGAGCTGGGTGTTCGTCGGTTCCTGGAGCTGGGTCCGGACGCGGTCCTGACCGCGATGGCCCGCCAGTGCGTCGAGGACGACACCGAGGCGGTGTTCCTCCCGGCGCTGCGCGCCAAGCACGGCGAGCTGGACACCTTCGCAGGCTTCCTCGGCCACGTGCACACCGCCGGCATCAGCGTCGACTGGAACGCCTTCTACACCGGTACCGGCGCCCAGCGCGTCGACCTGCCCACCTACGCCTTCCAGCGCGAGCGGTTCTGGCTGACCCCGGGTACCGCTCCGGGTGATGTTTCCGCCGCCGGCCTCATCGCCGTGGACCACCCCGTTCTGGCAGGCCGGGCGCTCATCGGGGACCGTGATGAGTGGCTCTTCACCGGCCGAATCTCCACCGAAGCGCAGCCGTGGACGCGCGACCACGTCGTCATGGGCGCGATCATCGTGCCCGGTGTGGCGCTGGTCGAGATGAGCTTGGCCGCAGGGCGCGAGGTCGGCTGCGCGGTGGTGGACGAGCTGGTGATCGAGTCTCCGCTCGCCCTGGACGAGACGGTGGCGCGCCAGATCCAACTCCTCATCGGGCATGCCGACGAGGACGGCCGCCGCGGGTTTGCCATCTTCTCCCGTCCCGAGGGCGACGAGGCGGACGAGCAGTCCGGCGCGATCTGCCACGGCCGCGGCTGGCTGGGGCCCGTGCCCGCGGCCGTGCCCGCGTGGGATGTCGCATGGCCGCCCCGGGACGCCGAGCCGCTCTCCGCGGACGCGCTCTACACCCGCATGACCGATATCGGCTACGACTACGGCGCCCTCTTCCAGGGTGTGGTCGAGGCGTGGCAGGACGAGGACGTCGTCTACGTCGAGCTGGCGCTGCCGGACGACGCGGACGCGCAGGCCTTCGGTATCCACCCCGGGCTCTTCGACTCCGCGGTGCAGAGCTCGCTGTTCGGTGAGAAGGCGGATGACACCCTCGTCATGCCGTTCTCCTGGAACGGCGTACACCTCAGCGGGACCGGGGTGTCGCGCGCCCGGGCCCGGCTCATGCCGGTGGGTGAGGCCGCGTTCCGCATCGACATCGTCGACGAGCACGACGAGCCGGTGCTCAGCATGGACCAGCTCGTGTTCCGTCCGGTCGACCAGGCGCAGCTGAGGCGGGCCGGCGAGCCGCAGGGCTCGCTGTACCAACTGGACTGGATGCCGGTGGCGGCCGGCACCGGCCGGTCCGCCCAGGTCGCGGTACTCGGTGCGCTCAACGCCGCGGGCGAGCCCTTCGAGGACCTGGACGCCTTGGAGCGCGCCCGCAGGGACGGCGCCCCGGCCACCGAGCTGGTACTCGCGGCCGTCGACGCCCCGGGGGCAACGGCATCCGCGGTCGAGGCGCTGGCGCTGGTGCAGCGGTGGCTGGCCAGCGAGTGGCTGGGCGAGTCCCAGCTGGTCGTGGTGACCCGAGGTGCGGTGTCCGTCGCCGGTGAGGGCCCCGACATGGCGCAGGCGGCGGTGTGGGGTCTGCTGCGCAGTGCGCAGTCGGAGCACCCGGGTCGGTTCGTGCTGGTGGATGGTGAGCTGGTTGGTGAGGAGCCGGATTGGGGCTCCGTGCTGGGCGCCGACGAGCCGCAGGTGGCGGTGCGTGACGGCCGACTGCTGGCGCCGAGGCTGTCGCGCGCCGCCGCCGGTACGTCGGTGACGATGATCGACCCTGAGGGCACGGTCGTGATCACCGGGGGTACGGGGGGTCTGGGTGCGGTGTTCGCCCGGCACCTGGTGGCCGTCCATGGCGTGCGTCATCTGCTGCTGCTGAGCCGGCGCGGCCCCCAGGCCGCGGGCGCCGCCGCGTTGGTGACCGAGCTGCAAGGCCTGGGCGCGGACGTCCGGGTCGTCGCCTGCGACGTCTCGGACCGCGACCAGCTGGCGGCGGTCCTCGGCTCCGCCGACCGGCGCCTGACCGCGGTGGTGCACGCGGCGGGGGTGCTGGACGACGGCGTCGTTGCGTCGCTGACGCCCGAGCAGGTCGAGCGGGTGCTGCGGCCGAAGGTGGACGCCGCCCTGCACCTGCACGAGCTGACCGCCGACACCGACCTGTCCGCGTTCGTGCTGTTCTCCTCCGTCGCGGCGCTCATCGGCAGCCCGGGCCAGGGCAACTACGCCGCCGCCAACGCCGCCCTCGACGCGCTGGCCGCGTCGCGCCGGGCAGCGGGGCTGCCGGCGACGTCCCTGGCCTGGGGCCCGTGGTCCGACGGTGCGGGGATGGCGGCGCAGCTGGGCCAGCCGGAGCTGGCCCGCCTCGAGCGGATGGGAGCCAAGGCGCTGACGGCCGAGCTGGGCGTCGCACTCTTCGATCAGGCCCTGACCGTGGACGCGGCGCTGCTGGCGCCGGTCCGGCTGGACCCGGCGGTACTGCGCGCCCAGGCCCGGGCCGGGACGATCCCGGCCGTGCTGCGCGGGCTGGCGCCTGTCGCGGCTCGGCGGGCGGCGGCCGGTGGGTCGCTCGCCCGGCGCCTGGCGGGCGTGCCGGAGGCGGACCGGGTGCGGGTCGCGCTCGAGCTGGTGCTGGCCCAGGCGGCGGGCGTGCTCGGGCATGCCTCAGCCTCGTCCATCGATCCTGGCCGCGCGTTCAACGAGCTCGGCTTCGACTCCCTGGGCGCCGTCGAACTGCGCAACCGGCTCACCGAGGCCACGGGCGTGCGCCTGCCCGCGACCCTGGTGTTCGATCACCCGACCCCGCAGGCGGTGGCCCGCCTGCTGGTGTCGCAGGTCGCGGTGGACGGTGCGGTCGACCGGCCGCGTGCGGCGCGCTCGCGGCGCGGCGACGCCGACGAACCGCTGGCGATCGTCGGCATGAGCTGCCGGTTCCCCGGCGGAGTGACATCGCCGGAGGAGCTGTGGGAGCTGGTGGCGTCCGGCCGGGACGGCATGGGCCCGTTCCCGACCGACCGCGGCTGGGACCTGGAGCGGCTCTACGACCCCGACCCCGACCAGGTCGGAACCGTGTACGCGCAGGCCGGCGGATTCGTCGACCGCATCGGCGCGTTCGACGCCGACTTCTTCGGCATCAGCCCGCGCGAGGCACTCGCGACGGATCCGCAGCAGCGTCTGCTGCTGGAGGCGTCGTGGGAGGCGTTCGAGCACGCGGGCATCGACCCGACGACGCTGCGCGGAACCGACACCGGCGTCTTCTGCGGCACCGTCTCCTCGGGCTACCACGCGATCATGGCTCCCGAACTGGAGGGCTACCACCTCACCGGGACCACGACGAGTGTGGTGTCCGGCCGGATCGCGTACACCCTGGGGCTCGAAGGTCCGGCGGTCTCCGTGGACACGGCATGCTCCTCCTCCGCCGTTGCCCTGCACATGGCATCGCAGGCTCTTCGCAACGGCGAGTGCGGGATGGCCCTGGTCGGCGGCATTTCCCTCATGGCCACGCCGGACCTGCTCATCGGCTTCAGCCGGCAGCGCGGCCTGGCCCCCGACGGGCGGTGCAAGGCGTATGCGGCGGCAGCGGACGGGACCGGGTTCTCCGACGGGCTGGGCCTGATGGTCGTGGAGCGGTTGTCGGACGCCCGGCGCAACGGGCGCCGCATCCTCGGTCTGATCCGCAGCAGTGCGGTGAACCAGGACGGTGCGAGCAACGGTCTGACCGCGCCGAACGGCCCCTCGCAGGAGCGGGTGATCCGGCAGGCGCTGAGCAATGCCGGGCTGTCGTCGGCGGATGTGGACGCGGTCGAGGGGCACGGCACGGGGACCAAGCTCGGGGACCCGATCGAGGCACAGGCGCTGCTGGCGACGTACGGCCAGGAGCGGGACGGTGAGCCGCTGTGGCTCGGGTCGATCAAGTCCAACATCGGGCACACCTCGGCCGCCGCCGGCGTGGCCGGTGTGATCAAGATGGTGATGGCGATGCGGCACGGGGTGCTGCCGCAGACGTTGCACGTCGATGAGGCGTCGCCGCACATCGACTGGGAGTCGGGCGACGTGAAGTTGCTGACCGAGGCCCGGAAGTGGCCTGCGGGGGAGCGGCCCCGTCGGGCCGCGGTGTCGTCGTTCGGTGTGAGCGGCACGAACGCGCACATCATCCTGGAGGAGGCGCCCGCCGAGCTGCCCGCGAGGAGCGCACCCGAGCTGCGTCCGATGCCCGCGGTTCCGGTGACGGTGTCCGGCCGAGACCTGGCCGCGATGCGTGCGCAGGCGGAACGGCTGCGGGCGTTTGTGCTGGCGCGGCCGGAAGTGTCTCTGGCCGATCTGGGTTTCTCTTCGGCCACCTCCCGGGCGCATCTGGAGCACCGCGGTGTGGTGGCTGCGGCCGGGCGTGAGGAGTTGCTGGCGGGGCTGACGGCTCTGTCGCTGGGTGAGCCGTCACCGGTGGTGGTCGAGGGCCGGTCTCCGGCCTCGGCCAAGGCGGTGTTCGTGTTCCCGGGGCAGGGGGCGCAGTGGGTCGGTATGGCGGTGGGGTTGCTGGACTCCTCGCCGGTGTTCGCCACCGAAATCGCCGCCTGCGATGCGGCGCTCAGCGAGTTCGTGGACTGGCGTCTGGAGGAGGTGCTGCGCGGCGCGCCCGGCGTACCGTCTCTGGACCGGGTGGACGTGGTGCAGCCCGCCCTGTTCGCGACGATGGTGAGCTTGGCGGCGCTGTGGCGTTCGTACGGGGTTGAGCCGGCTGCCGTGGTGGGTCACTCGCAGGGTGAGATTGCCGCCGCGTATGTGGCTGGTGCGTTGTCGTTGCGGGACGCGGCGCGGATTGTGGCCGTTCGCGCCCAACTGGTGCGTGATCGGTTGGCGGGGCAGGGCGGCATGATGTCGGTCGCGCTGCCGGTGCAGCAGGTCGAGGAGTTGCTGGCCCCGTTCGCGGGGCGGGTGTCGGTGGCGGCGGTCAACGGTCCCGCGTCGGTGATCGTCGCCGGTGAGCCGGGCGCGCTGGAGGAGATCAAGGCAGGGTGCGACCGGGACGAGATCCGCGCCCGCCTCGTCGCGGTGGACTACGCCTCCCACTCCGCCTACGTCGAGAGCATCGAGGCGGAACTGCTGGAAGCCCTCGCGCCGGTGCAGCCGATGACGGGAACGGTCCCCCTGTACTCGACGGTGATCGGCGCCTTCGCCGACACCGCAGCGATGGATGGCGCGTACTGGTACCGCAACCTGCGCAACCCCGTCGGCTTCGAGCCCGCCATCCGCGCACTCGTCGATGACGGCACGGGCTGCTTCCTGGAGATGTCACCTCACCCGGTGCTGGCGATGGCGATCGAGGAGACCGTCGAGGCGCTGGACGCGGCGGGCCGGGTGGCCGTGGTCGGTTCGCTGCGCCGGGACGAGGGCGGACTGCCCCGCCTCCTGCTGTCGCTCGGCCAGGCCCACGTCGCCGGTGTGCCGATCGACTGGGACGCGGTATTCGCGGGCACCGGCGCACACCGCGTCGACCTGCCCACCTACGCCTTCCAGCGGGAGAACTTCTGGCTGATGCCCTCGGCACGGACCGGTGACGTCGCGGCGGCCGGTCTCGACCGGGTCGAGCATCCCGTGCTGGCGGCGGCGGTGCAGTTCGGCGACCGGGACGAGTGGCTGTTCACCGGTCGCCTCTCCGCCGCAGCGCAGCCGTGGCTGCGCGATCACGTGGTGCTGGGTGTCGTGATCGTGCCCGGCACGGCGTGGGTCGAGCTGGCGCTGGCTGCCGGTGGTCGGGTGGGTACCCCCGTGGTGGACGAGCTGGTGATGGAATCGCCGCTCCTGCTGGAGGAGGGTTGCGCGGCGCAGCTGCGGGTCACGGTCGGTGCGGCGGGTGAGGACGGCCGCCGGGAATTGGTGATCTTCGCCAGGTCCGAGGCCGGTGACGTAGCCGAGACGATCTGCCATGCGCGGGGATGGCTGGCTGCGGAGGACGCGACAACCGTGTCGTGGGTTCCGGGGCAGTGGCCGCCGGCGAGCGGTGTGGAGATGTCCGGCGCCGCGTTGTACAGCGGGATGGCGGAGCTCGGGTTCGACTACGGGCCGGTCTTCCAGGGCGTGCACACGGCATGGCGCGTCGGCGATGTGGTGTATGCCGATGTGGCCCTGCCGGGCGACTCGGGCGGCGAAGGATTCGGTCTCCACCCGGCCTTGTTCGACGCGTCGTTGCACGGCGCGTTCGCGGAGAAGGGGACGGACGGCGGCGCGACGCTGCTGCCGTTCTCGTGGTCCAAGGTGAGCGGCGGCCGTCCGGGCCTGTCGCGGGTTCGGGTGCGGATCTCGCCCGCCGGTGATGCGGCCCTGCGGGTGGACGTCGTGTCCGAGCAGGGCGAGCCGGTGCTGAGCTTGGAGCGCCTCGCCATGCGCCCCGTCGACCCCGCCCAGTTGGAACGCATGCGCCGCGGGGGCGGGCAACCGGTGTACCAGCTCGACTGGGCCCCGGTGACGGCACATGCCGGCCGGTCCGTCCAGGTCGGAACGCTCGATGACCTGACCGAGATGGAGCGGGTCGCGGCCGCCCGCGGCCCGGTGCCGGACTTGGTGCTGGCCACGGTCGAAACCCCCGGTGGCGACCTGGCCGAAGCCGTGCACACCACCGCCACCCGAGCACTCGCCCTGGTGCAGGGCTGGTTGGCCGGTGAGTGGGTGGGTGAGTCGCGGCTTGTGGTGACCACGCGCGGGGCGGTGGCCATCGGTGACGAGGCTCCCGATATCGCGCAGGCGGCGGTGTGGGGTTTGTTGCGCAGTGCGCAGTCGGAGCATCCGGGTCGGTTCGTGCTGGTGGATCTTGAGTTGGGTGGTGAGGAGCCGGACTGGGGTGCGGTGCTGGGCGCTGACGAGCCGCAGGTGGCGGTTCGTGGGGGTCGGCTGTTGGCGCCGAGGTTGGCGCGTGCCGCAGCCGCCGGTGAGCGGGCGGCGACCGTGTTCGATCCGGACGGGACCGTGGTGGTCACGGGGGGTACCGGTGGTCTGGGCGCGGTGTTCGCCCGGCACTTGGTGGCCGTCCATGGGGTGCGTCATCTGTTGCTGTTGAGCCGGCGCGGCCCGCGGGCCGCAGGCGCGGCCGAGCTGGTGGTCGAGCTGGAGGGACTGGGCGCCGACATTCGGGTCGTCGCCTGTGACGTGTCCGATCGCGAGCACCTGGCCGCCGCGCTGGCCTCGGTGGAGCGTCCGGTCACCGGGGTCGTGCACACCGCCGGTGTGTTGGACGACGCGGTGATCGCGTCGCTGACACCGGAGCAGATCGTCCGGGTGCTGCGGCCGAAGGTGGACGCGGCCCTGCACCTGCACGAGCTGACCGCGGACGCGGACCTGTCGGCGTTCGTCCTGTTCTCGTCGGTCTCCGCACTCATCGGCAGCCCCGGCCAGGGCAACTACGCCGCTGCGAACGCGACCCTGGACGCGCTGGCCGCGTCCCGCCGGGCGACCGGGCTTCCCGCCATGTCGATGGCGTGGGGTCTGTGGTCGGGCACCGCGGGCATGGCCGCGAGCCTGGACGAGGCCGAGCTGGCCCGCTTGCAGCGAATGGGCATCAACGCGCTCACCGCCGAGACCGGGCCCGCGCTGTTCGACCGGTCGCTGGAGGTGGACGCGGCCGTGGTGGCGTCGGTGCTGCTCGAGATCACTGCGCTGCGCGCCCAGGCGCGGGCCGGGATGCTTCCGCCGCTGCTGCGCGGTCTGGTCCCGGCCCCGGCACGGGCTGCCCAGCCGGGTGTCGCGGCGCTGGCGCAGCGGCTGGCCGGGGTGCCGGAGGCAGGCCGTGCGCAGATCGTGCTCGAGGTGGTTCAGGCCCAGGTCGCGGGAGTCCTCGGCCACGCCTCGGCCGCGGCCGTCGATCCCGAGCGCGCCTTCAAGGACCTCGGCTTCGACTCGCTCAGCGCCGTCGAGCTGCGCAACCGCTTGGCCCAGGCCAGTGGTGTGCGGCTGCCCGCGACCTTGGTGTTCGACCACCCCACCCCGAGCGCGGTCGCCGCGTTGCTGCTGTCGGAGGTCGGGGGAGGGGAGGAGCCGGAGCCCCTCATCGACCAGGAGATGCGGAAGCTCGAGGAGATGCTCACGGCGAGCTCCGAGGAGGACCAGCAGAGGGTGGCCAAACGCCTGCGCACGTTGCTCTCCAGCATCGGCGCCGGCGCTGGTGACGGCGCCAGGGGCGCCAAGAAGCAGGGAGCCAGGGAGCGGATCGAAGCCGCGACCACGGCGGAAGAGATCTTCCTGATGATCGATGTCGAGTTGGGTGACGAGTGACCGGGGGCACGGGGATGACGGAGAACATCGATCAGCAGGAAAAGCTGGTCCGCTACCTGAAGAAGGTGGCGGTCGAACTCAACGAGACCAGGGAGCAGCTCGACGAGGTCGAGTTCCGCGCGACGGAACCGCTGGCGATCATCGGCATGAGCTGCCGCTACCCCGGCGGCGTGACGTCACCGGAGGAGCTGTGGGAGCTGGTCGCCTCCGGGCGGGACGGCATCACCGGGCTCCCCACCGACCGCGGCTGGGACCTGGAGCGGCTGTACGACCCGGACCCCGACCGGACCGGGACGATCTACGCCCAAGGTGGCGGCTTCCTGGAAGGGATCGGGGAGTTCGACGCCGAGTTCTTCGGCATCAGCCCGCGTGAGGCGCTGGCGATGGATCCGCAGCAGCGTCTGCTGCTGGAGGCGTCGTGGGAGGCGTTCGAGCACGCCCGCATCGACGCGACCTCGCTGCGCGGCAGCGACACCGGCGTCTTCTGCGGTCTCAGCGTCACCGACTACAGCGTGGGACCCGACAGAACCACCCCCCAGGTGGAGGGCTTCCAGCTCACGGGCGGCTCGGCCAGCGTCTCCTCCGGTCGCATCTCCTACCTGTTCGGCCTGGAGGGGCCGGCGTTCTCCGTGGACACGGCCTGTTCCTCCTCCTCCGTTGCCCTGCACTTGGCCGCACAGGCTCTACGAGCCGGTGAGTGCTCGCTGGCGCTCACCGGCGGGGTGACCCTCATGCCCAGCCCGTTCATGCTGCGGGAGTTCAGCCGCCAGCGCGGTCTGTCCACGGACGGCCGCTGCCGCGCGTACGCGGCCTCGGCGGACGGGACGGGCTTCGCCGACGGGCTGGGCATGCTGGTGCTGGAGCGGTTGTCGGACGCGCGGCGCAATGGGCGGCGCATCCTGGGCTTGATCCGTGGCAGTGCGGTGAACCAGGACGGTGCGAGCAACGGTCTGACGGCGCCGAACGGTCCCTCGCAGGAGCGAGTGATCCGACAGGCGCTGGCCAGCGCGCGGTTGTCGCCGTCCGACGTCGATGCCGTGGAGGGACATGGCACGGGCACCGTGCTGGGGGACCCGATCGAGGCGCAGGCGCTGCTGGCGACGTACGGCCAGGAGCGCGACGGCGACCCGCTGTGGCTCGGCTCGATCAAGTCCAACATCGGGCACACCTCCGCTGCTGCGGGCGTAGCCGGTGTGATCAAGATGGTGATGGCGATGCGGAACGGGGTGCTGCCCCGGACCCTGCACGTCGATGAGGCGTCGCCGCATGTGGACTGGGACTCCGGCCGCGTCGAGCTGCTGACCGAGTCCCGGGAGTGGCCCGCGAAAGATCGTCCCCGGCGTGCGGGCGTGTCGTCGTTCGGTGTCAGCGGCACCAACACGCACATCATCGTGGAGGAGGCACCGGCCGAGGAGCCGGTGGCGGCGGACGGGCGAACCGCGCCCGCCACTCCGCTGCCCGTCATCCTCTCAGCGCGTACGGATGTGGCACTTCAGACGCAGGCAGAGCGGCTGCGTTCGCACCTGCTGGCGCAGCCCGGGTTGTCACTGGTCGACACGGCCTATTCGTTGGTCTCGTCGCGGGCGCTGCTGGAGCGGCGGGCTGTCGTGATGGCCGCGGATCGGGATGAGCTCCTGTCCCGGCTGTCCGAGGTCACCGCCGGTGCGTCGGGTGTGGGTGGTAAGTCGGCGTTCTTGTTCACCGGTCAGGGCTCGCAGCGGTCGGGGATGGGCCTGGAGCTGGCGGCCGCGTTTCCGGTGTTCGATGAGGCGTTGACGGCGGTGTGTGCGGAGTTGGATCCGCGGCTGGGCCGGTCGGTGCGGGAGCTGCTGGCCGCTGATGCTGAGGTGTTGAGCTCGACGGAGTTCACCCAGGTCGTGTTGTTCGCTGTCGAGGTGGCGCTGTTCCGGCTGACGGAGGCACTGGGGCTGCGTCCGGACTATTTGATCGGGCATTCGGTCGGGGAGATCGCGGCCGCCCACGTGGCCGGTGCCCTGTCCCTGGCTGACGCCGCCGAACTGGTGGTGGCACGCGGGCGGTTGATGGGCGCGCTGCCTGCGGGCGGGGCGATGGTCGCCGTGCAGGCCACCGAAGCGGAGGTAGCCGATTCTCTCGCCGGGTTCGCAGGCCGCCTGGAAATCGCAGCGATCAACGGCCCCACGTCGGTCGTGGTCTCCGGCGATGAAGACGCCGTCACCGACTGGCTTCCGCAATGGGAAGGACGGAAGACCACCCGCCTGCGGGTGTCGCACGCCTTCCACTCGCCCCTCATGGAGCCGATGCTCGACGAGTTCCGGGCAGTCGCCGACAAGCTGAACCACGCCACCCCGCACATCCCCGTGGTGTCCAATGTGACCGGTGCCGTGGTGTCGGCGTTCGACGCCGACTACTGGGTGCGGCATGTACGTGGCGCGGTGCGGTTCGCCGACGGGATCGGCACCTTGTGGGAGCTGGGCGTTCGTCGGTTCCTGGAGCTGGGCCCGGACGCGGTCCTGACCGCGATGGCCCGCCAGTGCGTCGAGGACGACACCGAGGCGGTGTTCCTCCCGGCGCTGCGCGCCAAGCACGGCGAGCTGGACACCTTCGCAGGCTTCCTCGGCCACGTGCACACCGCCGGCACCAGCGTCGACTGGAACGCCTTCTACACCGGTACCGGCGCCCAGCGCGTCGACCTGCCCACCTACGCCTTCCAGCGCGAGAACTACTGGCTGCTGTCGTCCACGCCCGTCGGCGACGTCGCGGCGGCAGGCCTGGAGAGGGTCGAGCACCCGATCCTGGCCGCGGCCGTGCAGGTCGGCGACCGCGACGAGTGGGTCTTCACCGGGCGCCTCTCCACCGAGTCGCAGGCGTGGACCCGCGACCACATCGTGCTGGGCCTGGTGATCGTGCCCGGAACGACGTGGGTGGAGGCGGTCTCGGCTGCCGGTCAGCGGGTGGGCGTGCCGGTGGTGGACGAACTGGTGATGGAGTCGCCGCTACTGCTCGAAGAAGGCTCGGCCGTGCAGTTGCGGGTCACCGTCGGTGCAGCGGGCGAGGACGGTCGCCGCGAAGTGGCGGTCTTCGCCCGCCGTGAGGCCGGGGACGACGAGCAGGGGGAGACGACCTGCCACGCTCGCGGCTGGCTGGCCACGGAGGACACCGCACACGCGTCGTGGACTCCCGAGCAGTGGCCGCCCGCCGGTGGTACGGAGATGACGGCGGATGCGCTCTACGCGGGCATGGCCGAGCTCGGGTTCGACTACGGTCCCGCGTTCCAGGGCGTGCGCGTCGCGTGGAGGGTCGGCGACGACGCCTATGCCGAGGTCGCCCTGCCCGGCGACACGGGTGGCGAGAGCTTCGGAATCCATCCGGCGCTCTTCGACGCGTCGTTGCACGCGGGTCTGCTGCAGGATGGCCCGAGCGACACGGCCTTCCTGCCTTTCTCCTGGTCCGGGGTACGCCTCGCGCACCGCGGCCTGTCCCGGGTGCGCGTTCGCATCCGCCGGGTGGACGAGACCGCCTTCGGTCTCGACGTGGCGGGCGAGCAGGGCCAGCCCGTGCTGAGCCTGGACCGTCTGGACATGCGACCGGTCGATCCCTCCCAGTTGGAGCGTCTGCGTCGCGGTGGCGGGCAGCCGGTCTACCGCCTCGACTGGGCTCCGGTCGCGGTCGGCGAGAGCCGGTCCGCCCAGGTGGCGGTATTGGGCGCGCATCCGGCCACGGGTGAGCGGTATCCGGACCTGGCGGCACTGGAGCGGGCGACGGCCGATGGCGCTCCGGCGCCGGAGCTGGTCCTGGCCGCGGTCGAGACCCCGGACGGTGACACGGCCCGCTCCGCCGGGCAAGCAGCCGCAGGCGCGCTGGCCCTGGTGCAGCAGTGGCTGGCCGCCGACTCGCTCGGTGACGCCCGGCTGGTGGTCACCACCCGGCGTGCCGTGTCCGTCGACGGCGAGACGCCGGACATCGCCCAGGCGGCGGTCTGGGGTCTGCTGCGCAGCGCGCAGTCCGAGCACCCGGGCCGATTCGCCCTGGTCGACCTCGACCTCGACGGCGCTGGCGAAGGCGCCGGCGACGAACCGGACTGGGGGGCAGTGCTCGACGCGGACGAGCAGCAGGTCGCCGTGCGCGGGCAGCACGTGTTCGCTCCACGGCTGAGCGTGGCCGCCGCTCCCGCCGACGATGCGTGGCAGCTGTCGATCACCCGCAAGGGCTCCCTGGACGACGTGGAGATCACGTCCTGTGACGCGCGGCGGCCGCTGGCCGCCGGCGAAGTGCGGATCGCGGTACGCGCGGCGGGAGTGAACTTCCGCGACGTGCTGATCGCCCTCGGCCTGTACCCCGATGCGGTTCCGCTGGGTGCCGAGGCGGCCGGTGTGGTGCTGGAGGTCGGGCCGGGCGTGGCCGATTTCGCGCCCGGCGACCGGGTCTTCGGCATGGTGGCGGAGTCCTTCGGCCCGGTGGCCGTGGCCTCTCGGGAGCTGGTCGCCCGGATACCGGATGCGTGGTCCTTCACGCAGGCGGCGTCCGTTCCGATCGCATACGCGACCGCCCTCTACGGCCTGGTGGACCTGGCAGGGCTGCGCGCGGGGGAGCGGGTGCTGGTGCACGCCGCCGCCGGTGGCGTGGGCACGGCGGCCGTGCAGATCGCACGGCACCTCGGCGCGGAGGTGTTCGCCACGGCCGGCCCGGCCAAGTGGGACGAGGTGCGCGCGCTGGGCGTGCCCGCGGAGCGCATCGCCTCCTCCCGCGACCTGGCCTTCCGCGACGCCTTCCAGGAGGCCACCGGCGGTACGGGAGTGGACGTGGTCCTCAACTCCCTCGCGGGCGAGTACGTCGACGCCTCGCTGGACCTGCTGCCGGGCGGCGGCCGGTTCGTAGAGATGGGCAAGGCCGACATCCGGGACGCGGCGGCGATCGCCGCGCAGCGGCCGGGAGTCGCCTACAGCGCGTTCGACCTGTGGGAGGCGGGACCGAAGCGGCTCGGCGAGCTGCTGTCCGAGATCGTGGCGCTGTTCCAGCAGGGGGTGTTCCAGTTCGCGCCGATCCGGACCTGGGACGTGCACCAGGGCCGCGAGGCGCTGCGCCACCTGCGCGAAGGCCTCAACGTCGGCAAGGTCGTGCTGACCGTTCCGGCGCCGCTGGGTCCGGAAGGCACGGTCGTGATCACCGGCGGTACGGGTGGCCTGGGTGCGGTGTTCGCCCGCCACCTGGTGGCCGCACACGGCGTGCGCGACCTGCTGCTGCTCAGCCGGCGCGGCCCGCAGGCCGCGGGCGCCGCCGAGCTGGTGGCGGAGCTCGACGCCCAGGGATGCCGTGCCCAGGTGGTGGCCTGCGACGTGGCCGACCGCGAGCAGCTGGCGGCCGCACTCGGCTCGGCGGAGCACCCCATCACCGGGGTCGTGCACGCGGCCGGCGTGCTGGACGACGCGGTGGTGGCGTCGCTGACGCCCGAGCAGCTCGAGCGGGTGATGCGGCCCAAGGTGGACGCGGCCCTGCACCTGCACGAGCTGACCGCCGACGCGGACCTGTCGGCGTTCGTCCTGTTCTCCTCCGTGGCATCGCTCATGGGCAGCCCCGGCCAGGCGAACTACGCGGCGGCCAACGCGGCCCTCGACGCGCTGGCCGCGTCACGGCGCGCCGCGGGACGCCCCGCGACCTCCTTGGCGTGGGGTCTGTGGTCGGGCACCGCGGGCATGGGCGCGAGCCTGGACGAGGCCGAGCTGGCCCGCCTGCGGCGGATGGGGATGAGCGCGCTCACCCCCGAACAGGGGCTGGCGCTGTTCGACCGGTCGCTGCACGTGGACGCGGCCGTGGTGGCGCCGGTGCTGCTGGAGACCGCCGCGCTGCGCGCCCAGGCCCGCGCCGGAATGCTCCCGCCACTGCTGCGCGGCCTGGTCCGGGCCCCGGCCCGCGCGGACCGGGCGAGCGCCGCGGCACTGGCGCAGCGGCTGGCCGCGGTGCCGGAGGCGGACCGTGCGCGGGTGGTCCTCGAACTGGTCCAGGCGCAGGTCGCGGGAGTCCTCGGCCACGCCTCGGCCGCGGCCGTCGACCCCGAGCGGGCCTTCAAGGACCTCGGCTTCGACTCGCTCAGTGCCGTCGAGCTGCGCAACCGGCTCACGCAGGCCACCGGTGTGCGCCTGCCTGCCACCGTCGTGTTCGACCACCCCAGCCCGGCGGCCATCGCCCGCCACCTGCTGCCCGAACTCGTTCCCGATGCCGCGGCCCGGCCGCGGTCCGAGCAGGAGGAGATCCGGGCGCTGTTCGCGACGATCCCCATCGATCGGCTGCGCAAGGCCGGACTGCTCGCAACCCTGCGCGAACTGGCCGACCACGACCTGCCCGAGGCGAACGCCGAGGACGGGGAGGCCGAGTCGTTCGACGACATGGACGCGGAAGCCCTGATCCGGATGGCTCAGGAGGACCTCGCATGACCCTGGCCGAGAACGCCGTCGCCGCAATGAGCTTGGAGATGAAGGAATAGACATGGCAACCGACCAGAACCAGCTCATCGAGGCGCTCCGCAAATCCCTCAAGGAGACCGACCGGCTCCGGCAGGTCAACAAGCGCATGCTCGCGCAGGCCGGCGAGCCGCTGGCGATCGTGGGCATGAGCTGCCGCTACCCCGGTGGCGTCACCTCCCCCGAGGAGCTGTGGGAGCTCGTGGCGTCGGGGAGCGACGCCATCACCGGCCTGCCCGCCGACCGGGGCTGGGACCTCGAGCGGCTCTACGACCCGAGCATGCGCCGACCCGGCGCGGTGTCCACCAGTGGCGGCGGATTCGTCGACGGGATAGCGGAGTTCGACGCCGAGTTCTTCGGGATCAGCCCGCGCGAGGCGCTGGCGATGGACCCGCAGCAGCGTCTGCTGCTGGAGGCGTCGTGGGAGGCGTTCGAGCACGCGGGCATCGATCCGACCTCGCTGCGCGGCAGCGACACCGGCGTCTTCTGCGGCGTCGGCACCAGCGACTACTGCACGGTGCCCGCGGGCAGCCTGCCGCAGATCGACGGCTTCCAGTTGACGGGCGGGGCGGCCAGCGTGTCGTCCGGCCGTATCTCCTACGTGTTCGGCCTGGAGGGCCCCGCGGTGTCCGTCGACACCGCGTGCTCCTCGTCCTCGGTCGCCCTGCACATGGCCACGCAGGCCCTGCGCGCCGGCGAGTGCTCGATGGCCCTGGTCGGCGGCGTCACTGTCATGTCCGGCCCGTTCCTGCTGGCCGAGTTCAGCCGCCAGCAGGCGGTGTCGCCGGACGGACGCTGCCGCGCGTACGCGGCCTCCACCAACGGCACGGGCTTCTCCGACGGGTTGGGCCTGGTGGTGCTGGAGCGGCTGTCGGATGCCAAGCGCAACGGGCGGCGCATTCTCGGTCTGATCCGTGGCACCGCGATCAACCAGGACGGTGCGAGCAACGGCCTGACGGCTCCCAACGGTCCGTCGCAGGAGCGGGTGATCCGGCAGGCGTTGGCCAACGCCGGACTGTCCCCGAACGACGTGGACGCCGTCGAGGGCCATGGCACCGGCACCACCCTCGGTGACCCGATCGAGGCCCACGCGCTGCTGGCGACGTACGGCCAGCAGCGGGAGGGCGATCCGCTGTGGCTCGGGTCGATCAAGTCCAACATCGGCCACACCTCCCTGGCCGCGGGCGTGGCCGGCGTCATCAAGATGGTCATGGCGATGCGGCACGGGGTGCTGCCGCAGACGTTGCACGTCGACGCGCCCTCCCCGCACATCGACTGGGAGTCGGGCGACGTCAAGTTGCTGACCGAGGCCCGGCCGTGGCCTGCGGGGGAGCGGCCCCGTCGGGCCGCGGTGTCGTCGTTCGGTGTGAGCGGCACGAACGCGCACATCATCCTGGAGGAGGCGCCCGCCGAGACGCCCGCCGAGGGACCGGTCGACGGGGCCACCGAGGGGCGCGCGGCCGGCGGCACCGAGGTTCCCGTGCCGCCCGCGGTTCCGGTGACGGTATCGGGCAGGAGCACGGCCGCGATGCGTGCGCAGGCCGATCGGCTGCGGGCGTTTGTGCTGGCGCGGCCGGAAGTGTCTCTGGCCGATCTGGGTTTCTCTTCGGCCACCTCCCGGGCGCATCTGGAGCACCGCGGTGTGGTGGCTGCGGCCGGGCGTGAGGAGTTGCTGGCGGGGCTGACGGCTCTGTCGCTGGGTGAGCCGTCACCGGTGGTGGTCGAGGGCCGGTCCCCGGCCTCGGCCAAGGCGGTGTTCGTGTTCCCGGGGCAGGGGGCGCAGTGGGTCGGTATGGCGGTGGGGTTGCTGGATTCCTCGTCGGTGTTCGCCGCTGAGATTGCCGCGTGTGGTGATGCGCTGGCGGAGTTCGTGGATTGGCGTCTGGAGGAGGTGCTGCGCGGGGTACCCGGCGTACCGTCTCTGGACCGGGTGGACGTGGTGCAGCCGGCGTTGTTCGCGACGATGGTGAGCTTGGCGGCGCTGTGGCGTTCGTACGGGGTTGAGCCGGCTGCCGTGGTGGGTCACTCGCAGGGTGAGATTGCCGCCGCGTATGTGGCTGGTGCGTTGTCGTTGCGGGATGCGGCCCGGATTGTGGCCGTGCGTGCGCAGTTGGTGCGTGATCGGTTGGCGGGGCAGGGCGGCATGATGTCGGTCGCGCTGCCGGTGCAGCAGGTCGAGGAGTTGCTGGCCCCGTTCGCGGGGCGGGTGTCGGTGGCGGCGGTCAACGGTCCCGCGTCGGTGATCGTCGCCGGTGAGCCGGGCGCGCTGGAGGAGATCAAGGCAGGGTGCGACCGGGACGAGATCCGCGCCCGCCTGGTCGCGGTGGACTACGCCTCCCACTCCGCCTACGTCGAGGCCATCCAGAACGAGCTGGTGGAGGCGCTGGCGCCGGTGCGCCCGGTGAGCAGCCGGGTGCCGTTCTACTCGACAGTGACGGGCGGATTCCTGGACACGGCGTCGATGGATGCCGCGTACTGGTACCGCAACCTGCGCAACCCTGTCGGCTTCGAGCCCGCCATCCGCGCACTCCTCGATGACGGCACGGGCTGCTTCCTGGAGATGTCACCCCACCCTGTGCTGGCGATGGCGGTCGAGGAGACCATCGCCGCCCACGGCGCGGTCCACCGGACCGAGGTTGTCGGCTCGCTGCGCCGTGACGAGGGCGGGCTGCCCCGCTTCCTGCTCTCGCTCGGCCAGGCCCACGTCGCCGGTGTGCCGATCGACTGGAACGCGGTCTACGCGGGCACCGGCGCCCAGCAGGTCCCGCTGCCCACCTACGCCTTCCAGCACAAGCGCTATTGGCTGGACGCCACCGGCCTCGCCGACGCGTCCGCGATCGGCCTGGGCCGCGTCGAGCACCCGGTCCTCGCGGCCGCCGTGCAGGTCGGCGACCGGGACGAGTGGGTGTTGACCGGCCGCGTCTCCCACCAGGGGCAGCCGTGGACCCGCGATCACGCGCTGTTCGGCACGGTCGTGCTCCCCGGCGCCGCGCTGGTGGAGCTGGTCATGTCCGCGGGCCGTCACGTGGGCTGCGATCTGATCGAGGAGCTGAACCTCGACGCCCCTATGGTGCTGGGCGAGGACGACGCCGCACGAATCCAGGTCACCCTCGGTGAGGCCGACGCGGACGGCCGCCGCGAGGTGGCGGTCTATTCCCGGCCCGAGGCCGCTGACGCGCAGACCACCGAGGCCGTCTGCCACGCCCGTGGCCGTCTCGCGGCCGGTGCCGAACCGCTGTCCGCGCGGCTGGGCGAGTGGCCGCCCGCCGGGGCCGAGCCCGTGTCGGTGGATGCCCTGTACACCGCCCTGGCCGAACGCGGCCTGGACTGCGGCCCGCTGCTGCAGTGCGCGCAGTCGGCGTGGGTGGCCGGCCGCGAGGTGTACGCCGACCTTGCGCTGCCCGACGGCACCGAGCCCGGCGGCTTCGCGATCCACCCGGCTCTGCTGGAGTCCGTGCTGCACACCGCCCACCGGCCCGGCGATGGTGCGGTGCCGACGGCGCCGTCCTGGTCGGGTGTGCGGATCGCGGGCGACAAGGTCGCCCGGGTACGGGCGCGCCTGGTCCCGGCGGGCGAGGACGCGCTGCGGCTCGACGTCTTCGACGCCGACGGCACGCCCGTGGTGCACGTCGACCGGATCGCCGTGCGCCCCACCGACCCGGCCAGGTTCGGGCAGCTGCGCCGGGGCCAGAACGCGCTGTTGCGCATGGACTGGGTGCCCGTCCCGGCCGGGAAGGGCAAGCCGGTGCGGCTGGCCGCGCTGGGCGCGGTCGCCGGGGTGGCCGAGCGCCACCCCGATCTGGCCGCGCTGGAACAGGCCGTCGCGGACGGGCCCGTGCCGCAGGCGGTGCTGGCCGCCATCGACACCCCTGCCGGGGATACGCCGGCGGCGGTGCGTGCCGCCGCCGGGCAGGCGCTGGCGCTGGTACGGCAGTGGCTGGCCGGCGAGGCGCTGGGCGGGGCCACGTTGGCCGTCGTCACGCGCGGAGCGGTGGCGGTCGGGGACGAGGCTGCCGATGTCGCGCAGGCCGCGGTGTGGGGCGTCGTACGCGCCGCCCAGTCCGAGCACCCCGGCCGGTTCCTGCTCATCGACGCGAGCGGTACTGCGACCGACGCCGCGACCGGCGCTTTGGCCGGTGACGCGGGCGCACCGCAGGAACAGGAATGGGGTGCGCTGCTCGGTCTGGACGAACCGCAACTGGCGGTGCGCGACGGCAAGGTGCTCGCTCCCCGGCTGGCCCGGGTTCCCGGCGGCTCGGCGGACCGGCCGAGGCCCCTGGACCCCGACGGCACAGTGCTGATCACCGGGGGCTCCGGTGCCCGGTTCGCCGAACACCTGATCAGGCACCACGGTGCCCGCCACCTGGTGCTGGCCGTCCCCCAGGACCAGGCCGACGCGCTGTCCGACGCGCTGGCCGCCGATCTCGCCTCTCTCGACCTCGACGCGCAGGTCCGCACAGCGCCCTGTGACGTGAGCGACCGGGAGCAGCTGGCCGCGCTGCTGGATTGCCTGGAGCACCCGCTGACCGCGGTCGTGCACGGTGCCGGGGTGCTCGACGGGGGCCTGATCGAGACGCTCTCGCACGAGCAACTGCAGACGGTGCTGCGGGCCACGGTGGACACGGCCTGGCACCTGCACGAGCTGACCGCGGGTGCGGACCTGTCCGCGTTCGTGCTGTTCTCCTCCTTCGAGGGCCTGGTGGGTCTCCCGGGCCAGGCCGCCCCCTCCGCGGCGGACGCCGCGTTGGTGGCCCTGGCCGGCCGCCGCCGCTCGGCCGGCCTGCCCGGCACCGCGCTCGCCTGGGGCCTGTGGGCCGACGGCCGGAGCGTCACCGACCGGGGCGCCGCGCCGAGTTCGGCCGACCGGGCGCTCGTCGCGCAGGCCGGGCTCGTTCCGTTCTCCACCGAGCTGGCCCGGGAGCTGTTCGACCGCGGCGTCGCCGCGGACCGCCCGCTGCTGGTGCCCGTCGAGCTGGATCCGGCCGTCCTGCGGGAGCAGGCCCTGGCCGGGCTGCTGCCGTCGGTGCTGCGCGGACTGGTGCGCGTGCCGGCCCGGCGCGCGGCGTCCGGCGGCACCCTGGCGCGGCGGCTGGCGGAGGTGCCGGCGGCCGAGCGCGAGCAGATGGTGCTCGAACTGGTGCGAGCGCAGGCCGCGTCGGTGCTCGGCCACGCCTCCGCCGACGAGGTGGACAGCGAGCGGGCCTTCAAGGAGCTCGGCTTCGACTCCGTCAGCGCGGTCGAACTGCGCAACCGGCTCGCGCAGAGCACCGGCGTGCCCCTGCCCGCCACCGTCGTGTTCGATCACCCCACGCCGGCGGCCGTCGCCCGGCTGCTGCTCGCGCAGGTCGACGGCGCGGCGGAGGACGTCCTGCCGGCCGCGCAGAAGCGGCGCGGCGCGGTGGACGAACCGCTGGCGATCATCGGGATCGGGTGCCGCTATCCCGGCGGCGTCACCTCCGCGGACGAGCTGTGGGAGCTCGTGGCAGGGGGCCGCGACGTGATCGGCCCCCTGCCCGCGGACCGCGGCTGGGACCTGGAGCGGCTCTACAGCCCGGACCGCGAGAAGATCGGCACGACCTACGCGCGCGGCGGCGGCTTCATCGCCGGCCTGGGCGACTTCGACGCCGAGTTCTTCGGCATCAGCCCGCGCGAGGTCATGGCCATGGACCCCCAGCAGCGGCTGCTGCTGGAGGCCTCCTGGGAGACCCTGGAGCACGCCGGGGTCGACCCGACGTCCCTGCGCGGCAGCGACACCGGGGTCTTCGTCGGTATCACCGGCTCCGACTACAGCCTGCTCGTGCCCACCGAGTACGAGGGCTACCGCGTCACCGGCACCATGTCCAGCGTCGCCTCGGGCCGTATCGCCTACACCCTGGGTCTGGAGGGCCCGGCCCTGTCGGTGGAGACGGCCTGCTCGTCCTCCGGGGTCGCGATGCACCTGGCGGCGCAGGCGCTGCGCAACGGCGAGTGCTCGCTCGCCCTGGCGGGCGGCGTGACGTTCATGACGACGCCGGTCACGATGACCGAGTTCAGCCGGCAGGGGGCGAACTCCCCGGACGGCCGCTGCCGCGCCTACGCGGCGTCCGCCGACGGCACGGGCTTCTCCGACGGTCTGGGGCTGGTGCTGCTGGAGAAGCTGTCCGACGCGCAGCGCAACGGGCGGCGCATCCTGGGCCTGATCCGCGGTACGGCGATCAATCAGGACGGTGCCAGCAACGGGCTGACCGCGCCGAGCGGTCCCGCGCAGGAGCGGGTGATCCGGCAGGCGCTGGCCAACGCCGGGGTGTCGCCGTCCGAGGTGGACGTCGTGGAGGGCCATGGCACGGGCACCGTGCTGGGGGACCCGATCGAGGCGCAGGCGCTGCTGGCGACGTACGGCCGCGAGCGCGACGGCGACCCGCTGTGGCTGGGGTCGATCAAGTCGAACATCGGCCACACCTCGGGTGCGGCGGGTGTCGCCGGTGTGATCAAGATGGTGATGGCGATGCGCAACGGGGTGCTGCCGCAGACCCTGCACGTGGACGCGCCGTCCCCGCACATCGACTGGCAGGCGGGCGCGGTCGAGCTGCTGACCGAGGCCCGGGAGTGGACCGGCACCGGCCGTCCCCGCCGGGCGGGCGTGTCGTCGTTCGGGGTCAGCGGCACCAACGCGCACATCATCGTGGAGGAGGCGCCCGCCCGAACGCCCGCAGCCGGTCCGCAGGCCGTGGTGGCGGCGCCCGCGCTGCCGGTGCTGCTGTCCGCGCGCACGGAAGCGGCCGTGCGCGCCCAGGCCGAGCGGCTGCGGCGGCGGCTGGTGGACGACCCCGGGCTTTCGCTGCTCGACGTCGGCTACTCGCAGCTGACCACGCGTGCGGCGCTGGAGCACCAGGCGGTGCTGGTGGCCGCCGACCGCGACGAACTGGCCGCCGAGCTGGCCGCCTTCGCCGTCGGGGACGTGACCGAGCGGACGGCTTTCGGCCGTACCTCGACCACCGCCAGGCCGGTGTTCGTGTTCCCGGGCCAAGGCGCGCAGTGGGAGGGCATGGCGGTCGGCCTGCTGGACTCCTCGCCGGTGTTCGCCGCCGAGATCGCCGCGTGCGGTGCGGCGCTCGCGGAGTTCGTCGACTGGCAGTTGGAGGACGTCCTGCGCGGCGCGCCCGGCGCCCCATCCCTGGACCGCGTCGATGTGGTGCAGCCCGCGCTGTTCGCGGTGATGGTGAGCCTGGCGGCGCTGTGGCGCTCGCACGGGGTGGAGCCGTCGGCGGTGGTCGGACACTCGCAGGGGGAGATCGCAGCCGCGTACGTGGCCGGTGGCCTGTCGCTGCGGGACGCGGCGCGGATCGTGGCGGTGCGCAGCCGGATCGCCCGCGACCGACTCATGGGCAGCAGCTGCCTGGCGTCGCTCGCCCTGCCGATCGCGCAGGTCGAGCGCCTGATCGAACCTTACGGACAGCGGATGACGGTGGCGGCCGTCAACGGCCCGGCGGCGGTGATCGTCGCCGGTGACCTGGAGTCGATCGACGCGCTGGTGGAGCACTGCGACCGGCAGGAGATCCGGGCCAAGAAGATCCGCGCCACGTTCGCCTCGCACTCCCCACATGTGGAGGTCGCCCGCGAGGAGATGCTGGAGGCGTTCGCCCCGGTCGCACCGCGCAGCGGAAGCATCCCGCTGTACTCCACGGCGGTGGGCGCGTTCGTCGACACCGCGTCGATGGATGCCGCGTACTGGTACGCCAATTTGCGCAACCCGGTCGGCTTCGAGCCCGCCGTGCGCGCGCTGATCGACAACGGCGCGGGCTGCTTCGTGGAGATGTCGCCGCACCCCGTGCTCGCGGTGGCCCTGGAGGAGACCATCGCCGCACACGGGTCGGCGACCCGGATCGGGGTGGTCGGCTCGCTGCGCCGCGCGGAGGGCGGCCCTGCCCGCTTCCTGCTGTCCCTGGCCGAGGCGCACCTCGCCGGGGTGACGGTCGACTGGGCGCCCTGCTTCGCCGACTCCGGCGCGCGGCGGGTCCCGCTGCCCACGTACGCCTTCCAGCGCAAGCGGTACTGGCCCAGTGCCCGCCCGGTTGCGGGCGACCCGGCCGTGTCCGGCCTCGGCCGCGTGGAGCACCCGGTGCTGACGGCGGGTCTGCATCTCGCGGACCGCGACGAGTGGGTGCTCACCGGCCGGCTGTCCCACGAGACCCTGCCGTGGCTGCGCGACCATGCCGCGTTCGGTCTGCCGGTCACCCCCAGCACCACGCTGGTGGAGCTGGCGCTGGCCGCGGGCGGGGGCGTGGGGACGCCGCTGCTCGACGAGATGATGTTCCAGGCGCCGCTGCTGCTGCCCGACGGCGCGGCGCTGCAGATCCAGGTGATCGTCGGCGCGCCGGCGGCGGACGGCCGCCGCCCGGTGGCGGTCCACTCGCGTGCGGACGGGGATCAGCACGCCGCGTCGACCAGCCACTGCACGGGCTGGCTGGCGCCGGACACCGAGCCCGCGGCGGGCTGGGCGGGCGTCTGGCCGCCCGCCGGCGCCGAGCCGGTGCCGGTGGACGGCCTGTACACGGCGCTGGCCGCTCTCGGCCTCGACTGCGGTCCGGCGCTGCACGGCGTGCGGACGGCCTGGCGCCGGGGCGCCGAGGTGTACGCGGAGCTCGCGCTGCCCGAGGACGTCGGCGCCGCGGAGTTCGGCATCCACCCGGCCCTGTTCGAGGCCGCGCTGCACCTGGGACAGCTGAGCTTCGCCGATCAGGGCGCGCCGCAGCTGCCGGTGTCCTGGTCCGGGGTACGCCTGGCCGCGACCGGCGCCGACCGGGGCCGCGCGCGCGTCACCTCCGAGGGCGACACCCTACGGGTGGAGGTCTTCGCCGAGGACGGCGCGCTGGTGCTGGCGGTGGACCGGGTGGCGTTCCGCGCGGTCGACCCGGCGCACCTGGAGGAGCTGCGCCGCGGGCAGAGTTCGCTGTACCGCGTCGACTGGGTTCCGGTCGAGGTCGGTGCGGGCCCGCCGGTGCGGCTGGCCGCGCTGGGCGCCGCCGCCGGGGGCGTGGCGGACCGGTACGCCGATCTGGCCGCCCTCGAACAGGCGGTGGCCGGGGGTGCGGCGGCCCCGCAGGCCGTGCTCACGGTGATCGACCCGCCCGCCGGGGACGATTCCGCGGCGGCACGTGACGCGGCCGGTGAGGCCGCGGCCCTGGTGCGGCGCTGGGCGGAGCACCCGCGGTTCGGTGCGGCCGTCCTGGTCGTGGCGACGCGCCGCGCGGTGGCGGCCCGCGACGCGGAGGTCCAGGACCCGGCGCAGGCGGCGGCCTGGGGCGTGCTGCGGGCCGCGCAGTTCGCCCACCCGGGCCGGTTCCTCGTCGTGGACGTGGACGAGGACGCCCAGCCGGAGTGGGGCGCCCTGCTCGCCGGCGACGAGCCGCAGCTCGCGGTGCGCGCCGGGCAGGTCCTGGCGCCGCGCCTGGCCCTGGCGCCGGTCGCGTCCCCGGACCGGCCGGCCCGGCAGATCGCCGACGGCACCGTCCTGGTCACCGGCGGCACGGCCCTGCCGGGCGCGGCGCTGGCCCGGCACCTGGCCGCCCAGCACGGCGTCCGCGACCTGCTGCTGCTGGGCACACCCGGAGACGCCGCGGAGCGACTGGTCGCGGAGCTGGCGGAGCTCGGTGCGCGAGCGCGCGTCGAGGAGTGCGCGCCCGACCGCCTGCCGGCGGTGCTCCGGTCCCTGGAGTCGCCGCTCAGCGCGGTCGTGCACACCGCGGCCGAGCCCGCGGGAGCGGAGCTGCTGCTGCGGCTGCACGCGCTGACCGAGCCGTACGCCCTCTCCGCCTTCGTGGTCTTCTCCTCCTTCGCCTCCCTGACGGGCGGTGGGGCGGCGGATCCGGTGGTGGACGCGGCCGCGGAAGCGCTGGTTGGCACGCGCCGTGCGGCCGGCCTGGCGGGCACCGTGCTGGCCTGGGGCCCGTGGGCGGGCGCGGACGCGCCGGCGGGGACCAGCGAGCTGCCGGTCGAGCGGGCTCTCGCACTGTTCGACCAGGCCCTCGCGGTGGACGCGGCGCTGCTGGCGCCGGTCCAGCTGGACCTGGGGGCGTTGCGGTCGCAGGCCCGCGAACGGACGCTGCCGGCGCTGCTGCGCGGCCTGGTCCGGCTGCCGGCCCCGCGCGAGGCGGGAGGCGGGTCGCTGGCTCAAAGGCTGGCGGGTGTCCTGGACGCGGACCGCGAGCGGGTCGTGCTGGAGCTGGTCACGGCGCATGTCGCGGCCGTGCTCGGCCACGACACCGTTGACCGGATCGAGGTCGAGGGCAGGCTGCGGGACCTGGGCATGGACTCGATGAGCGCGGTGGGGCTGCGGAACCGGCTGGCGCAGGCCACCGGGCTGCGCCTGCCCGTCTCGTTCGTGTTCGAGCACCCCACCCCGGCGGAGATCGCCCGGCAGTTGCTCAAGCGGGTCGGATCGGAGGCCGCGGCCGCCGCGGCGCCCGCGGCCGCCCAGGACACGATCAGCGAGCGGCTGCGGCAGGCCGCCGGGACGGGCACCTTGCTGCAGTCGCTGCGGCAGCTGGTGGACGCCGCCGGGGCCCGGCCGGTCTTCGCGTCGGCCGCCGAGCTGCCCGACACCGGCGGGAGTCTGGCGCAACTGGCCTCCGGCCCGGGCCGGGTGAAGATCGTCTGCGTGCCGTCCTACGTGTACGTGGTCGGCTCCGGCCAGGAGCAGTTCCTGCGCCTGGCCGACCGCTTCGACGGCGTGCGGGACGTGCACGTCTGCTCCCTGCCGGGGTTCGGCACCGAACTGGCCCCGCAGTCCCGCCAGGTGGCCGAGGAGATCTTGGAGGGCGCGATCCGCGCGGCCGTCGGCGACGCGCCGTTCGTCCTGGTCGGCTACTCCATGGGCGGCGTCGTGGCGGGCTCGCTCGCCGAACGCCTGCGGTCCTCCGGGGCCGCGCTCACCGGAGTCGTCATGATCGACACGCTGGCGCTCACCGGTGACGCGGACGAGGTCGGCGAGGCGTTCGCGGCGATGCTGGCGCAGATCCTCACCCAGGAGCGGCGCGCGGTCTCCATCGACGACGCGAGCTGGCGGTCGATGGGCGACTACCTGCGGCTGTTCGCCGGCCGGCGGGCGGCACCCGCCGCCAGGACGCTGATGATCCGGGCCGCGGAACCGCTCGGCGCCGCGGAGGGTGACCACCGGCGGTGGGAGGCCTCCGACGACCATGTCGACGTCGCCGCGGACCACTTCGCGCTGATCGAAGCCGCCGCCGCGGCCACCGCGGACGCGATCGAGGGGTGGATCGAGCCATGAGCACCGAGGGCGCGGCGCAGGACGGCTGTGACGGCTGTCCGGCGTCGCGCTCCTGCCGGCCGGTACGGGCGGGGATCCGTTACGGGCGCCAAGAGCACGCCAGAGCACGCGACTCACGCGGCAACGAGATAAGGAAGCACAGACAATGGACCACTCCAGCAACGTTCACGACGCGGCCGTCGCGTCCGGCGGCACGTGCCCGGTCGGCCACGCCGCTCCCGCTCCCCAGGAGGTCATCCCCTCCTCCGCGCTGCCTGTGGTGGACATGCCCCGGCTGCGCCAGGTGCTGAGCATCTGGGCCCGCCCCGAGCCGTATCTCAAGAGCTGCCGCGCCAAGTACGGCAGCCGGTTCCGGGTGACGATCATCCCCGGTGTGGCGCTGTACGTGATCTCGGCGCCGGAGGACGTCAAGCAGATGTTCCTCGCGCCCCGGGACGTCCTGCACACCGGTTCCAGCAACACCCCCATCGAGAAGTGGACCGGTCAGACCGGCCTGGCCTGGCGGGACGAGGAGGAGCACACCAAGATGCGGCGCGGCGTCATGCCGAGCTTCCGCGGCGAGGCGCTGAAGCGGGTCGGGCAGGAGGTCGTGCGGCTGGCCCAGGAGGAGGTCGCCTCCTGGCCGCGGGACCGGGCCGTGTCGGTGCACCCCTTCGCACACCGCTACACCACCAAGGTCATCTTCGAGGTCTGCTTCGGCGAGCACCGTCCCTCCAACGAGGACGCGATGTTCGCGGAGGTGGTCAAGATGCTGGAGTTCAACTCCCGTGCGAACACGATGAAGCCGTTTCACCTGCTGCCGTCCTGGAAGATGACGTGGATGCGGCTGAACCGGATCAACGGCGTCAACGACTTCCTGGTCCGCCGCGCGCGGCTGCACGCGATGCTGGACGCGGCCATCGACGAGCGGGTGCGCTCCGGCAAGCCCGGGGACGACCTGCTCGGCACGATGCTGGGCGGCATCGCCGAGGACGACTCCCCGGCGCGCCGGATCGAGATGCGCGACGAGATCATGACGCAGTTCCTGGCCGGTACCGAGACGACCGCGTCGGCCATCTGCTGGGCGCTGGAGTTCCTGACGCGCCACCCGCAGGCGGTCGAGCGGCTGCGCGCGGAGATGGAGGACGGGTCGGGTGACACGTACCTGACGGCCGTGGTGCACGAGGTGCTGCGGCTGGGACCGCCGATCCAGCAGATCGTCCCGCGCGAGGTGGTCAAGCCGGTCGAGATCGGCGGCGTGCTCTACGAGCCCGGCGCCCGGCTGTGGGCCAGCGCCTACCTGCTCAACCGGGACGAGCACAACTACCCGCAGCCCGACGAGTTCCGCCCGGAGCGCTTCTTGGGCGTCAAGCCCGCTTCGCACACCTGGATCCCGTTCGGCGGCGGCCACACCCGCTGCCTCGGCGACCGCATCGCGCTCGTGGAGCTGAAAGCCACCCTCACCGCGATCCTGACGACCTGCGACGTCGAACGCGCCGACGCCGCGCCGCAGTCCGCGCACAGCCGGACAGTCGTCAACATCCCGCGGAACGGCGCCCGCATGGTGTTCAAGCCGCGCACGGCCGGAGCCCGCTCTGCCGCACGGTGACGCACGGTGGGTAGATTGTCCGTTCCACGAGAAAAGGAGGTTTTCATGAGGCTCCCGAACACCGCGTTCACCGAGCGGCCGTGGCGAGTTCACGAGTTCACCAAGGACTTCGAGGTCGAGGACGTGTGGGACCTGGACACTCCGGGGGGACCCGACGACCTGGCGCTTTTGGTGCGGCAGTTCACCGGTGACGGGGCCGACTTCAAACCGTCGCCGATGTACAAGCTGCTGTTCGCGATCCGCTGGCGGCTGGGAGCCGTCCTGAAGTGGGACGAGGAGAAGCACGGCCTCAGCCCGCGCGACCCGTCCCTGCGCGACCGGCTGCCGGCCGACCTGCGCGACGGTCCGCGCGGCCCGGACCTGCGGACGATGCCGCTGCAGTCGGTCTACCAGACCTCCGACGAGTGGGTGACCGAGGTCGTCAACAAGACGGTGCACGCGGCGATGCACATCGGTTGGGTCGACGACGGCAACGGCCGGTACCACGCGCACATGGCCGTCCTGGTGCGCAAGAAGGGCCTGCTCGGGAAGGTCTACATGCCCGTGATCCTGCCCTTCCGGCGCCTGTTCGTGACGCCGTCCCTGGTCAAGGCCATCGGCCGCTCCTGGAAGGCGCGCACCGCCCGCTAGCCCCGCTGCGTGGCCCCGCCGGACCCCGGCGCGGCCACGCACCCGGGCGGCGGCCCCCGTATGCGGCGGCAGTCCTCCTGCCGCCGCTTCTCGCTGCCCGAAAGGTGGCCCGCGGCGCGCTGCTCCACCGGCGGCCGAAGGCCGCACACCGCCCTGGCGCAAGAGGGAAATCCGCCGGATTCGCGGCCCCGAAAGTGTATCTGCGGGAGCCGTTCGCCGATCCTGCAGGCAAAGGGGTAGAAAGGGCTGGAGCTCTATGGGCGGGAACGAGTGCGGGCAGGGGCTCACGGACGTGGGTCACCATGCCGTCGCTGTCATCGGAATGGCGTGCCGGGTACCGGGAGCACAGGACGTGCGCTCCTTCTGGGAGCTGCTGAGACACGGCGAGCAGGCGATAGCGGACGCGCCGGCCGACCGGTGGCCGAGGGACATCGACGAACTGGCGCGCCACCCTCAGGGCGGCTTCGTCGACGGCGTGGGGGACTTCGACGCGGCCTTCTTCGGCATCTCGCCGAAGGAGGCCGCGGTGATGGACCCGCGCCAGCGCATGGTGCTCGAACTGAGCTGGGCGGCTGTGGAAGACGCCTTCATCGCGCCGGAGAGCCTGCGCTCCAGTGCCACCGCGGTGTTCCTCGGCGCCACCGGCGACGACTACGCCTCCCTGGTGCACCGGCACGGCGGCGACGCGCTGTCCCACCACTCCATAGCCGGGCTGAGCCGGGGCCTGATCGCCAACCGGATCTCGCAGCAACTGGGCCTGCACGGACCCAGCCTGACGGTGGACACCGTCCAGTCCTCCTCCCTCGTCGCGGTGCACCTGGCCTGTCAGAGCCTGCGCGCGGGCACCGCGCGCCTGGCGCTGGCCGGGGGCGTGCACCTGAACCTGGTGCCGGAGAGCACGATCGCCTTCGCCCGCTCCGGGGCGCTGTCACCGGACTGCCGCAGCCACACCTTCGACGCGCGCGCCAACGGCTTCGTGCGGGGCGAGGGCGCGGGCGTGGTCGTGCTCAAGCGGCTGGCCGACGCGGTCGCCGACGGCGACGACGTGTACTGCGTCCTGCTCGGCGGCGCCGTCAACCATGACGGCCCGGGCGCGCTGACCGTGCCCAGCGCCGAGGCGCAGAGCGCGTTGCTGCGCGCCGCCTGCCGCGACGCCGGGGTGGCCCCCGCGCAGGTGCGGTACGTCGAACTGCACGGCACCGGCACCCGGGTGGGCGACCCGGTCGAGGCGAGCGCGCTCGCCGCGGCCTTCGGTGCGGGCCGCGACGCCGCGCAGCCGCTGCTCGTCGGATCGGTGAAGACCAACATCGGCCACCTCGACGCGGCCGCGGGCGTCCTGGGCCTGATCAAGGTCGGGCTGTCCGTCCGCCACGGCCTGCTGCCCGCCAGCCTCAACTACCGGACCCCGAACCCCGACATCCCCCTGACGGAGTGGAAGCTGCGCGTCAACGCGGCCGCCGCCCCGTGGCCCGACGGCCCCCGGCTGGCCGGGGTCAGCTCCTTCGGGATCGGCGGCACCAACTGCCACCTCGTCGTCGGCGCCCCCGAGCCGGCCGCCGCCCCGCAGCCGGACGGGCCGGCGGACCCGCGGACGCCGGGCACGGCGGTCCCGGTGCTGGTCTCCGCCCGCACCCCGCAGGCGCTGCGGGCCCAGGCCCGGCGCCTGCACGACTGGGTGCGCGACGACACCGCCCTGCGCCCGCTGGACGTGGGCCACTCCACGGCCACCACCCGGTCCTCGCTCAAGAGCCGCGGTGTGGTGCTGGCCGCGGACCGGGAGGAACTGCTGGAGGGCCTGGCCGCACTGGCCCAGGGCACCCCGTCGGCACGGGTCGTCACCGGCACCGCCGCCGAGAACGGCCGCGTCGTGTGGGTGTTCTCCGGTCAGGGCGCGCACTGGCTGGGCATGGCCCAGGGATTGTGGCAGGAGAACGCGGTCTTCGCCGCCCGCATGGACCAATGCGAGCGGCTGCTGCAGGAGTTGGGCGGCTGGTCGCTGCGCGAGGCGCTGGGCGACGCGGCCGCTCTGGAGCGGATGGACGTCGTGCAGCCGGCGCTGTTCGCCGTCATGGTCTCGCTGGCCGAGGTGTGGCGTTCGGCGGGCCTGGAGCCCGACGCGGTCGTCGGCCACTCCCAGGGCGAGCTGGCCGCCGCGACCGTGGCGGGCATCTTGTCCCTGGCCGACGGGCTGCGGCTGATCGTCGCCCGGGCGCGGATCATCACCGAGCAACTGTCCGGGCGGGGCCTGATGGCCGTCCTGGACCTGCCGGCCGACCAGGTCGACCAGACCCGGGTCGCGGTCGGGGCGGTGAACTCCCACGGCACCGTGGTCATCTCCGGTGACCCCGACGGCGTGCGCGAAGCCGTCGCGGACTGCCAGGCCAAGGGCCTGCGCGCGCGGATCGTCCCGGTCGACTACGCCTCGCACTGCGACCACGTCGAGTCGATCCGGGACGAGGTCCTCCGCGGCGTCGCGGGGGCCGCGACCCACGACACCGGGATCGCCTTCTACTCCACCGTCGTCGCCGGCCGGGTCGACCCGGCCACCTTGGACGCCGAGTACTGGTACCGCAACCTGCGCGAGCCGGTCCGCTTCGCGGACACCGTCCAGACGCTGTCCGCCGACGGGTACGGTGTGTTCGTCGAGGTCAGCCCGCACCCGGTGCTGACGATGCACATCGCCGCCACGGCCGGCAGCGCCGTCGTGCAGCCCACGCTGCGCCGCAACGAGCCGGAGACGCACCGCCTGCTGCTGTCCATGGCGGAGCTGTACAGCCGGGGCGTGGACCTGGACTGGCGCACCTGGTTCGGCGGCGCCCGGCGGGTGGCGCTGCCGACGTACGCCTTCCAGCGCGAGACGTACTGGGTCGAGGGTTCCGCCGCCGCGGCGTCCGCGCCCCGGCCGCTCCTGGCCGCCGCCGCGCCCACGGGCGCCGGCGCGGTCGCGGCGGCCGGGAGGTCCGAGCAGGACCTGTGGACGCTGGTGCGCGGCGAGGCGGCGGTGGTGCTCGGGCACGCCGACGCCGGGCGGATCGGGGCGGACCTCACCTTCAAGGAGCTGGGCTTCGACTCGGTGACCGCGGTGCAGTTGCGCGACCGGCTCAATGCCGCGACCGGTCTGCAGATGCCCGCGTCCCTGCCCTACGACCACCCGACCCCCGCGGCGGTGGTGCGGCACCTGCGCGCCCAACTCTCCGGCCAGGAGCAGGGGCACGAGCAGGGCCAGGACCGGGACCGGACCCAGCGCCCGGACCAGCACTGCGGGAGCGGGGCGCAGGCCGCCCCGCGTCCCGCCGCCGACGAGCCGATCGCGATCGTCGGCATGAGCTGCCGGCTGCCCGGCGGGGTGGCCACCCCCGAGGACCTGTGGCGGCTGGTCGCCGACGGCGTCGACGCGATCACCGGCTTCCCCCAGGACCGGGGCTGGCGCGTCGACGCGGACGCGGGCTTCGTCCCCGCCGGCGGCTTCCTGGACGGTGCGGCGGACTTCGACGCGGGCTTCTTCCGCATCAGCCCGCGTGAGGCGCTGGCGATGGACCCGCAGCAGCGGCTCGCCCTCGAAGCGGTCTGGGAGGCCTTGGAGGACGCGGGCCAGGACGCGGCCGGGCTGCGTCGCAGCAGCACCGCCGTGTTCATGGGCGCCATGGCGCAGGACTACCTGCCGCGCCTGCAGGACGTGTCCGGCAACCTCGCGGGCCACGCGCTGACCGGCGGATCCGGCAGCGTGGTCTCCGGCCGGATCGCCTACTGCCTCGGCCTGGAAGGGCCGGCCGTCACCGTCGACACCGCCTGCTCCTCCTCCCTGGTCGCGCTGCACCTCGCCGCGCAGTCGCTGCGGTCGGGGGACAGCTCACTGGCCGTGGCCGGCGGCGTCACCGTGATGTCCACCCCGGGCATGTTCGTCGAGTTCGCCCGGCAGGGCGGGCTGGCGGCCGACGGCCGCTGCAAGGCGTTCTCCGACGCCGCCGACGGCACCGGCTGGTCCGAGGGCGTCGGCGTGCTGGTGCTGGAGCGGCTGTCCGACGCGCGCCGCAACGGCCGCCGTGTCCTGGCCGTCCTGCGCGGCAGCGCGATCAACCAGGACGGCGAGAGCAACGGCCTGACCGCGCCCAACGGCCCCTCCCAGGAGCGGGTGATCCGCCAAGCCCTGGCGTCGGCCGGCCTGGCACCGGCGGACGTCGACGCGGTGGAGGCGCACGGCACCGGCACCGGCCTCGGCGACCCGATCGAGGCGCAGGCGCTGCTGTCGGTCTACGGCGGGGAGCGGGCGGACCCGCTGTGGCTGGGGTCGCTGAAGTCCAACATCGGACACACCCAGGCCGCCGCGGGCGTCGCAGGCGTCATCAAAATGATCATGGCGATGCGTGCGGGCGTGCTGCCCCGCACCCTGCACGTCGACGAGCCGTCGCGCCGGGTCGACTGGACGTCGGGAGCCGTCCGGCTGCTGGCCGAGCAGAGCCCCTGGGCGGCGGCCGGCCACCCGCGCCGCGCCGGAGTCTCCTCGTTCGGCATCAGCGGCACCAACGCCCACGTGATCATCGAGCAGGGCGACCTGGAGGAGCCCGCCGCGCCCGCCGCCGCACCGCCCACGGGTGCGACGGTGTGGCCGGTGTCGGCGCACAGCGCCAAGGCGCTGGCCGGGCAGGCGCGCAAGCTGCACGCCGCGCTGACCGCCGACCCCAGCGCGCAACCAGCCGACGTGGCCGTGACCCTGACCACCCGCCGCTCGTCCTTCGACCACCGCGCCGTGGTCATCGGATCCGGCCGGGCCGAGCTGCTCGCCGGCCTCGACGCCCTGGCCCGCGGGCAGCGCGACCCCGCCGTGGTCACCGGCCACGCCGCGGGGCCGGCCGCCGTCGGCGTCCTGTTCTCCGGCCAGGGCAGCCAGCGCCTGGGCATGAGCCGCGAGCTGATCGCGACCTTCCCGGTGTTCGCCGCCGCATGGCGCGAGGTCTGCGACGCGCTCGACCCGCTGCTGGAGCACCGCGTCGACGACGTCGTCGCGGCCGAACCCGGGACCCCGGCGGCCGGGCTGCTCGACGAGACCGCCATGACGCAGCCCGCCCTGTTCGCCTTCGAGGTCGCCGCCTACCGGCTGCTGACCTCCCTGGGGGTCGCGCCCGCCGTGCTCGTCGGGCACTCCATCGGCGAGCTGGCCGCCGCGCATGTGGCCGGCGTGTTCTCGCTGGCCGACGCGGCCCGTCTGGTCGCCGCACGCGGCCGCCTGATGGGGGCGCTGCCTGGCGGCGGGGCCATGGTGGCGGTCCAGGCCGGTGAGCAGGAGGTCCGGGCCGCCCTGGCCGGGCACGAGCACGCCGCCTCCGTCGCCGCCGTCAACGGCCCCACCGCCGTGGTGATCTCCGGGGTGAGCGAGGTCGTCACCGAGGTCGCCGCGACGCTGGCCGCCCACGGGCGCAAGACCAGCCGGCTGCGGGTGTCGCACGCCTTCCACTCGCCGCTGATGGACCCCCTGCTCGCCGAGTTCGCCGACGTCGCCGCATCGATCACCTACGCGCCCGCGCGGCTCGCCGTCGTGTCCAACGTGTCCGGCGCCATCGCCGAGCCGGGCGAGCTGGAGCAGCCCGACTACTGGGTGCGCCACGTCCGCGACGCGGTGCGCTTCGCCGACGGGATCGCCGCCGCCGTCACAGCCGGCGCCCAGGTACTGGTGGAGGTCGGCCCCGACGGCGTCCTCGCCGCCCTGGCCGCCGACGCCCACCCCCAGGCGGACCTGACGGCGATCCCGCTGGTCCGCAAGGGGCGCTCGGAGCGGCGGTCGGCGGCGGAGGCCCTGGCGCGTCTGCACACCGCCGGCGTCCCGGTCGACTGGCACGCCTACCTGGACGCCGTCGGCGCCGCGGGCCGCATCGTGGACCTGCCCACGTACGCCTTCGACCGCCAGCGCTACTGGGCGCAGCAGGCCGCGCCGCACGGCGATGTCGCACGCGCCGGCCTCGAACCGGTCGCCCACCCCTTCCTGGCCGCGGCCACCGACCTCGCCGGCGGCGACCAGGTGGCGTTCAGCGGGCGGATCGACCTCGCCACCGAGCCCTGGCTCGCCGACCACGCCATCTTCGGCACGCCGGTGTTCCCCGGCGCGGCCGTGGTGGAGATGGCGCTGCGCGCGATCGAGGACACCGGCTGCCGTGCCATCGAGGAACTGACGCTGCACGCACCCCTGACCTTCGCGGGGGGCCCTGTGCGCGTGCAGGTCGTCGTCGGCGCGGCGGAACCGTCGGGCCGGCGCCGGGTGGGCGTCTACTCCCGGCCGGCCGCCGGCGGCTCCTCCGCCTGGATCCGGCACGCCGACGGACACGTCATCCCGCAGGCTCCCGCGCCCGCCGCGCCCCTCGAGGTGTGGCCCCCGCACCAGGCCGTCCCGGTGGACCTGACCGGCCACTACCCGCAACTGGCCGACCGCGGCTACGGCTACGGCCCCGCCTTCCAGGGACTGCGCACCTTGTGGCGGCTCGGGGACGACGAGGCCTACGGCGAGGTCCAACTGCCCGAGGGCGTGCCGCATCCCCAGGCCGGATTCGCCGCCCACCCGGCCCTGTTCGACGCTGCACTGCACACGGCCCTGGCGCTGATGGGCACGGACGACCCGACGCAGGCGGTGCTGCCGTACGCCTGGGCCGGCGTGGCCTGCCACGGGCGCGGCGCCGGCCGGCTGCGGGTGCGCGCCGCCCGCATCAGCGAGACGGAGGTGACGCTGTCGATCACCGACGCGGACGGGGCGCCCGTGCTGACCGTCGAGTCGCTGGCCCTGATGCCGGCCTCGGCCGACCAGCTGTCCCCGGGCTCCCCGGACGACGCGCTGTTCGCCGTGCGCTGGTCGCCCGTGGACCTGGGCGCGCCGCGCCCGGCCGGATCGGCACAGCCGGCCGAGATCGTGCACTTCCAGGCCGACGCACACGCGGACCCTCCCACCTCCGCCCGGGCCAGTGCCGGCGAGGCACTGGAGCTGGTCCAGCGGCGGCTGAAGGACGCCTCCGACCGCCCGCTGGCGATCGTGACCGAGAACGCCGTGGCGGCCCTGCCCGGCGAGACACCCGACCTGGCCCTCGCACCGGTGTGGGGCCTGGTGCGCGCCGCGCAGGCCGAACACGGCGACCGGTTCGTGCTGGTGGACACCGACGGCAGCGAGGAGTCCCGGCGCGCCCTGGAGCGGCTCGACCCGCGCCTGCCGGAGCTGGTCCTCCGCCGGGGCACGGCCTACGCACCGCACCTGGTGCCGGTACCCGCCCCCGCCGCCGCCCGGCCGGCCTTCGATCCGAACGGCACGGTGCTGCTCACCGGCGCGACCGGGGGACTGGGCGCGCTGCTCGCCCGGCACCTGGTCGTCGAGCACGGGGTGCGCCACCTGCTGCTGCTCAGCCGCTCCGGCGGGGCCGGACCGGCCGCGGAACTGACCGCACTCGGCGCGCACGTCACCTCCGCGGCCTGCGACGTCTCCGACGCCGGGGCACTGGCGCGGCAGCTCGCGCTCATCCCCCCGCAGGCGCCGCTGACCGCGGTCGTGCACATGGCCGGCGTCCTGGACGACACCACCGTGGAGCTGATGACCCCGGACCGGATCGACCGCGTCTTCGCACCCAAGGTCGACGCCGCCTGGCATCTGCACGAACTGACGCGCCACCTGGAGCTGTCGGCCTTCGTGCTGTACTCCTCCGTCGTCGGCGTGATCGGCAACGCGGGCCAGGCCAACTACGCGGCCGCCAACGCCTTCCTCGACGCCCTGGCCGAGCACCGGGCCGCGGCGGGCCTGCCCGCCCTCGCCCTGGCCTGGGGCCCGTGGGAGATCGGCATGGGGCACGGCCTCGGCCCCGCCGACCGGGCGCGCTTTCGGCGGCACGGCATGGCGCCGCTGACGGCCGAGCGGGGCAACGCCCTGTTCGACGCCGCCCTCGCCGGGGACGAGAGCCTCCAACTGCCCGTCCAGGTCGACCGGGGCACCCTGCGCCAGGAAGCCACCGTGCCCGCCCTGCTGCGCACCCTGGTCCAGCCCGTGACCGCCCTGCCCGCACGGCCCGTGGCCGCCGAGGAGGGCGGTGCGTCGCCCATGGCGCGCAAGCTGGCCGCCCTGGCGCCTGAGGAGCAGCGCGCGGAGCTGGTGACGTTGCTGATGGAGACCGCCGCGGTGGTGCTGGGCTACCCGTCCGCCGAGGACATCGACGCGGACATGTCGTTCCAGGAGATCGGGTTCGACTCCCTGAGCGGCGTCGAGTTCCGCAACCAGGTCAAGCAGGACACGGGGGTGCAGGTCCCGGCCACGGTGATCTACAACTACCCGACGCCTGCCGCGCTGGCGGAGCGCGTACGGGAGCTGCTGTTCCCCGAGCCGGAGCCGACCGCCGACGCGACAGCAGGCCTGGTGGACGACGCAACCGAGGGCCCGGACGAGATCGACGACCTCGACATCGAAGCTCTCGTCCAGCGGGCGAACGCCGAATGAGAACCGTGTGCCCCTGTAGGCCTGACCTGGAGACGGTGGAGAGATGAACCCGCAGGACCTGAAGGCCGTCCGCGCCTTCGTCAAGGAGTGCCTCAGCGGCCCGCACGCGGAGCTGGACGCGATCGAGGACAAGCCCGCAACCGTGTACGAGACGTTCCGGCAGACCGGACTGGCCAACTGGTGGCTGCCGGAGGAGCTCGGCGGCCGCGGCCTCGGCCTGGAGGACAGCGTCGAGATCGTCAACGAGATCGCCTACGGCGACGCCGGGGTGGCGTTCACGCTCTTCATCTCGGTGCTCGGCACCAGCATGGTGCAGCTGTACGGCTCCGAGGAGCTCAAAGCCCGGCACCTTCAGCCCCTCGCCGCCCGGGGTGCGTTCTGCGCGACGCTGGGCAGCGAACGGTCCGCGGGCAGCGAACTGGCCAAGATCGAGACGGTGGTCGTGGCCGACGGCGAGGAACTCGTCGTCACGGGGGAGAAGTTCTTCTCCACCAACACCGACTTCGCGGACTTCCTCGTCGTCGTGGCCCGCTCGGCAACGGACCCCGAGTCGTACGAGGCGGTCCTCATCCCGCGCGACACCCCCGGCGTCGAGATCGTCAAACGCTGGGACGTCATCGGCCTGCGCGCCTCGCACACCTACGAGGTCAGCCTCGACGGCTGCCGTGTCCCCGCCGCGAACCGCCTCGACGGCTCGGGCCTGCGCCTGCTGGAGATCGGCCTCAACGCCAGCCGCATCCTGATCGCCGCCACCGCGATCGGGATCGCGCGCCGCATCCGCGACCACTGCATGACCTACGCCAAGAGCAAGCCGCTGCGCGACGGCGTCCTGATGGACAGCCACGTGTTCGCGCAGCGGCTGGGGCAGATGGAGATGCAGATCGACGTCATGAAGAGCCACTGCCTGCGGGCCGCCCGCGAGTACGACGCGATCATGGCGGATCCCGGCGCCGCCGCGGTGTTCCACCGCCAGGGCACCCTCAAGTCCGCCCTGACGGCGAAGATGTTCTGCGGCCAGGCCGGCTGGGACGTGGCCAGCGTGGGCTCCGAGATGTTCGGCGGGCTGGGCTACACGCATGAACTGCCCATCGGCAAGCTGATGCGGGACATGCGCTACGTGTCCATCGTGGAGGGCGGCGACGACATCCTGCGCGAGCTGCTCTTCAGCCGCTACGTCATCCCCGTGCCCCGCCGCAGCTGACGCAGACGACCCAGCGCCGTCCACCCCACCGGGCGGACGGCGCTGGATCGGCGGGGGGTGAGGCGCGCTGCGTCAGGGGACCTCGGCCTCGAACAGGGCGGTGCAGCCGTGGACGGTGAGCGTGTGCTCGGGGAAGCGGGCGGCCAGTTCCGTGCGCAGGTCCTCGAGGCTGTCCTCGGCGTTCTGCATCACGCCGCGCCGGTTGAGCAGCGGGAAGGCGACCCGGGCGGCAGCGCCCACCGGCACACCCTGGGTGAGGACGGTGGCGCCGAAGATGCGCCCCCCGGGCCGGACACAGGCCGCGACGTTGTCCAGCACCACGGCCTTCTGGCGGATGCTGCCCGGCACACAGTGCAGCAGGAAGTTCATCGACGCCGAGCCGAAGGACGCCTCGGGCAGTGGCAGCGGCTCCAGCGCGTTGGCTTGGACCGTCGTGACGTCGAAGCGGGCCAGCCGGCGGGCGGCGTGGCGCAGCGAGTGCTCGTTCAGGTCGGCCAGAGTGATGGCCTGCTGCGGCGCCGTGCGGCAGTGGTCGAGGAAGTAGCCGGTGCCCACACCGACGTCCAGGTGTTGGGCGGAGACGTTGCGGTCGAACAGGGCGACCACTTCGGGCACGGGCACGCGGAAGAACAACCGGCAGTTGACTTGGAACGCCACCCGGTCGTACAGCGGCAGCGTCCACGGAAGGTAGATCGCCTGTCCGGCGCGCACCTGGTCTGACGGGGGCGAGGCGGTCACGTGGAACCTCCGGCCGACGGGGCGAATACGTCTGTTCACGACTATACGTGGCGGGAGTGACGTGTCCGGCGGTGAGGGGCGAACCGTGCTCTGCGGATCAGGGGGCGGGCCGACGGCGCAGGCGACCGGTTAGGCTGCTTCGCGATCAAGGGCAGCGTGCCGGATCGCCGTGCTGGCGCCGGGTGTTGCCGCTTCCACGGAGGGACTGTTACATGCGACTGCGTAAAACCAAGGCCGCGGCTGTCATCGTTGCCGCGATGGGCCTCACCTTCACCATGGCCGGCTCCGCGAACGCCTGGAGCTACGGCGCGTACGAGGGCGGGGGTTACGGCGAGTGGCAGCAGGACCCATCCGGTGACCTCAAGGGTGACTCGTTCCAGGCCTGCGACATACGGTCCGACGGTTACGCGATCTACGTGCGTATCGACATCGGCCGGGACGGCGACTTCGACTCCTCGGCCACCACCCGGGGGCACTACGCCCCCTACTGCACGGACTGGAAGTACCTCGACCTGCCCGAGGGCACCCCCATCCGGATGTACGTCTACAAGACCGACGCCAACGGCAACCACACCCACCCGGTCTGGCGCGACGGCAACGCCTAAGCCGCAGCCGGCCGGGGTCCGCATTGCTGGTGCGGACCCCGGCCGGCCGTTCCCGGCTCAGCTCCCCTCGGTCGCCCGCCCGGTGCGCGACGGCAGCGCGGTCGCACCACCGCCACATGAGCTCTCGCCGGGACCCGCCGGTGGTGGCCGGGAGCGTGCAGCAGCCCGCCACGAACGAACCGCAAAGGACGAACCAGTGCAGCGCATCGGCATCATCGGAGTGGGCGAGATCGGCCGGGCCCTCGTGACGGGCCTGTGCGCCGCGGACGACGCGTCGCCGGAGGTCTTCCTCTCCCCCCGGGGAGCGCGCACGGCGGCGGAGCTGGCCGCGCGCTACCCGGTCGTCCAGGTCTGCGCCGACAACCAGGAGGTGGTGGACCGCGCGCAGCTGGTGTTCCTCGCCGTGCGCAAGGAGGACCGGCACGCGGCGCTCGCCGGTCTGCGCGTGGGGGCGGACACGGTGGTGGTCAACGTGATGGCCGGCATCGGCACCGACGCTCTGCGCCGCACGCTCGCCACCGACGCCGCCATGGTGCGGGCCATCCCGCTGCCCGCCATCCGCGAGCGCCGCTCGGTCACGGTGACGTACCCGGCGCACCCGGTGGTCGACGCGCTCTTCGAGCGGCTGGGCGGGGTGCTGCCGGTCGAGGACGAGGCGGCCTTCAACGTCCTGTCCACGCTGACCGGCACGCTGACCACCCACTACGCGTATCTCGCCGCGCTGGCGTCCTGGGCTGCCGGCCAGGGCATCGCCCCCGACGCCGCCGACCGCTACCTGCGCGGGCTCTTCCAGGGCGTCGGCCGGTCCCTGGGCGACGCGACCCGCTCCCTGCAGCAGCTCGCCGCCGACCACGAGACGCCGCAGGGAAGCAACGAACGCATCCGCACCACGTGGTTCGACCCGGCCAACGCCGACGCGCTGCACCGCGCCCTCGACGCCCTTTTCGCGGATCTGCGGTAGGCCCGGGGGCCCGGCCGCTCGCGCCCCGGGCCCTACCCCGCGGGGGCGCAGGCGGGGCGGGTGCGGGCGGCGTAGGAGCGGGCGGCCGTCAGGAGGGCGAAGCCCAGGCCGCCGAAGGCCAGACCGCCGAGGGCGGCCAGCCAGAGCGTCCCGGAGACGGTGGCGCCGAGCTCCGCGTCGGGTTCGGGGGCCGGCACCACCGCGAGCGCGGCGAGCGGAGCGTAGAGGACCAGGAAGACCCCGTACACCGACAGCCCGAACGCGGTCAGCCAGGCCGGGAGCAGGGGCAGCAGACGCGGCACGCGGCGCCCCGACAGCACGAGCGTCCAGTGGGGGAAGACCTGCCCCCAGGGGTACAGGAGGCCGGTCAGGAGAAAGAAGCCGAGTCCCGCCGCCAGCACGGTGACGTCGACGCCGGCCTCGGCGAGGGCTCGCGCCACCGCCGAGCCGCCGGAGTTCGACGCCTTCCATCGGGCGGCCGTGATGCCGAGCGCGTCACCGCCCAGCGTCCAGACGGTCTTGACGCCGGCCCATGGCAGCATCCCGCTCATCAGCAGGTAGGCCGTCCTCCGGGTGCGGCGGGAGGCGGTCGTGGCACCGGGGTGGACGAGGGGGGTGTCGGAGCCGCCGGGGTGCCGGTGCCCGCAGCGCGGGCAGGCCCCGGACCGCTGTCGGCGGTAGGACACGGCGACGAGGGCCAGGGCGGCGGTGAGGGCCGTGCTCAGCAGGGCGTGGGCCAGGCCCGTGGCGCCCTCCAGCCCGTCCCCGACCGCCAGGGGAACGAAGTAGGCGGGCAGGCTCGCGAAGCCCAGCGCGAACACGGGAAGGGCCAGGGCGAGCACCCCGCCCACGGCCACGCGGCCGGGTCGCCGCCACCGGCGCCTCGTGGCCCGGCAGGCGACGCCGGCAGTGACGGCCAGGCCGGCCAGGGCCAGCTGCACGGCCGGCGGGTAGGGGAGGTGCGCGGTGAACGGCACCGTGGTTCCCGCCGCCGCCCAGGCGACCTCGACCGCGGCGTAGACCGCGCTGCAGGCCATGGCGGCGGCAGGCGCCCACTGCGGCCACCGCCGGGGCCACGTGGCCCCGCGCGCCGCCCTCGGATCCGTCCGCGTCGTTGCGGGGTTGACCACCGTGACCTCCGCCTTTCGGGAACCTGACCCTTCACCCTCGGCCGGGTGCGTACCCGGTGGCATCGACCCCACGGCTGCTTCGGCTCCCTCGCGCGGGGGAGAGGCGGCACCTGCGGCGGCGGGCAGCCGCTCGTGTCGCCCGCGCACCGCCTTGACTTCAACCGCACTTGAGGTTTCACTATGGTCCCCATGAACCCGCACGCCGCGACGCACGCGGCAGACATCGCAGCCATCGAGCAGGTCGTGGCCACCGTCGAGCACTCCCAGCAGGCCAAGGACCCCGACGCGTTCCTCGCCCTCTTCCACCCCGACGCGGTCTGGACGACCGCCGGCGGCAAGGTCCTCATCGGCCTCGACGCGATCGCGCAGTTCACCCGCAGGGTGTTGCCCGCGGCCGATTGGGACGGCAAGGTCAGCTATGAGGTGCTGCACGTGCTGTTCATCCGCCCGGACGTCGCGGCGGTCAAGGTGCGCCAGCGCTACCTGAGCCCGGACGACCCGAGCGAGGGCGCGCCCCTGTACGTGATGTCCCGGCAGGACGACGGGCGCTGGCTGCTGATCGCCTGCCAGAACACGGCGGTCGCCGCCGCCTGATCGGCTCACGACGGGGTCATGGCCAGGCCCGCGTCCGCATCCCGCCCGGGCGCGTCCGCGGCCGCTCCGGCGGCCGCTCCGCCCGGCTACGGCGGACCGTTCAGCTCCTGCGCGGGCCAGACGTGGAAGACCGTGACCCTGCGCCACGGCAGCACCGAACTGGGGTACCTGCAGATTTGGTACTCCGGCGGCTACCAAGGGGGCACCTACTGCGCGCGGGCCGGCGAGAGCATCGCCGGCGCGCACCACATGGAGGTCGTCGTCCGCCGTGGGGACTGGCAGACCTCATGGCACGACTCCGGCACGTACAACGACTACGCCGGCTGCATCGACGTGTACGGCGCGGCATCGAAGTGCGTCCACCTCTTCGGTCGGGTCACCGTCAACGGGGTGAACTACGAGCGGACGTGGCTGACACCCGAGTGCCTGTGACGCCCCCCCGCGATGCGCGCCTCCTTCCTCGGGGCATGATCCCTTGCCCAACGGGGCGGCGGCAGGCGAGACTTCCGGTCAGGTGGGCGCGGGCCCGCGCGAGGGGGAGTCATGGGACAGCCGGCGTTGGTGCGTACCGGGACGACGGAGTTCTTCGTCGAACTGGCGGAAGGCAGTGGACCGCAGACGGTCGGTATCGCGGACGCCCTGTCCTTCGACGGGGTCCGCACCACCGTGGAGGCCATCGGCGACCAGCTCGCCGCCGCGTGGGAACGGGTGCGGCCCGACGAGGTGACGGTGGAGTTCGGGCTGAACCTCACGGCGAAATCCGGCAAGCTGACCGGCATGCTGATCGAGGGGAGCGGGGAGGCCGCCCTGCGGATCACCCTCACGTGGAAGGCCGGAAACCGGCCCTGAGCGGCCGGACCCCGCGATGTACCAACGCGTCGAGTCACGGGAGTTGCGCCGCAGTGTCGTCAGGATCGACACGGTGGACGGGATGCTGTGCGGGACGGGTTTCTTCGTCGCGCCCGGATATGTGCTGACCTGCGCGCACGTGGTGAAGGACCAGCCGGAGGTCCGCGTGGTCGCGGACCCGGTCCTGTGCGCGCACCCGGTGCAGGGCGCCGTCGTGGCCCGGTCCGCGCCCAAGGGGGCCGGTGCGCTGTGGCCCTTCCCCGATCTGGCAGTGATCCGGCTCGACGCAGCCCTCGACCACCCGTGCGTCCTGCTCGCAGCCGACGACCCGCTGGGCGCGCAGCAGTGCCAGACCTGGGGGTACCCGCCCCGGGAGTACGGCTGGGATCCGCCGGGCTCCCCGGCCACGTTCTCCTTCGAGGGCGTGGAGGGCGACGGGTACCTGCGGCTGAAGGCCGGGCAGGCCCAGCCGGGTCTGTCCGGAGCGCCGCTGCTGTGCCCGCAGCGCCGCGCGGTGGTCGGCGTCGTCTCGGCGTCCCGGAACATCGACACCGATCTGGGCGGCTGGGCGTCACCGGTCTCCGCGCTCTTCCACGGCGGTCCCGGCGTGCCGACAGAGCTGTTGACCCTCGGCCGGCGGCTGCGCCACCTCAATCGGGCCGCCGTCCTCGCCGACCGGTCGGCCTGGCACCGCGTCCTGCCGATCGAGGATGCCGCCAGGGCCCTGGAGCGGCCCGGGGCGCCGTTCACCCGCGGCCCCCGCTCCAGCCCGGCCGACCTGCTGCGCAGCGACTTCGCGGTGGTCCCCTACCGGTTCCGCGACGCGGAGCTCGACGCCCTGACCGCCTGGTGCCGGGCCCCCGAGGCGATGTCGGTGGTCCAGGTGGCCGGGCGGGGAGGTGCGGGCAAGACCCGCTTCGCCCTGGAGATGGCCGCCCGGATGGAACGCGACGGCTGGGTGAGCGGGCTGTGGCGGCGCGACGCCCCGGCCGCCTTGGCGCAGCTGCCGCTGCCCCGCTTCGTGGTGGTCGACTATGTCGAGGCCGTCGGCACGCAGGAGTTCCTGGCGCTGCTGGAAGCCCTGCGCGACAGCGCCACGGACGTGGCGCCGGTCCGGGTGCTGCTGCTGACGCGCACCGGGGCCGGACCGTCGGCGGACCCGCTGGCGCGCCTGGGCGAGGAGGCGCCCGCTGCGCTGCGGACGATCCTGGCCGCGGCCGGCGACAGCGCGGCCGCCGCCGGACCCCTCACCGGCGAGCAGCGCCGGACGCTGTACGCGCAGGCCGTCGACGCGTTCTCCCGTGCCTGGCACGGGCGCAGCACCCCGGTCGGGCGGCCGGACCTGGACGATGCCCGCTACGGCCTGCCCCTGGAGATCTTGTTCGAGGCGTTCGACCGGGTGCTGCGCCCGGACGCGGGGCCGGCCGACGGCGACCTGCCCGTCGACCGGGTCCTGCGCCACGAGGAACGCTACTGGGCGGCCACCGCCCCGCCGCTGCCCTGGCTCGACGCCGCCCTGCGCCGCCGCCTGGTGGCGGCCGCCACGCTCGCCGGTGCCGCCGACATCCGGCAGGCGCACGCGCTCACCGCGCTGGTCGTGCCGCGGGAGCACGGGGCGCAGGCGGCGCGCCGACCGGTCGTGGACTGGCTGGCCGGGCTCTACGAGGGACCGGGCCACCTCACCCCGCTGCGCCCCGACAGGCTGGGCGAGGCGCTGGTGACGTCGGTGCTGCGGGACGACCCGGACGGTGCGCTGCTCACCGGGGTGCTGGGACTGCCGGCCGACGGTCAGGTCGTCCACGCGCTCGATGTCCTCGCCCGGCTGGGGACAGCCAGCCACGCGGTCACCGCGTCGGTGGCGCGGGCCCTGGCCGTCCATCTGCCCGCGCTCGCCCGGCGCGCCGAGCAGGCCGGGCCGGCCGGGCAGGCCGTCCCGCCCGGATCCGGTGACCGGTCGCTGCTGCACGCGCTGCTGCGCGTGGTCGGCGCCGACCTGCTGGAGCAGACCGTGGCGGCCGCCCGCTCCGCCACCGCGGACGCCGCCCTGCCCGACCTCGCCGCCGCCTTCCTGCGGTTGGGGGATCTCGCCAGGTCCTACGGGCGCGGGCAGGAGGCGGGCCGCCTGTACGGCCAGTGCGCGGCCCTCGGCCGGGAACTGACCGCGGCCCACCCCGAGAGCTTCGGCCACCACCGGGACCTGGGCGTGGTCTGCAACCGGCTGGGCGACACCGCCCGGGCCGCCGGTGACCGCAACGCGGCCGCCGCGTGGTACCAGCAGGCCCTGGACATCGCCGAGACCCTGGTCCGGGCGACGCCGTCGAGCGCGCTGCACCAGCGGGACCTGGCGGTGTGCTACGACCGGCTCGGCGAGCTGGCCCGGGTGGACGGCCAGTGGTCCACCGCCGAGCGGCTGCACCGCAAGGCACTCGCCACGGCACGCCGGCTCGCCGCGTCCGAGCCGGACGACGCGTCCGTCCGACGCGATCTGCTGATCGCCTACAACCGCCTCGGGGACCTGCTCGCCGACACGGCCCGGCCCGGCCAGGCCGCCGAGATGTACGAGAAAGCCGTCCTGATCGGGCACGACCTGGCGCACCGCGCACCGGCAGGCGCGGTGCACCTGCGCGACGTGGCGGTCTCCTACAACCGGCTGGGCGACCTGGCCCGCGCCGCGGGCGACCGCAAGCGGGCCGCGGCGCAGTACGGCCGATCCCTGCGGATCCGCGAGGATCTCGCGCGCGCGGAGCCCGAGAGCGCCACCTGCCGCCGTGACCTGGGCCTGTGCTACGCCCGGCTGGCGGACCTCGCCCAGGAGGACGACGCGGGCCAGGAGGCGGCGCGCCTGTACCGCAAGGCGTGGGAGGCGGCGTACACGCTCGTGCGGGGCGAGCCGGGGAACGCGACGTACCAAGCGGACCTGACCGCGGTCCGCAAGCGGCTGGCGGCGCACCTGCGGGACCTGGGTGATGCCGGCCCGTGCGAACCGGTCGGCGCCGCGGCCCTGCAGTGGCCGGATCTGGCCCGCATCTTCCTGGAGGCCGCGGGGGAGGCCGAGGGCGTGGATCTGCGGGACGACGTCCAGGACGTGCCGTTCGTCGAGCTGGGCTACGACTCCCTCGCGCTGCTGCAGGTGGCCGGCCAGACCGGCCGCGAGTACGGCGTGGATTTGGACGACGACGCGCTCGTCGACGCGGACACCCCGCGCAGCCTGCTCGGTCTGATCAACGCCGCCATCGGTCTCAGCCGCAAGCCCCCGCGCACCCGGGAGCGGAAGGCGGGCCGTCCGGTCCCGCTCGCCGCCGTCCGTTCCTGGGTGCTCGCGTGGCTGACCGAGAACCTGGAACTGAGTGCCGCGCAGATCGACCTCGGCGACACGCTCTCCGCGTGCGCGGGCTTCGACTCGATCCGGGCGCTCGATCTGCTCGACGACATCGAGATCGTCTACGGGGTGTACGTCGCCTTCGACGCCGGCTGGAGCGACCTCACCATCCGCCGTTTCATCGCTGACCTCCACGCGGACGTGACCCGGCAACAGGGCACCTGAGACCGGGGGCCGCGGCTGGCCGCGCTGCGGCCGTCCGACCGCGGACGGTGTTGTCGTGTGCACGGCCATTGACAGCGCCGCGCGCGGCACGAAATCGTGGGAGCGCTCCCATATCGGGGGGCTGTCCCCTGGCCCCGCACACCCCCCAGCCGCCTCTGCCGAAGGTGAGTTCGCCGTGCGCCTCATCACGTCCACCACGCCCGGGTTATGGCGCAGACGCCTCACCGCCGGGGCCTCGGCCGCGGCCCTCGGGGCGGCCCTGCTGCTCGGCGGCGGGTCCGCGCAGGCCGAGGGGCCCCCGGCCCCGCCGGTCGACGTCACCGTCAACGCCCATGAGGGCCTGGGCACGATCCCCAGCACGGCCTACGGCCTGAACAGCGCCGTGTGGGACGCCCAGATGAACGCCCCCCAGGTCCAGGACCTGCTGCACGCCGCCACCATCGGCATGCTGCGCTACCCCGGCGGCTCCTACGGCGACATCTACCACTGGCAGACCCACACCGCGCCGGGCGGCTACGTCGCGCCCGGCACGGACTTCGACGCGTTCATGGGCACGGTGCGCACGATCGGGGCGCAGCCGATCCTCATCGCGAACTACGGCTCCGGCACACCGCAGGAGGCCGCGGACTGGGTGCGCTACGCCAACGTCACCCAGGGGTACGGGGCCAAGTACTGGGAGGTGGGCAACGAGCTGTACGGCAACGGGCACTACGGCTCCGGCTGGGAGCACGACGACCACGCCGACCACTCGCCCACCGCCTACGCGCACAACGTGCTGCAGTACGTCACGGCGATGAAGGCCGTGGATCCGACGGTCAAGGTCGGCGCCGTCCTGACCATGCCGGGCAACTGGCCGGACGGGGTCATGGGCGACGGGGAGAGCGCGGACTGGAACCACACCGTGATCCCGCTGATCGCGGGCAAGGCCGACTTCGTGATCGTGCACTGGTACCCGGGCAGTTCCACCGCCGCCCAGATGCTCACCACCCCCGCCCAGCTCACCGGTGAGCTGGACCAATTGCGCGCCCAACTGGCCGCGGCCGGGGCGGGCAGCACCCCGATCGCGCTGACCGAGGTCAACGGGGGCGCCTACCACAACACCCAGCCCAACGCCCTGTTCGGCGCCGACGCCTACCTCACCGCGCTGCAGAGCGGGGTGTTCACCGTCGACTGGTGGGACACCCACAACGGCGCCACGCAGATCTCGACCGCACCCGACGGCGCCACCGACTACGGCGACTGGGGGATCCTCTCCAGCGGCGACTGCATCGGCACGGTGTGCGCCCCGCCACTGAACACCCCCTACCCGCCCTACCACGCGATCTCGATGCTCAGCCGGCTCGCCGTTCCCGGCGACCGGCTGGTGGCGGCGGGCAGCAGCGACGCGCTGGTGGCGGTGCACGCCGCGCACCGCGCCAACGGGGATCTGAGCGTCCTGATGATCAACAAGGATCCGTCCGCCGCGCGGACCGTCGCCCTGCACTACGCCGGCTTCACCCCCGACCCGTCGGCCCCGGTCACCGTGGCCACGTACCGCGACCGGGCCACCGCGATCGACACCGCCACCTCGGCCTACGGCACCGCGCGAACCCTGCCGCCGTACTCGCTGACCACCCTCACCCTCCACCCCACCCCCGGCACCGCGTCGAGCCTGTCCGCGCCCGGCACCCCGCAGGTGACCGCGACCGACGACACCACCGCCACCGTGAGCTGGACCCCCTCCAGCGGAGGTACGGCCACCCGCTACGAGGTCTACCGGCAGGTCGGCACCAACAGCGAACTGCTCGCCGACAGCACCGGCACCACCGCCACCGTCCACAACCTCACGCCCGGCACCACCGCCACCTGGAACGTGCTGGCCCGCGACGCGACCGGCCGGCTGTCGCCCCCGTCCGATCCGGTGACCGTGCGCACCGGCACCCCCGCACACTCCCCGTGCCAGGTCGCGTACCGCACCACCGCCGGCTGGGGCAACGGATTCAACGCCGCGGTGACGCTCACGAACACCGGCCCGACGCCGATCACCGGCTGGACGCTGGCATTCGACTTCCCCAGCGCCGGCGAATCGGTCGCCGGCTTCTGGAACGCCCACATCAGCGCGAGCGGCCGGCACGTGGTGGCCACACCGGTGGACTGGAACGCCGAGCTGGCCGCGAACGGCGGCAACTCGGTGTCGTTCGGCTTCACCGGCGCCAACGACGGGGCCGCGCCCCCGCCGACCGTCTTCACCGTCAACGGCACCGTCTGCACCACCACTTGACCCGCACGCCGCCGGGCCCGACCGCACCGGGCGGGCCCGATCCGGCACACCGTGCACGTCCTGCCGGCCAGGGCCCTGCAGCACGCCCGCGCACCGGTCCGGCAGGCCCGCAGCCGCAGGCCGGCGGGCGGTGCCCTCCGGGGGCCCCGCGGTCCACGCGGAGACGGTGTGCCCGAACCCCGAGGAGAATGCCCGTGTTGCGATTTCGAACTCCACCCGGGCGCGCGGTCGGCCGCGCGCGGTCCGTGGCCGCCACCGCGGTGGCGGCCGTGCTGGCGCTGGCGCTGGCGACCACGGCCACTCCGGCCGCCCCGGCCGCGGCAGCGGTCCCTGCGGCGGCCGGAGCGTACAACTACGCCGAGGCGCTGCAGGGCTCGATGCTCTTCTACGAGTCGCAGCGCTCCGGCAAGCTGCCCGCCGACAACCGCGTCTCCTGGCGCGGCGACTCCGACCTCACCGACGGCGCCGACGTGGGACTCGACCTGACCGGCGGCTACCACGACGCCGGCGACGAGGTGAAGTTCGGCTTCCCCATGGCGTTCTCCATGACCATGCTCGGCTGGGGCGGCGTCGACGCGTCGGCCGGCTACGCCAAGAGCGGCCAGGACACCTACCTGCTGCGCAATCTGCGCTGGGGCGACGACTGGCTGATCAAGGCTCACCCCGCACCCAACGTGCTCTACGGCCAGGTCGGCGACGGCGGCACCGACCACGCCTTTTGGGGACCGCCCGAGACCAACCCCGCGCCCCGCCCCTCCTTCAAGATCGATGCGTCGTGCCCCGGCTCGGATCTGGCGGGCGAGACGGCCGCCGCCCTCGCGTCCTCGTCCATGGTCTTCAAGGCCGGCGACCCGGCCTACGCCGCCACGCTGCTGACCCACGCCAAGCAGCTGTACACCTTCGCCGACACCTACCGCGGCACCTACGACAAGTGCATCACCGCCGCCCAGGGCTACTACAACTCCTGGAGCGGCTACTGGGACGAACTCGTCTGGGGTGCGATCTGGCTCTACCGCGCCACCGGCGACAGCGCCTACCTCGCCAAGGCGGAGGCGTACTACGCGCAGCTGCCCAAGATGCAGCAGACCAACACGCCCGAGTACAAGTGGACGCTCGCCTGGGACGACAAGTCCTACGGCGCCTACGTCCTGCTGGCCGAGCTCACCGGCAAGCAGACCTACCTCGACGACGCCGAGCGCTGGCTCGACTGGTGGACCACCGGAGTGGCCGGTCAGAAGATCACCTACTCGCCGGGTGGCGAAGCCTTTCTGGACACCTGGGGATCCCTGCGGTACTCCGCCAACACGGCCTTCGTGGCCCTGCAGTTCGGCACCTGGCTGAGCAGCCACGGCAAGGACACGGCCAAGGCACAGACCTACCACGACTTCGGCGTGCGGCAGATCGACTACATCCTCGGCGACAACCCGGCCCACCAGAGCTACGAGATCGGCTTCACCAACTCCGGCCGGAACACCGCGTGGCCGCGCAACCCGCACAGCAGGGCCGCCCACGGCTCCTGGTCCCAGTCGATGACCGAACCGGCCACGACCCGGCACCTCGACTACGGACTCCTGGTCGGCGGCCCCGGATCGGCCGACGACGGCTACTCCGACGAGCGCTCCAACTACGGCGAGACGGAAGGCGCCCTGGACTACAACGCCGGCTTCTCCGGCGCCCTGGCCGCCCTCACCGACCAGTACGGCGGCACGCCGCGGGCGGGATTCCCCGGCAAGGAGACCCCGGACGGTCCCGAGGAGTTCCTGCAGGCCGCGGTGAACGCCGCGGGCACCAATTTCTACGAGATCAAGGCCCAGGTGGTCAACAAGTCCGGCTGGCCCGCCCGGCACCTCACCCACGGCAGCTTCCGGTACTACTTCACCCTCGACCCGGGCACCAGCCCCTCGCAGATCGTGCTCACCTCGGCGTACAACCAGTGCTCCGCCCCCACCGGCCCGACCCGCTTCGCCGGCAGCGTCTACTACGTGACGATCAGCTGTGCGGGGCAGGACATCGCGCCCGCCGGGCAGTCCGCGTTCCACCGCGAGGTGCAGTTCCGCCTCACCTTCCCCGGCGCGCACGACCGGACCCAGGACTGGTCGTACCAGGGCGTGTCCGGCACCCCGGGATCCACCCCGGCCACCGTCGACCACATCGTGCTCTACGACGGGGCCACCGCGGTATGGGGCCTGCAGCCCGGCGACCCGGGCGATCCGGGCGATCCGGGCACCGGCACCCCACCGTCCGCCCCCGCCGGACTGCGGGCGACCGCGGTCACGCAGACGTCCGCGACCCTGTCGTGGACCGCGTCCGCCCCCGGCAGCCAACCGCTCGCCGGCTACCAGGTGTTCACCGACAGCGGCACCGGACCCGTGCCCGCCGGCACCACCACGGGCACCTCCCTGACCCTCTCCGGCCTCACTCCCGCGACCGCCTACGCGCTGACGGTCCAGGCCGTCGACACCGCGGGATCCGTCTCCGCCGCGTCCGCGCCCCTATGGATCACCACGCAGGCCGCGACGGGAGCGGGCTGCGTGATCACGTACACCGTCGCCAACGACTGGGGCAGCGGCTTCCAGGCCGATGTGAAGATCACCAACACCGGTGCCTCCGCGATCAACGGCTGGACGGCGACCTGGGTCTTCGGCGGGGACCAGCAAGTCGGCGGCTCCTGGAACGGCACCGTGACCCAGAGCGGCCCGACCGTGACGGCCCGCAATGCCGGTCACAACGCCACCCTCGCCCCCGGCGGCTCCACCGCTCTCGGATTCACCGGCACCTACCGCTCCAGCAACGCCGCCCCCCACGGCTTCACCCTCAACGGCGTCGCCTGCGCCGCTCCCTGACATCGACGCCACGCGTGGCGGCCGCGCCGTGCGATCGCCCCACGGCCCGGCGGGCCAGGACCCCGAGGTCCCGGCCCGCCCGCGGTGCTGCCCGTGCCGCCGTCACCGCTGTGGAGCCGGGCGGCGGCGAGTCCGGAAGCTGGGCGGCCGGTGGCGTGCCCCGCAGACCGGCGACCGCGGTCGTCCGCGGTGAGACCGGACCAGGGCGTCCCCGAAGGCCTCGTAGAGACGGCGCACTCCCTTGAGCGGCGGGAGCGATGGCACGTTTTGGGAGCGCTCCCAACCAAAGGAGCCGGCGTGCGCACGACGGGTCGGCGCCCGGCAGGTGCGCGGTTCACCCGTTCGGCCGCGCCTGACCTGCGGCAACAGGGACAGACGCTTCGTGCACGGGTCGGTCGAAAGATCGTTGCGCTCGGGAAAGTTGCACGCCGTGCCGTGTGGTGCCTCGCGCAGAACGAAGTTTGTGAAACTCTTCACATGAAGTTCCGGCTCTGGGGCCCAATTTTCCCAGGCCCCAGGCCGGTGAC